>JAQBVJ010000016.1 GCA_027623235.1 Planctomycetota bacterium
GCTCCCGCCGAGCCGCAAGCGCCACCCCCGATCCCGCGGCTCGGCAGGAGCCTCGCCCTCCCGGCCAGAAGGACGTGGTGTCGTCGTCCTGGACCGAGGGTCACATCCGGCTGTTCGAGCACCTCTGCAACACGACCGAACACCGCCCCGCCACAATCGACGGCCTCGCCCCGCTGTACCAGGCCGTCGCCCACGGCTGCCAGGCCGGCCTGCATGAGAAAGCGCGTGTCGACGTCTACCACGACCGCATCCTGCGCGGCACGGGGAGCGACGACTACTACAGTTCGAGAAAGCTCGGAGCGATCAGTGCGGACCTGGGCGCGGTGGCGTGCTTCTTCGATCGTCCGTGGAGCCAGCTCTCGCCCAGCCTCTCGCCCGCCGCCCAGGCGTGGCTGCTCAACGAAGCGGCCTGCTACCTGCGAGCCCTCGGCCGGCTGACCGAGGCGGCAGAGCCGATGCAGGTGGCATTGGGAATGGCAGTCGAACAGAAAACCTGGAAGAATGCCGCAATCGTCGCCGGCAACCTGAGCGAGCTGGAGCTGACGCTGGGTGAGGTGTCCGCGGCCGTCGCGACCGGAGAGCAGTCCGTCACGTTCGCCGACCGCAGTGGCAACGAGTTTCAGCGGATGGGAAATCGCACGACGCACGCCGACGCCCTGCACCAGGCCTCCCGTGGCTCGGGCTTCCAGCCCGAGCAGACACCTCCCGAAAAGTGGCAGGGGCTTCCAGCCCCTGCGGAGTCCGCTCAGCACGGGCTGGAAGCCTGTCCTTCGTGATCTCGCCAATCTTTCCTGTCACCAGCAGGGCCAGCGGCGAGGCGTCCTTCTTGTCGTCATCCGCGTTCTCGTCCAGCCATTTCCACGCGTCGGCGATGTACGCCTCTTTGTCTTTCAGTTTTTTCAGCGGAGACTCGTTCTGAGTCTCGTCGTCCATGTCGATGCCGTGTTTCGCGAGCAGTTTCTTGATCTCTTTTTCTTTCTCCGGATCAAACGCGGCCATCAGTGCCAGGGGAAACATGATCATCTCGGCCATCGAGTCGACTGATTCCGGAGACAGACAACGGACGAGGCCAGGAAAATCGTTTGCGGCTCCCGCTTGCTGAAATGCCTCAAACGCCTTTTCCGGAGACTCAAACCCCGCCTGGTCCGATGACGGACCACCCTCATTCACGACCTCGTCGTCCCCACAACCAGACAGAAATGCGAGTGCGGCGACGAGTGCAAAGAGACGTGTCATGGCGGATGCCCTTTTCCACATTGCTCGTTGGATTTGGTTTTGGTTTTCGGCGAGGTGTTCTCGGAGTCACGTCGAGCTGCAAATTCCCGGATGACGGATGACTCAGCAAGGCAGAAGGACCCATCCCACACCGAATTTGTGCGACAACGAATTGAACGACGATGAGATCTTATCAGCTTCCGGGATCATCATGAGCACGCCAGGGAGAGACATCCAGGCCGGTCACCAGCCGTGATGAATCCCGGAATCCTCGCAGGCTACTGTCGATCCGTCACAGGCAGATGTGCTGTTTGACCTTGCCTTCCAGCTGACACGCGCGACAAATCTTTCAGCAGCCGGTCAACACTTCCCGAGGATCGCCTGGCCTGGTGACGACCTTCACGCGATGTATCCATTTGGATACATCTTTGCGTTCGTGGTTGAAGAAAAGTCTCGGCAAAATTACGCTGACGAGTCCGCTGTCGGACTGCGAGCGCTCTCGATTGCGGCATTTTCTGTAACCTGTTTTGCTTATTGCAGTTAACGCTGCTGCTTCATCCGCTCACGATTGACCCCGGGAATCCGCCATGGCGAGTGCCGCCACTCTTGCAGCCAATGTTCTGTCCGAAACCAACGGAATTTTTCGCCTCGCCCCGAACTGGGTGCCTCGCTCGTTCCTGCAGCCGGGGCGACGACTGAAGCTTCACCCGGACCATTATTACGCCCTCGGCATGAACCGGGGCGGCATCGATGAGCGATGGTTCGGCTCGACGACTCCCGCCGCGAATGACAATCGGGGCGAGTTCGAAGGCTACAGCTTTTGTGTGACTCCGACTGGCGAGCAGTTTCTGCTGCGGGATGCCATTGCGGAACTGGGGGCCGAGATCATTGGCGAGTCGATCTGGTCGAAGTACGGCAAGTGGCCGGTCTACTCAAAATTTTTCGACAACATGGGCCCGATTCCTCACCACATGCACCAGAACGCCGCGCAGGCGAAACTGGTCGGTCAGGAAGGCAAGCCCGAGTCGTATTACTTCCCGCCTCAGTACAACCCGACAGGAAACAACTTCCCCTACACGTTCATGGGACTTGAGCCGGGCACGACCAAAGCACAGGTCAAAAAGTGCCTCGACGACTGGAACAAAGGTGACAACGGCATCCTCGACCTGTCGAAGGCGTACCGCCTGAAGCCGGGCACCGGGTGGCTGATTCCGCCCTGCGTACTGCACGCTCCGGGCAGCCTCTGCACGTACGAGCCGCAGTGGGGCTCGGACGTTTTCGGGATGTACCAGAACCTGGTCGAGGGTCGCGAAGTTCCGCGAGCACTCCTCACCAAAGACTTTCCGAAAGAGCATCACGACGACAACCAGTACCTGGTCGACGCCCTCGACTGGGACAAGAACGTCGATCCGGATTTCAAAGACAACAACTACCTGGAACCGATCGTCTGCTCCGAAGGCGAAGGTTACGTCGATCGCTGGATCGTCTACGGCAAGGTCGATGGCGAGCAACTCTTCACGGCGAAGGAACTCACCCTTCAGCCCGGAGCCAAATGCACGATCACCGATCCTGGAGCATTTTCCTGGATCACGACGCAGGGTGAAGGCCGCATCGGCAGCCTGAAACTGCAGACTCCGGCGATGATCCTCTTCGGTGACCTGACCGAGGACGAAGTGTTCGTCACCGCCAAACGAGCGGCCGAGGGTGTCGAGTTCGAAAACACCGGCTCCGACGCACTGGTCGGCCTCCGCTACTTCGGCCCGGATGCTCAACCGGACGCCCCGGAAGTTGGGGCTTACAAAAACGTTTAATGACCAATGATCAAACCTCAATGACCAATGCAGCCGCCGTCTGGACATTGGTCATTGGCGATTGGACATTCCAATCCTGAAAGGATTGCCCGATGTCACTGAAACTGCACAACGCCATGTGGCCCGGTCTGGTTGGTAAAGGCACCGACGAAGGTCAGGAGCCGCCGATCAGTCTGGAGCGGATGCTCGAACTGACCGCCGCCGCTGAGGTCAACGGACAGAAGTACGACGGAATCGACTACTTTCTGTTTCTGCCACACACGAATCCGGAAGCCAGCGACGACGAACTGCGAGCCATCGCCGATCAGATTCAGAGCTTTGGATTCTCGGTCGGTTCGCTGGTGGCTCCCGTGTGGCCGGGAACGGTCGGCGACTCGGCGATGGGTGACGAGGAATCCCGCGGCAAGTTTCTTTCCGCTGTGAAGATGGCCTGCCGGATTGCTCGCGTTTTCGAGGATCACGGAATCCGCAAGTACGGCGTCATCCGAATCGACTCAGCCGAATTCGGTGTCGAGAAGTGGCGCGAGAACGCCAAAGCCAACACCTCTCGCATCGCGGACACGTTCCGCGAAGCCGCAAAGATCGCTGCCGACAGCGGTCAGCGACTCGCCGCCGAAGGTGAGATCTGCTGGGCCGGCATGCACTCGTGGAAAGATATGCTCGACCTGCTCGAAGAAGTCGGCATGCCGGAGACGCTCGGCTTCCAGGCCGACATAGCTCACACCTATCTGTACCTCATGGGCTACAACGCTCCCGAGCACGCCTGGCTTCACGAAGGCTATTCCGCAGACGAGTTCTACGCTGCGTATGAAAAAATGGTCGACAAGCTGCGTCCGTGGACGATTGACTTCCACGTCGCTCAGAATGACGGCACGGTTCACGGAGCCGGCTCGCACGACAAGACCGGCAAGCACTGCCCGGCCGACGATCCGAAGGGCAAGCTGGACATCACAAAGTGCTCAACCTACTGGCTGAAGGACTACGCCGACCGAGGCATCCAGCACATCTGCTGGGACGGCTGCATGTTCCCCAACGAGATGCTGGAAACTGCGGGAACGTGGAACACGATTCTGGATGCGATGATCAAAGTCAGGGACGCGAACTGACACTGAATGACCAATGAGCAGGGACCAATGTCCAATGGAGAGAAATCTGGTCAGCGGTTTGACCTCTCAGAGCGAACTGCCGTATTCGGCGAAAACGTCATTCGATTTGTTCGGACAGAGAAAGAAGATTTCGTTTCTCGTCCCGTGATTTCTCAACTCGTTCGATCTTCAACAAGCATTGGAGCGAATTACGGCGAGGCCGACGAATCAGGGACCCGAAAGGAATTTCGGTACCGAATCAGCCTCTGCAAGAGAGAGGCGAAAGAGACCGAGCACTGGTTAAGAATGTTTGCAGCCGCGTGTCCGGTTGAAGCAGAACGTGCTCGTGAGTTTTGGAAAGAAGCACACGAACTCGTCCTCATTTTCAGCAGCATCTATCGAAACACCAAAGAAGTATGATGGTCATTGGTCATTCGGACCTGGTCATTTTCCGAAGGAGTCTTTTGTGGCGAAGAAACCTCTCAACATCGGCCTTGTCGGCTACGGCTTCATGGGCCGAACTCACTCGAACGGCTACAAGCGTGTCAACGATTTCTTCCACGACCTTGAGTACCGGCCGGTTCTGAAATCCATCTGTGCCCGCAACGAAGGTCGTGCGAAGGCTTTCGCCGAACAGTGGGGCTACGAGTCGGTCGAGACTGACTGGAAAGCTCTGATCGCTCGGGACGACATCGACGCCATCGATATCTGCACGCCCAACAACACTCACGCAGAGATCGCCATTGCCGCCGCGGCAGCCGGCAAAATGGTTCTCTGCGAAAAGCCACTGGCCCGCACGACCGAAGAAAGCCTGCCGATGGTGGAAGCCATCGAAAAGGCCGGCGTCGCGAACACCGTCTGGTACAACTATCGACGCGTTCCGGCCGTCACTCTCGCCAAGCAGATTATCGACTCCGGGAAGCTCGGCCGAATCTTCCATTACCGAGCCAACTTTCTGCAGGACTGGACGATCAGTGAAGACCTGCCTCAAGGCGGCGAGGCTCTCTGGCGTCTGGACGCCAACGCCGCTGGCTCTGGCGTGACCGGCGACCTTCTCGCCCACTGCATCGATACGGCGATCTGGCTGAACGGCGGCATCAAAGACGTGTCGGCCATGACGGAAACGTTCATTAAAGAACGTGTCCATCAGGCGACCGGTGAAAAGCAGGCGGTCACGATCGACGATGCCTGCCTCTTCCACTGCCACTTCAACAACGGATCACTCGGCCTGTTCGAGTCGACTCGGTACGCTCGTGGCCACAAGGCTCTTTACACGTTCGAGATCAATGGCGAGCACGCTTCGATCCGCTGGGACCTGCACGACCTGAACCGTCTTGAGTTCTTCGACCACAGCGACGACGGAATCGTCCGAGGCTGGAGAACCATCCATGTGACCGACGGCGATCAGCCCTACATGGATAAGTGGTGGGTGCCCGGTCTCTGCATCGGCTACGAGCACACCTTCGTGCATCAGGTCGCAGACTTCCTCGCCTCACTTTCGAGTGGCGAGCCCTGCAGACCGACATTCCGCGACGCGCTGGAAACGGCCAAAGTCTGTGACGCCGTTCTGGCAAGTGCCAAAGAGCGTTCGTGGAAAGACGTCGGATAGACAGAAAACAAACAAGCCCTTTACAATCGTCTCAGTTTAAGCAGCTTCACTGGCGGCCGAATCGGTTGGCAACAACCATTTCGGCCGCCAGTTATTGTTGCGCCTGATCCAAACAAACGGCATTGCACAATCAGCGCAGGAATCTCTCATGCCCAATCCAATCAGCCGGGAAGGCTACGAAAAGCTCAGCGAGCAAATCCGCCAGATGGAAGACGAGCAAATGCCCGCCATCGCTGAGAAGATCGCTGAGGCACGTGCTGAGGGCGACCTCAAAGAAAACACGGAGTACCACGGACAGCGTGAAGCTCAGGGCATGCTGCAGGCGAAGATCAATCAGCTGAAGTCAAAGCTTGCTGGCTGCACAATCGTTGACAAATCGCTGATGCCAAAAGGTGTCGTCACGTTCGGCAGCGTGGTGACAGTCAAGGACCTCGACCTGGATGACGAAGAGCGTTACGAGTTCGTCGGTCCTGGCGAGGAAGACTACACATCAGACCCCATGAAGATTCTCACCAGTAGCCCGATGGCGACTGCGATGGCCGGAAAGAAAGTGGGAGACAAGGTCGAAGTGGACGCTCCGAAAGGGACGCTCCATTTTGAGATCACGGAAATCCAGGACTCCAAATAGGCACGCCGTTTTCTGACGCGAAGACGCAAAGGACCGCAAAGATCATGGCGTTCATCAATCTCGACGAGTTGCAGGCCATTGAACCGGTTCCCGGCTGCCGCATGCGGGCTCCCTTTGGCGAGAACCTGATGCTGTCCTATCTTGAGATGGACGAGGGCGCCGAGATCCCACTGCACAATCACCCGCACGAGCAGGGCGGCATGCTGATCTCTGGAAAGATGCAGTTGACGATCGGCGATGAAACACGCATCTGCGAGCCCGGCGAGATGTACCTCATTCCGGGCAACGTGCCTCACCGAGCGGTCGCCGTCGGCGGACCTGCCGTCGTTCTAGACGTGTTCAGCCCAGTGCGGGAAGACTACGCGAAAATCTCCAACAGTTACATCCCGTCAGTCGACGCGAAAGATTGAGACGCGAAAGATTGAACGGTCACTCAGTCTTCGCTGGCGGCACGACCAAACGCTGTTTGAGCATTTCTTCCACAAGCTTCTTCGCAAGCGGTCCTGCGGCGACTCCGCCAGAACCGCCGTGTTCGACGACCGCGACGAAGGCGATCTGCGGACGTTCAGCGGGGACGTAGCCAGCGAACCAGGCATGGTCCGGTCGGCCGCCGGTCTCAGCTGTGCCCGTTTTCCCAGCGATCGAAACGGACTTCAGCCGCACGTGTTTGTACCCCGTGCCACGCGGTGAGGCGACGACCTGCTCCAGACCGCTTCGCACAAGATGCAGCGTCCTCTCGGAAAGCCCGGTTATCGTTTTTCCGGCGGATTGAAACTCCGCGACAGACCGGCCACCGGACGAATCCCTCCTTGCGAAAGGCCCAGACGTGTTGACCTGCCGAACGACTCGCGGTGTGACGAGCTCTCCTCCGTTCGCCACGGCCGCCATCAGACGAACGATCTGCAGAGGAGTCACGGTGAGCGTCGACTGTCCGATCGCCAGGCCGAGCGGATCAACAGGCTGCGGTCGAGGTTCGCTCATAGCAGGACCGAGGTCGCCGCCGCCTGACGAGTGAACTTCGAGCGACGCCAGCGTGATCGCGGCATCGGTCTTCAATTGAGGCAGGTTTCCGGACGACTCATCCGGAAGGTCAATGCCGGTCGGCTGGCCAAATCCCATTCGCTGCGCCGTTCGAACGAGCGGCCGTGCTCCGAGGTCTCTCGCGGTCGAGTAAAAAAAGACGTTGCACGATCGGCAGATGGCATCTTCCAGAGTCACCTCGCCGTGCCCGACTCCGTAGTGACGGTACACGTAGCAGCGATGTTTGTGCGGGACGTCGAGGTACCCTCGACAGTACACCGAGGCGTCCGGATTGAAATTCGGCTCTTCCAGCGCGGCGATCGCTGTGAGAGTTTTGAAAACCGAGCCGGGCGGCAGCGCCATTTTCGTCAGCCGGGGAAACATCGGCTGCCGGGGATCGGCCTGGAGTTGCTGCCACAACTCGTCGTTGTGGTCAACAAGCAGTCGCAGATCGAATCGCGGCGCGGCGGCCGCGGCAAGCAGCTCGCCCGTGTGAACGTTCATCGCGATCAGGCACGCGCCTTTCGGGTAAACGTTCTGCCGTGCGATCTCCGACAGATCCCCCTCAGGAATCTCAGCCGCCGGCTCTGGCAGTTTGATGTGAGTTTCGGACGAGTCGATTTGACGCGAGGGACGCCAGGCGATCGGGTCCTGCCCGATGACGTCGCGGTCGAGAATCTGCTCGGCACGCCGCTGCAGAGGCTCATCCAGAGCGAGAGTAACATCAGAGCCCGGTCGAGCCTCGCGCACGATTTCGCGGCGGATGATTTCCCCGTCTGCGTTCCGGACGATTCGCCGCTGGCCGCGACGACCTCGCAGCAGATGATCGTACGATCGCTCGATTCCGGTTCGCCCGGTGAAGTCGCCAGGCAGGATGTCTTCGTCGATCGGCAACGGACGCGAGTCGTTCCCGTCGCGTTCCTCAGTCGCAAGCGATTGTCGATAGCCGACAATGTGCGAGGCGAATGCTCCCTGCGGGTACTCGCGACGCGTGACCAGCTCGAAGTCCAGACCGGGGTAGAGGTCCGGTCGCGTCACGAGCTCGGCAATCTGCTCAAACGGAACGTTCTCGGCGATGACGTGGTAGTCGTGTTCCTCGGTGACGACGACCGGTTCCGCGCGGCGACGTTTCGGGGGCGTCGTCAGCTCTGCCTCGACGGTCGAGAGAACTTTGTCGACGGTCGAATTGCCCGAACTGTTTCTTCGATCCGCTTCCTGATCCGCGAAATTCTGACGCCGCTGTTTCTGCTGCCGCTCTTCGACGGACGCGATGATCCGTTCGACCCGGTTCTGCACAAGCTGACGCTGTCTCTGAAACTGCTGCGGTGAAACGGCGAGGGCTTCCGTCAACCGGTTCCACATCTTTGTCCGCTCGGCGAGAACCTCCTGCTCGGCCGCTTTGACCCGTTCTTTGTTGCGGCGGTCGCTCTTGTTGAGCCGTGACCAGGCTTTCATTCGAAGCCACAAATCGTCGACCGGTTCTTCAAGCCAACGGTAGTGCATTTTCAATCGGTAGGTGGCCGAGTCCTCGGCGAGGACCGTTCCGCCGATGAGAATGCGACCGTTCGTCGTCGGTATTTCCTCAAACGATTCCGTGACGCCTGTCTGACTGCCGGCGATAAAGACGTCGGCCTGACTGGCCTGCAGTTGAAACAGCTTGACCGTCACCGGAACCAGTGGCACGACCATCAGCACGAACAGAGCAATCAACCGTCCCAGCGGATTTCGATCCAGGTCGAGCGCGTCGGACGGGCTGTCGACCGGATTGGATTCGTGCAGGAAACTGGTGGGTCGGTTCTGCATCGGGAATTCTCAAAGGTTTAACCCGTAGGCACAGGCAAGGTCATTGCCAGGACGTTGCCTCGGCGGGGTGCCGGACCTTGCCTGCGGCGGCGGGTTAAACGGAAGTCGCGGGGCTTTACGCGGTTTTCGGTTCTCTCATTCCACACAGCGGACGGAGTGCGGTTGAGGCCGCTCCCGCGGCGATGGCTCCTCCCAGCGCTGTCGCCGCCAGTTGAATGCCGAATCGTTTCGCGTCGATCGGCTGCGGTTCCAGCAGCAGCCTCACCGTTGTGAGCAGCATCGACAGAATCAGTGAGCTCGCAAAGCTGATCGCGATGACTCGAAGTGAAGTCCGCAATGATTTTTCGTCGAGCACCCGCTGCAGCAGATACGTGCCCGCGATGCAGACGCCGGCGAAGACACCCGGCATGCCGCTCGCCAGGCAATCGGCGAGGAGTCCGTAAACCGCGGCCGCAACCACGCCCCGCGTTCCGGGCAGAGTGACGGCCAGCCACGGAATCAGCAGCCAGACGAAGGCCGCGGTCAGGCCGTGACCTGGCACAAACTGCCCGAAGGCCGTCTCGGCGACAAGCAGCAGGTAAGCAGCGATGGGGAGTACGACGATCTTCATCAGCGGATTTTCGACTCCGTTGGTGTCTGCGCGGTTGCGGGTACGGCTTCCGTACGACGACCGATCATGCGATCCGGGTTGAGCGTCGTCGTGACGACCTGAACGCTGGACAGCGTGGCGACGTTGACCTCCGGTGTGATCGTGATCTCCCAGTGAAGCGACCCGGCCGGCAGCAATGCCGACGTGATCCGGCCGAAAAGCATCGGCGAATCGATTCCCCGGTCGCCAGGGACCGAATAGACGAGCGCTCCTTTTTCAATCAGCTCGCCGGACGGGACCGACACCAGTCGACACGTGCCGTCACCGGCTCCTTCGAGCAGAAACTCTGTGCTGAGTACTCCCGGATTCTGCAGCAGCACGACGGCCCGGCACCGGAATCCCGGGTCAGAAATCAGCTGAAGCGAACTCGTCCAGCGTCCTGATCTGGCGATCCGCCCGACAAGACAGCGTCCCGCAAAAACCGGCAGACCGTCGACGACGTCCGAGTCCTGACCGTGGTCGATCCTCGTGGCCCTTTCATCGAGGACCCACTGATCTTCGAATAGTCCGGTCTTTGAGCCGCGATCCAGCAGGCGGTGTGACCTCCACAGCGACACAATTTCGTCGCCAATGATGCTCGCCGAAATCGCCTGCGCTGTGACCAGCGGGCTGGCCTGTGATGTGGAAAATGGCGAGGAGCCCGTCTGTTTGAGCAGCTCAATCTGCTTCTGAGCGGCAAGCACGCCGAGCAGAGTTCTGCGCTGGTCGAGCTCGGCCTCGCGAAGGCGGCTGGCCAGTCGCTCGTTTTCCTTTTTGAGCCGGATCGCTTCGTGAGACGAAAACGCGTCCATCTGCGAGTCGGCTTCGATGCGGAAATCACCGACAAGCCGCAGCGTCGGAACGAACGCCAGGCGAACGAGATCCCGCATCGGGCTCGTCAACGAAGCCGGCAGAACGGCCACGATGATTGCCACAAAAAGGCAGATCAGCGTCGCTTTCGTCGAGTGGCGATGTTCGAGATCAGACATGTTCGCAGGTCAGGCTCCGCCTGACGAAGTGGGTTCGAGGTTCCTTGTCAGTTTTGCACGTCCCGGAAGCAACGCCGCGCCGCAGACTTCGTCAGGCAGAGCCTGACCTGCTACGGACGATCACGCGGCACGTTCGCCTGTGTCGAAACGGTCCTGCCACTGATTGAGGTGTTCCAGGCAGATGGCCGCTCCGCGGGCGACTGTGAAAAGCGGTTCGTCGGCGACCCGGACAGGGATCCCCAGTTGCTCGTGCATCAGCCGGTCAAGACCTCGCAGCAGTGCCCCGCCCCCGGTGAGGACCAGTCCGGTGTCAACGATGTCGGCGACGAGTTCCGGTTTGCATTTTTCGATGGTCGCTTTGACGCAGTTGACGATCTCTTCGAGCGGCGGCTTCAGCGCCTCTCGAATTTCTTCGCTCGTGACGACCGCTTTGCGCGGGACGCCGCTGATCGTGTCGAGGCCTCGCACTTCGCTCGTCAATTCCTGGTCGAGCGGATACGCGTTGCCGAGTTTCAGTTTGATCAATTCGGCCGTCTGTTCGCCGATCCTCAACGAGAAGTGCTGCTTCATGTACTCGACAATGGCCTCGTCGAATTCGTCGCCGGCGACCCGGACAGACTCGGAAACAACGACTTCACTGAGGCTCAAGATGGCGACGTCGGACGTGCCTCCGCCAATGTCGCAGACCATGCTGGCGATGGGTTCTGCGATGGGAAGACCGGCTCCGATTCCGGCGGCTCGCGATTCTTCGATGAGGAACACTCGACCGGCACCGGCTCGCTCAGCGCTGTTAAAGACGGCTCGCTTTTCGACGGGCGTGATCCCGCCTGGGACCGCGATGACGACTCGCGGGTGCATGCCTCGGACGTGGCGGCTGGCTTTCTGAATGAAATAGCGAAGCATGACCTCGCACAGTTCGAAGTCGGTGATGACTCCATCTTTGAGCGGCCGTACGGCGGTGATCGAATCGGGAGTCCGGCCCAGCATCTGCCTCGCCAGCTTTCCGACAGCCGCGCCGCGACCCATGACCCGTCGCGTGCCCTTGTGCAGAGCCACGACCGACGGTTCGTTGAGAACGATGCCTTCTCCCTGAACGATGACCAGCGTGTTCGCCGTGCCGAGGTCAATCGCAAGGTCCGGGCACAATCGTTGACGCATCCAGTTCCACATGCGTCGTGCCATCCCTGGTCAAACGAGGTGCGAAATTCGACGGGACGGGGCGTGGCGAGAGATCTCGCATCACCGTCCGTTGATCCGGGGCCGCGCGGATTCCGTCCGCTCCGCCCACAGCGGCGTGACTGTACCGGGAATCCTCAAAACGGAGCAAGATGGGGATTCCCAACGGGTTGGGGCGGGCTCGCGAAGTCGGCAAATCGGCAACAGCACCGCGGACTCGTCTTCCCGCTGGAACCGCCGATGGCCCCGCCGCTCGTTGATGCGACAACCGGAGCGACTTAGAATCGTCGCTCCCAGGTATTCATTCTGAAGGTTACTCGCCGCGAAAGACGCTCGCGGCGAGATCACGAAAGCGTCCGAATGGACTTTAACGAACGGCTTGAAAAGGCGATCCGCCGCGGCCAGCACGCTCGCGACGAGGCGGACCGGTCCGCGCAGAAACAGACAATGTCCGAAGAGGACGCCCGCAACCGCCACTCGGCTGCACGGTTGAACCTGTCGGAATACATTGAAGACTGCCTGCGGAAACTGACCGAACATTTTCCGGGCTTCCGCTTTGAGACAATCGTCAGCGAGAAGGGCTGGGGGGCGAAGATCAACCGCGACGACCTGCGACTGGGCGGCGGGCGACGCGAGAATCACTACAGCCGGTTCGAGGTTCTGGTCTCGCCGTTCGATACGGAAACGAAAATCGTTTCGGTCACGGCGAAAGGCACGGTTCAGAACAAGGAACTCGTCAATCGCTCGCATTTTCAGTACATCGCCGAATTCGACGAGGACGGCTTCCGCGAATCAATCGACCTGTGGATTCTGGATTTCGCCGAGCAGTATTCCGCCCGGTCGTAAGGAATGTGTTCGAAAAACTCATTGAAAGTAACCCGACACGTCAGCGAAGGCGCAAGTCGTTTTGCGAATATTGCATTCCGACATAGCGGCAGGCCGGACCAGGCGCAGCGTCATACCGAAAGTCACGGGCGACTGTTCCTGTCACGAAATCTGATCCTGTCACGAAATCTGAAAATTATTCCGGGACAGTTCCTCAGCTCTGCAGTCCCATCGGTCGTTTCCGTGTGGTTACTCGTCGGTGTCTCCAGACGCATTTTCTTCAGTCGCGTTTTCTTCAAAGGCCGCGTTTTCTTCAAAGGCCGCGTTTTCCGCGGCATCCGTTTCGGAAGCGTCAACAGTCTGCGTGAGCTCTGGATTCGTTGAGGGCTCACCCTCGGCGGTGTCTTCCGGAGTCACGATCTCGGCATCGACAATGATTCCGCCCGGAATTCGAGCCAGAGAGGCGAGTGCATCTTTCTTGTCCAGTCGGATGATTCGGACTCCCTGCGTGTTGCGGCCGACGATGCTGACGTCTGCGACGCGGACCCGCTGAATCTTGCCTCCGGTTGTCACCATCAGAATTTCGTCGTCTTCAGAAACGGCGAGAATTGCGACGACCTTTCCGTTGCGGGCCGTCGTGCGGATGTCGCGCAACCCCTTGCCGCCTCGATTCTGCGAGCGGTACTGGTGCCCGCTTCGCTCTTCCGGCTCCTCAACCAGATCAGTATCGCCTTCCACCTCGACGCCAGCGGGCGAGGTTTCATCGACGTCCTCTGCGTCGTCGTCGAGATCGGGCACGGAGCCGCCGGCGCCGATCGGAGTCCGTTTTCCAAATCCGTTCTCACATGCGGTGAGCAGAAATCGATCCGGTTTAGCAACAACGATGCCGATCAACTCGTCGCCTTTTCCGAGTTTGATCCCGCGGACGCCAGCCGTGGCGCGGCCCATCGAGCGGGCATTCGTGTGCGGAAAACGAATCGCCATGCCGCTCGACGTTGCCAGCATCACGTCATCGCCCGGTCCGACGACGACAACGTCGACCAACTCGTCGCCTTCTTTCAGACGGATGGCGATCAGGCCGCCCGTCTTCGGCCGACTGTACTGTGTCAGCACGGTCTTTTTCACAATGCCGTTTCGAGTGGCCATCAATAGAAAATGCTCTTCATCGAAGTCTTTCACGGCGATGCAGTTTTCGACTTCTTCCCCCTCATCCAGATTCAGCAGATTGATGAGAGCTCGCCCCTTCGAGGTGCGGCTTTGCAGCGGGATGTCGTAAACCTTCTGCCAGTAGACCTTCCCGAGATTTGTGAAGAACAGCAGCCAGGCGTGCGTGCTGGCGACAAACAGATGCTGCATCGCGTCTTCTTCGGAGTTCTTCCCGCCGGTGATGCCCTTGCCGCCGCGGTTCTGAGCCTCGTACGTGGTCAGCGCTGTCCGCTTGATGTAACCGTTTTGAGAAAGCGTGACGACCATCGTCTCTTCGGTAATCAGATCGTCTTTGTTGACGTCGGTCAGTTCTTCGTCGCTGATTTCCGTGCGGCGTTTGTCGCCGTACTTGGACTTCAGAGCAACCATGTCCTCCCGCACGACGACCAGGATGTTCGACTCATCGGACAGCAGACGCAGATACTCGGTGATGTCGTCGAGCAGTTTCTGATACTCGCCCTGCAGTTTCTCCCGCTCCAGATTCGCGAGCGATCCCAGCTGCATCGAGACGATCGCTTCCGACTGGTTGGGCGAGAGCGAGTAGTCAGACCGCGCGCCATGTTCATCCAGGAAATATTTAAAGCCGCCTTCGCCGAGAGCTTGCGCGACAAGTTCTGAGGGGACCAGAATCTTCTGCAGGTCTTCCTTCGCCTGGGCTCGGCTCGACGCGGCACGGATCGTGGCGATGACCTGGTCGATGTTGACCTGAGCAATCATCAGGCCTTCGACCGTGTGTTTTCGTTTCCGCGCCTCGGCCAGCAGGAATTCCGAACGACGGCGAATGACGCTGACTCGATGTTGGAGAAACTCCTGCAGCATCTCCTTGATGGTGAGCGTCAGCGGCCTCTGGCCGACAAGGGCCAGCATGATGACGCTGACTGTCGTCTGAAGCGGCGAGAACCGGTAAAGCTGATTGAGGACGACGTCGGGATCCTCACCCTTTTTCAGCACGATGTGGAGACGAACCTGCCAAGTTGGCGTCTTGCGGTCGGTGAGGTCAACGATGCGGGAGATGCCCTGCACCTTCTGATCGCGGACGAGCAACTCAAGCTTCTCGCGGATGCGGTCCCGTGTTTCGAGGTACGGAATTTCGGTGACGACGATGACGTCGCTGGTCTTTTCTTTTTCGAAGTGCGTCTTCGCGCGAAGCGTCAGTGTTGACCGTCCGGTCTGGTATCCCTGCCGGATGCCGTAGCGGCCGCAAATGGTTCCGCCGGTCGGGAAGTCCGGGCCAGGCAGCACGTCGATGATCTCATCGATCGACGCCTCCGGATCGTCAATGAGCAGGACGACCGCGTCGGCGACCTCGCCAAGATTGTGCGGTGGAATGCTGGTCGCCATGCCGACCGCGATTCCGGTCGAGCCGTTGACCAGAAGGTTCGGAAATTTCGCCGGCAGGACAACCGGCTCGGTGCGGCTCTGATCGTAAGTCGGCGCAAAGTCGACCGTGTCGTACTGCAGATCCGCGAGCATGTCGGACGCGGCAGACGAGAGTCGCGCCTCTGTGTATCGCATGGCGGCGGCAGGCAGACCGGCGAGCGAACCGAAGTTGCCCTGCTTGTCGACCATCGTCTGTCGCATCACCCAGTTCTGAGCCATGCGGACGAGCGTGGGATAAACCGACCCTTCGCCGTGCGGGTGATAGTTACCGCTGGTGTCGCCGCAGATTTTCGCGCACTTCACCCGGTGCGTGTTCGGACCGAGGTTCAGATCGCCCATCGCGACCAGGATGCGCCGCTGCGACGGCTTCAAACCGTCGCGGGCATCCGGGAGAGCTCGCGACACGATGACCGACATGGCGTACTGCATGTACGAGTCGGTCATTTCCTTTCGAATATCGTGCTGCTGGATGCGTTCCTGCGGAGGAGTAATGTCTCCCGATTCACCGTTTCCAACGGACAATGTCGTGTCTCCTTACGCGGCTCGACGTTGCACAAACAGTTGTGCAATAACGGGGACGGAGCCGGCTCGTGTCTTTAGAACTTCCGGGGTCGATCAGGCATCGCCCGAGACGGAAAAAATGCCCGAAAACTGCGGGGAAAACGCGTTTCCGGGCACTGGTTTTTACAGCCGGGATTCTAACGACATGGCACCCGATCCTCAACGTGCTCGGGACATTCCAGACGGGCTGAGAGACGCCCGTTCTCGCGTTCAAATTCGCGGTTCAGCGGAGAAATTTCGACGGCACTCCGGCCGGACTTCCCCTCGTCCGCAGCACGGATTCAGCGGCCGGGCAACATCGTTGTTCCGCCGGCAGAGATCGCGTTGAAATATTCGACCGAGCGAGGTCGTTCAAAGAAGTAGCCCTGTGCGAGCTCGAAGCCGATCTCCCGGCAGATTTCCATGTCCTCGCGGGTTTCGATTCCCTCAGCCAGCGGCGTGATGCCGAAATCGAGAACCATCGACACCAGGGTGGCCACCATCTGCTGACGCTTCGGCCCCGCCTCACTGAGCCCCTTGACCAGTGAAATGTCAAACTTCAGCGTATCGGGAGGCACTTCAGACAGGTCCAGCAGTCGTGTCTGACCGGCCCCGAAATCGTCGTAGGCCAGCTGAATGTTCAGGTCGTTCAGTTGAGCCCGCAGGTCAGTCATCACACCCTGGTTGGTGACAAGTGCCTCGTGAATCTCGAGCGTGAGATCCAGATCCGGAACGATTTCTCGAAGTCGGACCAGTGATTCGATGAGCTCCGGATCGCCGACTTCCTCCGCATGCGTGTTGAGGTACAGCCGACGCGGATGCATCAACTTCTGACTGTGCTGAACTCCCACAACGCGGCACACATCCGAGAACTCATGCTCAAGCCCCATCTGTTCGGCCACAGAAATCATCTTCAAAGGTGTTTCAAAGCCCGGCAATTCGCTGCGGGCAAGCACCTCGTACCCAACCAGATCACCCTCTTCCAGACTCACGATCGGCTGAAAAAACGGAATGATCGCCGGGTCAGTGAGAAGTCGACCAAAGCCGAGAAACCGCGACGTCTCGATCGAACTGGCCATCATCGTGCCCGTGCCCATGTCGGGCTGGTCGGCCCGCACCTGAACCCACATCTCCACACTGCCAATACAAAGTCGATCACCGGAGTGAAGTGGCGTTGGCAGTTCGATTCGCTGTTCGTTGACACGGGTTCCGTTCGTGCTGCCGAGGTCGCGAACCAGGAGCGTATCTCCCTTACGCAGAATTTCCGCGTGACACCCGGAAACCGTCGGATGAGAAATCACCAGGTCTTGATCCGGTCGGCGACCGATCACAACTCGCGTACCGGTTATCGGGATCTCGCGGTCTTTCTCATTGATTCCCGTCGCGCCGATCAGAACCCACCGATTGGCGGCAAGCCCCGTGGGCTGGGAAATGAGGTCTGGTGAAGTAGACATGGCGAGTGCCGGAAGACATCAACAAGCAGGTCATCTCACAACAATGCGAGTCGTATTCTTGAGGCTAGATCACGTTCTTCGGCGGTCAAATAAATTCAGCTCCTCGAAGCCACGACAAAGTGAGACGCTGCGGCCTGTCACAATGAACCGGTCCAGCCAGCGCACCCGCGTTTCCGATTGAGGCGAACCACTCAGAATTCGCAGCACGAGGCGGAAACACGAACAAGCGACGATCCTGACGCTTCGAGGTTACCTGCGACTGCGACTGCTACTGCTTCTCGCGGCGCTGCAGTTTCCACACGTCCGGTTCCATGTTGTTTCCGGCGACCATCCACAGTGAGCTGGCGTGGACGAAAAGGCTCGCCGCGTGGCGAGGTTTCCAGGGCGTGTCGGGAACCTCGTGCCAGTTGGTTCCGTCAGCCGAGTGCCAGACGTCCTTGCGGTTGCCGCCTTCGGCGTTGTACCCCTCGCAGACCCACAGTCGGCCGTCCCAGGCGGCGACGTCGTGATACTGTCGCTCCTTCCACGGAGCCGCTTCGGTGTGTCGCTGCCAGTTGACTCCGTCCGCGGAACTCCAGACGTCGTTGTAGAAGTTGCGTTTCTTTCTGGTTGGAGTGTCGTAGGTGCCTCCACCAAGGATCCAGATGCGGCCGTTCAGAACGGCACTGCCGCCGATCATGCCTCGCGGAGACCAGCAGGGTTCTTTCGGTGTCAGCTCCTTCCACGTGACTCCGTCCTGAGTCGTCCAGACGTCGCGGTAAAACTTTTCGTCGGCCTTCGCGAAGGCGGGCATCGTCTGGCCGCCGATCACCCAGATGTGGTCATCGTGGACGACGGTGTAATGCAGCGTCCGCGGGCCCCACGGGACATCCGCGTTGACCAGCTTCCAGCTCTTTCCGTCCTGGGAGGACCAGACGTCGTTCTGGTAATTCCCCTGATTGGCGTCTCCGCCGATGATCCACATCCGGTCGCGGAAGACGGCATAGCCGGCGGTGTGACGGCCCTCCCAGTCGGCCTTCGCGTCGAAGGTACGGTCTTTGAACGAGTTCTCTTTGACGAGCGTCCAAGCGGCTCCGTCGAGTGAAGACCAGACCTCGTTGTTGCAGATGCGCGGGAAAAACTTTCGCTGGTTCTGCGCCGGATTCCAGCCGCCGAGCAGCCACATCTTCCCCTTGAAGGACAACGCCCCCGCTCCGTCCCGAGGCGCGAACTCGGCGGTCATCGTGATCTTTTTCCACTCGTACTGCGGGACGTCTTCGGCGTTTGCGTGAAGCGAGAAAATAATGAGCCAGGCAACAGTCAAAGCGGTGAGTCGTATGGGCATTTGGATCTCCGGTCAGTTTGTCTCACGCAGGTGTAGGCCGGATCTAGCGGAACGCCGCTCCGGCAGTTGAAGTTGTCGAATGCTTTCGTTGCCGGAACGTCGTCGCTTCGCTCCTCGGTTCGGCCTGCGATGGATTTCTCACGCGTACTCCGGCAGAAACCGTTTCCAGTTTTCATAAATAATGTTGTGAATCATCTCGTCGGGGACCTTCGGGAAGTTTGTGCCGACGACGATGTTGTTGATTTTCTGCTGACCGGCGATGACCTGGGCCGTCGTCGCCGATGGGAAGTCCGATCCGAAGATCAACTTGTGCTCGACGCCGTACTCGATCGCCGACATGAAGGCCTGGTAGTGTCGCAACGGGCGGTAGTGCAGGGCCGAGATGTTCGTATAGAGGTTCGGGTGTTTGCGGATCAGGACGACGCACTCGTCCTCCCAGGGGTGGCCCATATGAGCGATCACGATTCGCAGGTCCGGGCAGGCGATCGCGATATCTTCGAGCTGGATCGGGTTGGCGTATTTCAGCGGGCCAGGGCGGACGAAAGAAGTGCCCTGGTGAATGTTGACGGGAATGCCCAGCGACTCGGCCTTCTTAAACAGCGGCAGATGCTTCGGATCCTGCGGGTCCCAGTTCTGGTAAATCGGCGAGCATTTCAGCCCTCGCAGCCCGAGCCCGTTGACGTAGTACTCAAGCTGCTCGACACAGTCCTCGTCGTTGGGGTCGACCGAGCACCAGCCGATGAACCGGTCCGAGTGCTCGCTGACGAACTTTGCGATGAGTTCCTGATCGGCGTTGATCCCGGTGAAGGGAGCTTTGATGCCGAAGACGACGACCTTGTCGGCCTCGGCGGTCGCCGCAAGAAGCTGTTCGGGCCGCGAGTCGAATGCGTTGTTCTGGTCGGTGTCACCGCCAGCGAAGTAGACGTCGTCGGTCAGCCTCATTTTCGCGCGTTTGGCCTCCCACGCGAATTCAACGAACTCATCGGAGAGGTGGTCCGGGTACCACATCAGATTGCTGTGCGTGTCAAAGAGCATCCGCGGTTTCCCCCTTCACTTTTCCATCAGGAGTGTCGTCTGGATCGACGAACAGCCAGCTTATCGCTGCCGCCAGATAGATGGCAGCGACCAGGTAGACGACGTTGTTCCAGTCACCTCCGCGTTCCTTGATGTCCCCGATCATGTAGCCCAGCAGAACCGGCATCGTGAAGCCACCAATTGTGCCGGCCATATTCATCATGCCCATCACGACGGCCGTGTTCCTTCCGGCGACATCCATCGTTGCGGCCCAGGCGGCGGGGTTGGCGGCTCCGGAAAACACGGCTCCCAGTGACATCAGCAGGACGAACTGATCCGCGTTGCGGCTCCAGGCCGACGCGAGGCTGAGAGCACCGCAGACCAACAGAGCGACCACGGCAACTCCAACGCGGCTGGCTCGCTTATTCGACGCCGTGGCGAGGAGGCGATCGACCGTGAACCCGCCGAGCAGCGTGCCCACGACAACTCCGGCGAGCGGCCATGCCGCGAGCGATCCCGCTTCGGTCGACGTGATTTCAAAACGATATTCAAGGAACGCCGGGAACCAGGTCACGAACAGCCAGAAGCCTGCCGCTCGAAATACGGACTGCACATTGATGGCCAAGATGGTCCGGTTTCGCAGCAGGCGGTGCCAGTTGATGGGCTCGGAGGGTTGTTCGACGTCGCGCGGTGAGCCGCCAGGCTGTAGCGGAACGGCGCGAGCCGTCCGGTCGATCGCAGTTTCGTCCTGCGCTTCACCGGGCGGCTTGCGCCGCTCCGCTACGTCAGCGCAGCGCAGCCACGGATGCTCCTCGGGTCGGGTTCGAAAGAACAGAAAGAACGCCGCGGACCAGGCGACTCCGACCAGCGAGTACATCCAGAACACTTCCCGCCAGTGGTAGTGCTCCATCAGTTTCGCGGTGAGCTTCATGGCGACGACGCCTCCGATGGACATCGAAGCGGCGATGACCGCGCTGCAGACGCCTCGCCGGTTTTCATGAAACCAGTCGGAGACGATGTTCGCCGAAATCGGCACCATGCCCGCCTGAGCCCCGCCGAACGCGACTCTCGAGGCCAGCAGCCCGAAATACGAAAACGCGAGGGAACTCCACACCGTGAAGATCGACCAGAGCAGACTGATCGCCGAGTACGCCTTCCGAGTTCCGATGCGATTCCCCAGCCAGCCGCCGGGAATCTGAAAGATAAAGTAGCCGCCGGAGAACACACCCAGCACCCAGCCCATCTGTTCTTCCGACAGATGAAGCTCTTCCATGATCGTCGTATTGGCAACGGCAATGCAGTGCCGAGTGAGATAAGCGCTCCCCGCAGCCAGGCCGAGCAGACCGATGACCCCGATCTGAGCCGCATTGAGCGGGCCGTTCTGAGGATTCCGGTCTGGCTGTCCCACTCGGTCGTCCCTTCCCGGTCACTCGGATGGAGGAGTCGCCAGGTACTTTTTCTCGATCTTTGTTCCCACCGTGCCGATGCCGTAGTAGCCGACGGAAATCCGCCCGACATGAGTCAGCACGTCGTACGCTTTCCAGCGATCCCAGCCGAAGTCCTCTTCCATCCACAGGATTAACTGCGCATAGGCCTCGGCAATCGACCGTTCCATCGGACAGCCGGTCGCGACAGTCACGATTTCGGTTTCGGTTTCAATGCGTGGCCCGGCGAGCGTTTTCGATTTGACCAGCTCAACAGAGATCGTTGTCTCGGCAGCCATCTCGAGGCCGGTGGCGGAGAGCTCACCATGTCCCATCGCGGCGTGAGCATCACCCAGGTAGAGGTACGCTCCCTCAACAAAGACCGGCAGATGAATCGTGCTGCCGGGACGAACCTCGACCAGGTCGAGGTTGCCGCCGTGTGGACCGGCCGGCAGAGTGGTCGGCACGCCAACGGCCGGAGCCGTCCCGATGCAGCCCAGCATGGGCTCATAGGGAATCGCCAGGTCGTCGCTCCAGAAGATCTGCCCGTCTCGAATCGGACAGACATGCGCGCCGGGCGGGACGTCCGTGCCAACAAGCCACTCGCACAGTTGTTTGGGAGATCCCGTATAGGTCGCCGCCTGGCCGTCGCGTGGTTCGATCCGGTGAATCGTGACCGCGATTGAATCGCCTGGCTGTGCTCCCTCGATGTAGATCGGGCCGGCGACCGGATTGCTGAACGGCATGGCCTGCTTGTCACGCTGATCTTTGTTCGTGCGAATCTGCCCGGACAGCGCGTCTTCCGATTCGACCAGTAACGTCGCGCCGGACGCGATCCGGACCCGCGGTTCAAGGTGTCGGCTGAATTCGTAAATAAGGGGTTCGGCGGCAACTCGGTTCATTAGGAGCATCCTGTCGGTGTCTCTGGGATTGACCAGTCCGGAGAAACGCACGAGGTGCGTCGCAAATGCGGACCGTATTGTTGCGCGGAACTCACTTCACTGCACGCGCGGCGCGATTCTCAAGCGATCACGAAATGACCGTCGGGCGGAAGCACGGCACAGCACTTTTCGTGTCGCGAACAAAGAGCCGTGACTCATGAGAAATTGATTCGGTGGCGCCGAGCAGGAGGCAGCCGTCGTCTGCCAGACACGCGGCGACTCGCGCGAGCACCTTTTGCCGAGCGGGTTCCGTGAGGTAAATCAGCACGTTTCTCAACAGGACCAGATCGAACTGCCGCAACGGCGGCGGGTCAGCGCAGAGGTTGATCTCGCGAAAATCGATCGACTCACGAAGGTCCTCGCGAATCACCCAGGCACGTCCTTCCTGTCGAAAAAAACGCTCACGGCGTTCAGGAGACAGGCCGCGCTGCGATTTGATTTCGTTGTACGATCCGGTTCTTGCCTGATCGAGCATCGAACGCGAAAGATCCGTCGCGACGATCCTGACCGTCCAGCCTGCGAACGCTCCCGCAAACTGTTCTTTCATCAGCATTGCCAGGCTGTACGGTTCCTGCCCGGCGGCACACGCGGCGGACCAGATCGTGAGTTCCCGCCTGTCACGACGACGCTCAATCAGTCGCGGAAGAATCTGCGAAGCCAGCGCATCAAACGTGTCTGAGTCACGGAAGAAAGACGACTCGTGAGTCAGCATCGCTTCGACGATCTGTCGTTCGAGGTCCACGTCGGGTGTCGCGCGTAGACGGTCCACCATCGCCTCGACGTTGCCCGCGCCGATTGCCTGGGCAAGCGGAGTCAGGCGTGCCTCCACAAGATACGTCTTGTCACTCCCCAGCAGATTGCCGGCACATTTTTCCAACAGGCTGCTGATCCACTCAAAGCTGGCGGTTGAGACCGACATCAGTGGCTCTCCCGACTGCCGGGCTCAGACAGACGCTGGCGGATCATCCGCCCGACTCGGACAGGAGTGAGCATCGCGTCGGCGAGACCGGCTCGCGCGACGCTGCCGGCCATTCCCCACACGACGCTGCTGGCTTCGTCCTGGACGATGACGCGGCCTCCAGCGTCGACGATTGCCTGGCTTCCCGAGAGACCGTCGACTCCCATGCCGGTCAGGACGACTCCCAGCACGGCTGGTCCGAATACCTCAGCGGCCGATCGAAACAGCACGTCGGCCGCCGGTCGACACGAGTGCTCGGGCGGCTCTTGATGCAGTCTCAACGACACGCCGGCGGGATTTCGTGCGAGCTCCAGGTGATGTCCGGCCGCGGCGATCCAGACCTGCGCCGCATCCAGCGGCAGGTCGGCCGCCGCCTCTTTCACGACGAGTCCCGTTCGCTGAGACAGACGATCGGCCAGCGCCGCCGTAAAACCAACGGAGATGTGCTGCACGATCAGCACGGGAGTTTTCAAGTCGGAAGGCAGCGCGGCGAGGACCGTCGCCAGCACGGCCGGGCCGCCTGTCGATGCGGCAATCGTGACGACTTCAACTCGCGCGGCGGCACTTCCAGTCCGCAGCGAGATGGCGGCTTTCGCAGCCAGCGTGCGTTGAGAGTCGTCTGGATTCGTCGAACGGGTCGGGACGGCCAGCCTGGCCCGGGCACGCAACTCGACGAGCGTTCGGATGCGCGGCAGCAGTTCCTGTTCGACGCACTGCTCCAGTGCGTCGCTGCTGTCCGGCTTCAGGATGTAATCGTCGGCCCCCAGAAACAGGGCTTCCACCGATTCGGCCGTGCCGCGTTTTGTGAGGCGGCTGAACATGATTACGGGCAGGACGGGGTACTGCCGCCGCAAGGCTCGAAGCGTTTCCAGTCCGTTCAGTTGTGGCATTTCCAAATCGAGCAGCACGAGATCCGGCTGCGACTGCTCGAGCTTCGCCAGAGCGATCAGCCCGTCGGCCGCGGTCGCTGCGACTTCGATATTCGGATCGCGAGTCAACAGTCGAGTCAACATCAGACGCGTCGTTGAAGAATCATCGACGATCAGAATGCGGATAGGCGTCATGCAGTTGCTGCGGAGAGAGGCGCTGCGTGGAGTGCCGCTGCGTGCCTGACAATTTGACCGGCGTCCAGAATCAGCAGCAGACGGTCGCTGAGTTTACACGCTCCCCGAATCAGCTCAATCACGGCCCGGTCCAGCGTCTCGGGCGAGGGCTCAAACATCGACCCATCGACAGAAATCACATCGCCCATTCGGTCGACCAGAAAGCTGACCGGCTCCCCTTCGTGCTGTACGATCAGATTGACCATTCGAGAGCCTTCTGGTCGTGCGGTGAGCCCAAGACACTCGCGCAGATCGATCGCCGTCACAATCTGTCCGCGAAGATTGACCAGGCCTCGCACCATGTGCGCGGCGAGCGGAACCGGCGTGACCGGCTGATCGGTGATGATCTCCTGCGTCTGCTGTACGTCGATGCCGAACAGCAGTCCGTCCAGCTCAAACGTGCAAAGCTCACCTTGTTCCTGTTTGAGGGTCATCGCGTCCCCCGCAGTCGATCGACGAGTTGCTTCAATGTGGTCGCCATGTCGTTGGCCTGGTGAGCCGCCCGCTGAGTGCTCGCGGCTCCCTGGGCCGTTTCCTTTGCGGCCTGGGCGACAGCCGCAATGTTTCGGGCAATCTCGGCGCTGCCGTCGGCGGCTTTGCCGACGTTCTCGCTGATCTCGCGAGTCGTCATACTCTGTTGCTCGACCGCGCTGGCGATCGAATTCTGGAAATCGTTAATCCGCAGAATGATGTCGCTGATTTCGCTGATCGCGCGCACGGCGTCCGTCGAGTCTTCCTGAATCGCCACGATCCGCCGGGCAATGTCGTCAGTGGCCTTCGCCGTTTCTTCGGACAGTTGTTTGACCGCGTTGGCGACGACGGCGAATCCTTTGCCCGCCTCTCCCGCTCTGGCCGCTTCGATCGTCGCGTTCAGGGCCAGCATGTGAGTCTGCTCGGCAATCGCCGTGATCACCTTGATGACCTCGCCAACTTCCGCGCTGCTCGTGCCGAGCCGATCGACGGTCTCGCGAGTGGTCGCCGTGACGGCAACCGCGTCGTGAGCGACCGCGGCCGCTTCGCTCGCGCTGGAAGCGATCTCGCGAATGCTGGCTCCAATGTCGTTGACGCCGGACGCGGCCGTCTGTGAGTTCTGACTGACCTGCTCGGCCGATCTCGCGACGACGGCCGCCTGAATGGTCGTCTCTTCCGCCGTGGCCCCCATTTGATGGCTGACCGTCATCAGCTCGTCAGAAGACTGAGCGAGGACTTCGGTCGTCTCCGCGACGCTCGTAATCAAATGACGGATCACTGATCGGCCGCGGGTCAGCAGCCCGATGACCAGCGCGAGACCACTTCCCGCCAGAAGGACGTACGTGATCAGAGACTGCTGAAACTTCTCGGCCTGCTGCGTCGCAATGCCGTCCATCGGTAGCGTAACCTCCAGGACACCTCGCACGTCGCCGACTTTCCAGTCGGACTTCGGCGTATCCGGGTGGCTGTTGTGACAGTTCACACAGGCCGGTCGCATCAGGTCCGCTGTGGCATACCGCATCGACTGTCGACCGTTGACCTGTTCGAGCCGATAGAACGGCTCTTCGGGGACTTCCTGGAGCGTCTTCCAGGCCTGCTTCGCAAATTCGTCTCTCAAGCCGCCTCCCGCTTCCACTCGCCACGGGAACGGGTAATCGCTGTAGAGTTTCGCACTGACGCCTGAACCGTCTTTGCCAATGCTCTCGGCCAGTTTCATCGTCAGGGTCGCCGGCAGAGGAATCGCGTTCTCTTTCTCTTTGTAGTCGTGCGTCACTTCCATGCCATGCGCTTTCGCCGGACCGACGACTTCAGAGGTGTAGAGGCTGCGGAAATTCGCCAGCGCTTCGGAATACGCTCGTGCGTCCTGCAGGGCGATCGCCTCAACGATCTCGCCTTCGGACTTCGACTGCTGCCACAACAGAAATGCGACGGAGCCGACGGACAACAGGACCAGCAGATGAACGATCGGATCCCGGACCATCGTGCTCAGAAATTCTGAGGAAGTGACCTGACCGGATGATTGAGTAGGCGTCATGAGTAGCTGCTCAGTCTTGAGTAGATTGGTGTGCGTTGTCTTCTCTTTATTCCGTAGCTGGTTTGAATCTCTGAATCAGTTGCTCAAGTCCTGAAAGCGCGTTCGCTGACTTGCGTGACGACGACGGCTCGACCGATTGAGCGGACGAATCGCGCGCGGCCTGCGCGGCGGTTGTGATATTCCTGGCGGTCTCGACATTTTCCTGTGCGGCGAGAACGACGGCCTGACTGATGTCCGTTGTCGAGGCGGATTTCTTTTCGACCTGCCGCTGGTACTCGTCGATTTCTCCGATGATCCCGCCGATTCGAGCCATCGCGGCAACGGCCCCCTGCGTGTCAGCCTGAATCGATTCGATTTTTTCGCGAATGCTGTCCGTGGCGCTGGCCGTTTTCTTTGAGAGCTCCATCACAGCGTTCGCCACGACAGCGAATCCTCGCCCGGATTCTCCGGCGCGAGCGGCTTCGATCGTCGCGTTCAGTGCCAGCAGGTTCGTCTGTTTCGCGATCGACGTAATCAGTTTTGTGATGTTGCTGATTTCGGCACTGCTGACTCCCAGCCGATTGACCGTCGCGTTGGTCGCGCTCGCCAGTTCGACGGCCTCGTTCGCGACTCGCGCGACTTCGTTGGCGCTGCTGGAAATCTCTTCGATGCTGCGTCGTAAACCGCGCACTCCTTCCGCGACGGTCATCGCGTTCTGATCGACCTGCTCGGAGAACGTGATGATCGCATCGCTGGCCCGGTTGACGATCTGCTCGGATTCCTGCCGCGCCTGTTCGAGACGGTCGAGGACGCTGTTGTACCGCTCGGCGATCTGACCCACTTCGGTGAACGGCTCGACCGGAGCCCGCAGACTCAGGTCACCCGTTCGCGACTGATGGTCCATCGCGAGAAACAGATCGCCAAGTTCCGTCGACGCGCCATGCTCGCTGACGTTCAGACCGATGTGCTCGTCCTCAGGCGAAACCCGCAGCCGGAAATGCGGCGCGATTAACTTGAGAGCCAGGTACGCGGTTCCAAAGGCCCAGAAAAAACAGACGAGCGATCCAAAAATCTGAACCCCGATCTGCGATCCCCACGAGAGCCCCGTGCCCAGGCGGTCGCTCTGACCGAAGATCCCCAGTGCCACCGTTCCCCAGGCACCGGCCGCTCCGTGAACCGGCACGGCTCCGACGACGTCGTCGATGCGGGCCCGCTCCAGCAGGCTCTCCACAATCAGCATGAGGACAGCTCCCACCGCACCGATCAGCACGGCAGAGGGCGATGTGACTGCGTGGCAACTTGCTGTAATCGCGACAAGTCCGGCCAGCGTTCCATTCATCACGTGCTTCGTTTCCGGCAGCCCGTCGCGTCGCCAGCCAATAGCGACAGCCGTCAACATGCCGGCCGCTCCCGCGATCATTGTGCGGGCAATAATCCCCGGCACCTGATCGGTCAGGCCCAGCGCGCTGCCTCCGTTGAATCCGATCCAGCCGAACCAGAGCAGCAGCGTTCCGAGCAGTGCCAGAGGAAAATTGCTGCCCTGAATGTTTGCCGGCGGTCCGCCCTCCGGGAATCGACCGGTCCGCGGTCCGATCACAATCACAACGGCCAGTGCGACCCAGCCGCCAATACTATGCACGACGGAGGAACCGGCAAAGTCGCGGAAGCCCATCTTCCCGAGCCATCCGGTGTAGTTTCCGTCGAGCAATCCACTCCACGCCCAGTGCCCGAACAGCGGATAGATCAGACCGGACAGAATCGCCGCAAACACCAGATACGATCCGAACCGCATTCGTTCTGCGACCGCTCCCGACACGATCGTTGTCGACGTCCCAACAAACATCGCCTGAAACAGAAAGAAGCTGGCCACCCACGGACCGACGTCCTGGAACGACGTGAAGAACTTCGACGATCCGAAGATTCCTCCTTCCGACGAGCCGAACATCAGAGCGAAACCAAATCCCCAGAACAGCACGATCGAGATCCCGAAGTCGGCGATATTCTTGATCGCGACGTTGATGTTGTTCTTTGAGCGGGTCAGTCCGGATTCCAGGCACATGAAACCGGCCTGCATCAGCAGCACGAAACCCGCGCTGACGATGACCCAGAGGATGTCGAGTTGTGTTTTTTCCATGACGAATTTCTCAAACGGCGGTGAGTCTCGATCGATCAATCAGCTCGACGGAACAGGCTCGATGGCTTCAGCGGATTCCCGGCCGGCATTGCCAATGAGTCGGGACACGTCAATCAGGTCCGTCACTTTTCCGTCAACCACGGCGGCACGCACGCTGTCTCCCAGCGAGTGCTCCCTGCAGTCGTCCGGTTGTTCCACAATGTCCAGAATGCGATCCACAATCAGTCCGACTGTGCCGTGCCCACTTCGATGCACGACGACCGGCAATCGATCCGGCTCGGTCAGATTCGCCGGCTCGCCTAGCAGTTTGTGAGTTCGCAGCAAAGGCAGAAGCTCACCCTCCACCTGCAGAACCTCCCGTTGTCCGGCGAATTCGATTCCGTCTCGCGAGGCGCTGGTCAGACGAGTCACTTCAGCCAGCGGCAGACCGATCCGACGTCGACCGACCTGACACACCAGCAGATTCTCTCGGGATTTTCCTGGCCGCGCGATCGTCGAAGGCGACTGTTCGGCGACGCCCTGCATTCTGACAAGCAGTCCGGCATGCCGGGCGACACCAGGAATGTCGAGGATCAGCGCGACCGTGCCGTCACCCATGATTGTTGCACCGGTGTAGAAGATCAGACTGTCCAGCACGCATCCGATCGGCTTGACGACGATCTCCTCCGTCCCGCTGACCGAATCAACGACGAGGGCAAACCGTCGCGCTCCCGCCTGAACGACCACGATGCTCAGCCCGTCTTCGGAGTCTTCGTCAGCTCGCTGAATTCCGCGTCCAAAGATTTCGCTCAGCCACAGCAGCGGCAGCACCTCGCCACGCAGCCGAAAAACCGGCGCGTTGTGAAACAGCTCGCCCGGATTGGTCGCCTCGGCTCCCTCCAGACAAATCAGCTCGATCACGTTGACCTGAGGAATCGCGTATCGCTGTTCGGACTGACGAATGATGAGTGCCGGGACGATGGCCAGCGTCAACGGCAACGTGATGTGCACCGTCGTGCTCTGCCCTGGGACACTGTCAATATCGACGGTGCCACCGATGTCCTCGATGTTTGTCCGCACGACGTCCAGTCCAACGCCGCGGCCGGACAGACTGGTAATGGTCCTGGACGTTGAGAAGCCCGCGGCAAAGACCAATGGATGCAGCTCGTCGTTCGACATCGTGGCACCCTGCACGGCCGTGATCAAACCTCGCTGAATGGCCTTCTCTCGAATGCGAACGGTGTCCAGTCCAGCTCCATCGTCCGCCACTTCGATGTGCACATGCCCGCCCTGATGCCAGGCTCGCAGTGACAATCGACCCTGTGGCGACTTGCCTCGCTTCTTCCGCTCGTCCGGACTTTCGAGGCCGTGGTCGATCGCGTTTCGAATGAGGTGCAACAGGGGATCGGTGAGGGCTTCCAGCAGCGTCTTGTCGAGTTCTGTCGTGTCTCCCTCAACATGAAGCGAAACATCTTTGCGGCAGTTGTGCGCCAGGTCGCGAACCATCCGCGGGTAGCGGTGCCAGATACTGCGGATCTGCTGCATCCGTGTTTTCAGGACGCCCTCCTGGAGTTCACTGGTCAGCAGATTGAGACGCTGGACCGGGTTCGTCATCGATTTGTCAGTCTGATTGCCAAACGTCTCGACAATCTGGTTGCGGGCGAGCACAAGTTCCCCGACAAGATTCATCAGACGATCCAGCAAATGAACGTCGACCCGCACGAGACTGGATGCCGCGCTGCCGGCATGGCTCGATCCGTAATCTGTCGCGGAGTCGGACGTACCAAACAGACTTCCGGTCGATTCGAAGATCGAATTGACTTCAGAAGACGGCGGCTCCTCGCGTTTCGCTGGCGGCGGCTTTGGAAGTTTCGCTTTCGAACCGGCCTGAACCTCCGACAGGTCTCCTTTGGAAAGCGGACGGGCAATCGTTGCCATGTCAAAGTCAGGAGATTGCGGACCCGGGAACTCGACGTTCGGCTCACCCTCCTCCAGTGCGAATGTCATCGTTGGTGTGAAAGCGTCATCAGCGCGGGACGGTGGCGCGGACGCAGCGTCGGATGTTTCGCTCAGGCCCCGGAGCTTTTTCTCGACGTCGTCGAATCGATCGCTGCCTTCCGAAGCCGACTTTTCAATCGTCAGCAGCATGCGGCGGAGGGCGTCAAGCAATTCCAGCAGCGCGTCAGTGATCGTCGCGTTGAGCTGCAGCTCGCCAGCGCGAATCTGCTGCAGCACATTTTCGCCGGCATGAGCCAACTGGCCGAGCCGATGAAAATCCAGGAATCCGGCGTTGCCCTTGATCGTGTGCAGCGAGCGGAACGCGCTGTCGCAGCGCTCGACGTCGCGCGGATTTGCCTCCAGGGCGATCAGGTCGCCGTCCAGCCGATCGAGCCCCTCCCGGCTCTCAACGAGAAACTCCTTTACGAATTCATCAGGTTGGCTCATGGATTTCCGTGGTGACCCGCGAAGACAATCTGCACTGCTTCCCTCAATGAAACAGTTCCCTCAATGAAACAGGCTCCCTCAGTGAAACACGAAGCAACGAGTATAGACGCCTCTTCGAGGCAGAAGGCATCGGCGAATCATCGACTGTGCAGTACGAGACAGACCATGCCGGCGTAACGTGCCAGATCGATCATTCATGACTGGATGCAAAGCCAGTCTTGAAGATCAACGGCGAGATGTGACCTGTCGCCGGGAGGTTCTTCAACGAGATCGTTACAGGAACAGTCGAACGAGGATGTTACGGACCTGATCAGGCTCAAAACTTTTACCGCAGATCGCGGAGACGCCCAGCTGGTAAACCTGAGCCAGTTTTGTCGGATCAAATTCTGTTGTGACCATGACAACGGGGAGCTCGCGATGAGAACTCTCCGTTCGAATCCAGCTCACAAACTGCTCGCCATCCATGCGCGGCATGTTGTAATCCGTGATGACCAGGTCGAACGGCTCCTGCTTCAACCGGTCGGCTCCGTCCAATCCGTCTTCCGCCATCGTGAAATCCACGAAGCCGAGTTTCGTGAGCGTCTGCTGAATTCGGCGGCGAGCGACACTGCTGTCATCGACGATCAAAACTCGCTTCGCCACCAGCGCCGTGAGGACGCCGGATCCTCCCGAGTCCGCTGTCAGCAGTTGGTCGATGGCGTTTTTGAGCTGCGGCGCGTCAAACGGCTTTTGAATCAGCCGCGTTGAACCCGTTCGTTGAATGGACAGGTTGACTGGTTCCGGCAGCGGACTGGATGCCATCACCAGGGCCGGAATTCCTGCCCAGCGAATTTCGTCGCGCATCCGTTCGACAAACTGCAGACCGGACATGTCTGCCAGTTCTGAACTGACAAGCACAACGTGAGCCGGCAGCACACTGAGTTTGTCGATCGCTTCCGCGGCGTTCGATGCGACGTGAACGTCGTCAATTTCCAGTGACCCCAGCAGCTTCTTAATCATGCCTGCCTGAAGCCGGGATTCCTCGATGATCAGCACAGTCGTTTCCTGAGCCGTGCGAATTGCGACATCGCTTGTCGGCGGACATCCTTCCGGCAGCACTTCGTCCAGCGCGGCCAGGACTTCGTCCATCGACTGAAACCGATCGTCCCGCGACTTGGCGAGCATCTTCTGAAAAATGGCATCCAGTTCGGACGTGGCGTCGCGAACGTGCTCAGTCAGAGATGGCGGCTTCGCGTCGCGGTGTGCCAGAATTCGCTCCAGAACCGTGCCACCACCGAATGGCCGCTCGCCCGTCAGAATAAAAAAGAACGTGCAGCCCAGGCTGTAGATGTCAGCGCGATGATCGACGGTGCTGCTGTCGTTGGCCTGTTCCGGCGGCAGATAATCCACCGTTCCGGCAACAACTCCCGCCTGCGTCAAGCCGCTGCCGGTGTCCTTCCCGCCGCCCGGTTCGATCAGTCGAGCCAGACCGAGATCGGCGACCTTTGTCACACCATTCACGTCGCGCATCAGGTTGGCCGGTTTGATGTCTCGATGCACGACTCCCTGACGATGCGCGAAGCTCAGCGCCTGAGCCGTCTGCCGCAACACAGTCACGGCATCCCGCAACGGGAGTGGCCCGGATTTTTCAACGATCTGCCGCAGATTGGAGCCCTCAACATATTCCATCACCAGGAAGTCGCCGAGTTCACATTCATCCGCGTCGTAGGCAGAGATGATGTGTGGGTGAGTCAGTCGCGCTGCCGCTTCAATCTCTCGCCGGAACCGCGTGATGAACTCAGCAGTCGCCAGTCCTTTGCGGATCGTCTTCACCGCGACGACGCGTTTCATACGCCTGTGAAGTGCCTTGTAGACGGCCCCCATTCCGCCGCGGCCAATCCGACTCAGCAGAATGTAGTTGCCCAGCAGCAGTTCACCGGACCGCCCCTGAGCGACCCGCCTCGCCTGAAACGACGTGAGGCGACCTGTCTTCGTGAGGTAGTCAAGAAGCTGCCCACTGTCGGGCGGCGGACCGGCATCTTCGAGTTCGTGCCGCGCCGCGGACAGCGACGTATCGTCGAGAATCCCGGCTCGCAGAATCGAATCGGCCGCCTGGTCAATCGAGATCTCAACCCAGTTCGGGTTACTCGAAAAAACAGTCGCGCCACACTCATCCGCCGACCCTGAGGGAGGCGGGGACGAAGAATCATCCGCGCTGTGATCTGCCATCAAGCGGCCTCCGGTACGCTGCCCTCTCACCGGTTGCTGTCACAGTCTCCTCCATTCAGAAGCCCTGACAATCGGCTCGAGGGCTGTCGGAATGATCTACAACTCTGCGGCCAATCTTCACCGCATTCCCAATCTTCACCGCATTCAACGAGACCTGCAACCTCGGCGACTCCACTTGTTTCGCCGACGAGGCTCGGCAGTCACTGCGGAGAAGGGAAGGACTGTCCAGAATTCCTGGACGCTGGGTAGAATCGAATGCGTTGTTCAATCGAAGTCGACAACTCCCGGTTTGGTCGGAGAAGTTTCATGGATCAGAAGTTTGAAGGAGTTCCGCAGGCCGAGATTCGGCTCGATGGAAGCCGCCTCATCCGAGGCCACGTCAGCAACGACTGGGGACTGCGGCTGCAATGGCAGATCGCTCGCGGCGAGGAAACGGTCGCGACGCCGCTCGCCCGCGTTCACCTTGAGCACGAGCTGGGAAAGCTGGACCCCGGCACGTACCAGGCCGTGCTCCAGATGTGGAAGTACGTGAATTATCTGAAGGACAAAGACGGCGAATTTACGGTCAGTAAATACGTCGATATCTCGAACCGGCTGGCGTTCGAAGTGGCGGCAGACGGCTCGATCAAACAGGTCGAAATCGCCGCGCCCGTTGCCGATCCGGCAACCGCGACAACAGCGGCCGCTGCAAAGTGAGGGCGATCGCGAGACGTCCTCAACGGAATCCAACTCCCCATCGAATCAGGGTCTGAGAGATGCTCAATATTGGAAGCGAGCGAGTGCCCGTCTGCAGCGGGATCAACCGCCGCAGTTTTCTTCAGGCCGGCTCAGCCACGCTCGGCGGTCTGTCGCTGCCAGCTCTGATGAACCTGCAGGCCAGCGGCGCGGTTGACGAGTCGAAGGCGAAAATCCGGAACTGCATCACGATCTTTCTGGTCGGCTCGCCAGGTCACGTGGACACTTGGGATATGAAACCGGAGGCGCCTGACGATATTCGCGGAGCCTTCAAGCCGATCGACACCAACGTGCCCGGCATTCAGATCTGCGAGCACTTTCCGCTGATGGCGCGGATGATGGACAAGGTCGCTCTGATCCGCAGCCTGCATCACAAAACGGGAGCGTCTCACGAAAACGGTCAGCGATGGATGATGAGCGGCCACGACTTCAACGCCGCCAGCCCGCAGCCGTACATGGGGTCGGTGGTCTCGCGTGTGTTCGGCCACAAAGGCAACCTGCCGACAAGCGTCATTCTTCCTGCAAAGATCGGCAACACAGGAACGGCGACACCTCACGGTCAGGAAGCGGCGTACCTTGGCAGTGCTCATCAGCCGTTTTTCCTCGGAGGCGATCCCGCGACGTCGGACTTCAAAGTGGCCGATCTGGAACCGCCTGCCGGACAAACGACGTTACGGATCGACGCGCGGCGGCAGCTCTTCAAACAGGTCGACGATCTGCAGCGACGCACGGAGACGTCTTCGACTCTTGAACGCGACACCGCTTACGCGCGAGCCTTCAACCTGCTGACCTCACCCGAAACCAAACAGTCCTTCGACCTCGGCAAAGAGGACGACAAGCTGCGGGACCGCTACGGACGCAACACGTTCGGCCAGAGCTGTCTGATGGCCCGGCGGCTCATCGAGCGCGGGACGCGGTTCGTCACGGTCAACCACTTCGACACGGTCTTCAACATCACGTGCTGGGACATGCACGCCGACGGCGGCGGCCTCAACAACACGTACAAGGATTACGAACGGCATCTGTGCCCGCAGTTCGACCAGGCGTTCACAGCGCTGCTTGAGGACCTGGGTCAGCGCGGCATGCTGGAAGACACGGTGATCTCGGTTCTCAGCGAATTCGGACGTACGCCGAAACTCAACCCACGTGGCGGCCGCGACCATTACCCGTCGGCCTGGACGAACTTCTTCGCCGGAGGCGGCATCAAAGGCGGACAGGTCATCGGCTCCACAGACAAAATCGGAGCCGCGCCACACGACCGGCCGGTCCTGCCGCCAGAGGTCGTCGCGTCGGTCTACACGGCGATGGGCATCGACCTGGAAACGACGATGATGCCCGGCCCCGGCAGTCGCCCGATCCGCTTTATCGACGCCGAACCGATTCGCGAGCTGTTTTAAACCTCGAAACGGACTCACAACCATGCGACTTCACATCCTACTGCTGACTGCCGTGCTCCTTATGTCGAATACTCACTCCACCCAGGCTGCCGACCCGGTCGTCTTCATCTCAGCCTTTGCGTCCGGGGAAAAGGGAGCCATTCACGCGTTTCAGTTTGACTCAAAGACCGGCGTCCTGAAGCCGCTGCATCGAACAACGGATATCGAGCACCCGTTTTTTCTGGCGGTGTCGCCGAGCGGACAGCACCTCTACGCGATCGATGCCAGGCAGTTTGGCGGGACCGAGAACGAATTCGTCGCCGCTTTCTCAATCGAAGGGCGGACCGGAAAACTGAAGCGGCTTAACCGGCAATCATCGCGCGGGACAGCGTCGTGTTATCTCACTGTCGACGCGACGGGCAAGACGGTTGTCGTGGCGAACTACTCAACCGGCGACGTGGCCGCGCTGCCGGTGAACGAAGACGGCTCGCTCGGAGAGCCCGCGTCGTACATCAAACACGAAGGAGCAAGCGTCGATCCGGCCCGGCAGAAAGCTCCTTACGCGCACAGCATCGAGATCTCTCCGGACAACCGGTTCGCACTCGCAGCCGACCTGGGAATCGACAAAGTCCTCATCTACCGACTGGATCCGAAGACGGCCGGTCTGACCATCAGCCCGACCCAGTCATCGACCAGCGTGTCGCCCGGATCGGGCCCTCGCCACCTGACGTTCCACCCGAATGGCCGGCGCGTTTACCTGATCAACGAGCTGAAAAACTCGGTGACGTTTTTCGAGTACGAACCGAAAGCAGGGACGCTGAAATCTCGTCAGACGATCTCGACGCTGCCGGCCGATTTTGAGGGGACGAGCCACTGCGCCGACCTGAAGATTACACCGGATGGCCGGTTCCTTTACGGAACAAACCGCGGCCACGACAGCATCGCCATTTACCGGATCGCTGATGATGGCCAGTTGAGCCTGATCAGGATTCAGCCGAGTCTCGGCAAAGGGCCGCAGAATCTGTTGATCACGCCCGATGGCGGTTGGCTGCTGTGCGCCAACATGCCGGGCAACAATGTTGTCGTTTTTCGAATCGACGCAACGACCGGGCAACTCACCGCGACCGGGCAACCGCTCGAAATGCCCATGCCTTCGTGCATTCGCTGGCTGCCCTGACGATCGGGTGCCGCAGTTTTCTTAATGACGCAGCAGAAACTCGTTTGAGTTGAGCAATGCAAACTGCACATCGAACAGACCCGCGTGACTGTCGGGCAGAGTCTTCAGGTGCTTCGTGATCAGGTCGCGTTCCTGCGTTGTCGGGCGGCGACTGACCGTTGTGAGGTAAATCAGCTCGACAACTTCGTCGGACGACTTCCCGGCCGTCAACCACTTCTGAATGCGTCCTTCCGGCGATTTGATGTTATTGACGACGGACGGGTTGTTGAGCATCTGAATGACCTGACTGAGCGACGGTTCCGGGTCGCGCGCGCATTCGCAGGTGGCGTCGCGAACCGGCTTGGCGAAGGCCATCAGGAAGGAATGATCGACCGTACCGCTCGCCAGTTCGATCGCCCGCGTGCCGGCCGGGTAACCCGGGAAGCGTTCCGGGATGCCGGTGATCGTTGAGACCGCATCCAGAATCTGTTCGGCCTGAAGCATCTGAATCTGCGCATGTGCGAAATGCCGATCCGGCGCGGCGGCGTGCGGCGACTGCTTCTCGACGGGCTTCGCACTGAGCTGATACGTACTTGAGTTCAGAATGACTCGCAGCACCGGCTTAATCCGGTAACCGTGCGACACGAATTCCGCAGCCAGCTTGTCGAGCAGCACAGTATTCGATGGCGGGTTCGTATCCCGAAAATCGTCGACGGGATCGACGATGCCCTGGCCGATCACGTGGTACCACAGTCGGTTGACGATCGATCTGGCGAAGTACGGATTTCCCGGGCTGGTGAGCCACTCGACAAGTTCTTCGCGGCGGTCGTCGTCCGGGCCGAGTTCGCCTGGCGATGTGCCGAACGCGACCGGCGCGACGTTCTGATTCGTGACCGGGTGCCGGACTTCCGTTCGGCGGTCGAGATACACGATCTCGTCATCGCGCATGAACTGCTGGCCTTTGAATTTCACCCGCGCGAAGTAGGCGGCAAATCCGTAGTAGTCTCCCTGAGTGATCGCTTCGAACGGGTGGTTGTGGCACTTCGCGCAGCCGATGCGGACCCCGAGAAACAGCTGCGACATCGCCTCGGCCGCGTCTTCCGGCGTGCGGGCAATCCGATGAAAATTCGCCGCTGGCCGGTTCAACGTGTCGCCGAGACTGGTGAGTGTCTCCCTGGCAAACTCGTCGAACGGCCGATCGTGCTGAAAGCGGTCGACCAGGTAGCGATGAAAACTGTGGACGCCACGTTTGCTGATCGTGACATCGCTGCCGCGCATGACGTCCGCCCATTTCATCGCCCAGAAAACGGCAAATTCATCACGGTGCAGAAGCTGGTCGATCAGCGCGCCGCGTTTCTGTGGCTGCTTCGAATCGAGAAACGTGGCGGCTTCCTCGGCGGTGGGCAGTGTGCCGATGGTGTCGAGGTAAACTCGCCGCAGGAAGACTTCATCGGAAGTGAGCTCCGCGGGAAGAATCTGCAGTTCACGCTGGTGAGCAAACACCGACTCGTCGACGAAATTCTGGACCGGCGGCGAGCGATACACAAACTGCTCATCCGGCTGCACGCAGGTGAGGCGAGCTCCGACAATCTGCCCGAGATATCGCACGAGGAAGGTGGCTTCGGCCGTGCCGGAAAACTCGACGAGTCCGGTTCGGGAGATGGACGCGCTGGCATCTTCCTTCGCCGTAAAGACGGCCAGGTCTGTCACGTCACGTGACGTGCCGTCGTCGAAGTGGGCGATCGCGATCAGCTGCTGCTCGGGCGACTCGGCCGCCAGACGCCGCAGTTTCGGAATCACTTCCAGACGCGTGAGGGTTCGCCGTTGGGAGCTCGGTCGACAGCCCTCGGCGATCCACTTTCGCACGACCTGGTACGACATGTCGGTCTGTCGGAATCGAATGCCCCCCTGGTGAGGAACAACTCCCAGTGCTTTCTTCAGGATCAGGCTCTCGTCGGGAGACTGCGGATTCGTCCGCCGACTGAACGTTTCCCGCGCGAGCGTGGTGTAATCGAGATTCGGATCGAAGCCGCGCAGGCTGAGCCGAAAACCGTTCTTGCCCTGCGGCGATCCGTGACACACGCCCGAGTTGCAGCCAGCTCGACTGAGAGCAGCGACGACGTCCGTGTTGAAGTCCATTGGGTCGGACGAGCCGAAGTCCCGTACCGTCACCGTGATTCGTGATTCGAGTCCGTCATGACGCGCGACGATCGCCGCTTCACCAAATCCCCGAGGCACTACCAGACCGCTGGACGTCACGTCGGCGATGTTGGGCGAGAGACTCTCGTACCGAACCGCTCGCGTGAGATCCTGTTCTTCGATGCGACCGTCAAAATGCCCGGTCACGAGCAACTGCTGCTTCGCACGCGACCCCGCCAGCTCAAACTGAGTCGGGGAGATCGAGAGTCGGGCAACCGGTGCCGCGAATGCTGGCTGAACGGCCAGCAGAAGCAGGAACAGTGAAACAGGCTTTGTCATTTCGGATTCTTTTCCGGGGTTGGTTTCTTCACATCAATCGTGAGATTCGGTTCGCGCACCTGCTCTTCGTAACGCCCGACATAGCCGGTTGATTCGCAGCGGATGCTGATTCGGCCGGGCGAGCGGTCGGCAGGGATCAGGACGCTCAGTTCGACATGAGGCTGTCCGGCCGGGATGACAATCTTTTCCGGAAAGGGCATACCGAAATTCAACGTCGGCACGATTGTGACTTCGCCGTCGTACGTCGGGGTTCGGTTGGCGAGAATCTTAAACATTGCGGTGCCGCCCGGTTCGACAGTGATCGTTGCCGGTTCAAACGTCGGATTGAAGGCGGGCCGCACGTCGAGCTCAAACGTCCGCAGCAGGGTGACCTCGTGGCCGTCTCGCGCGGCGGTCGCTTTGAGTTCGACACGGGCTTTCGCGTAGGCCGTGTTGATTCGGTTGAAGAAGATGCCTTCGACGCCGGGACGATCGACGGTCGCGATCGGAATCGTCACGTACACATTGTCGCGCTCCTGTTCTTCGACTCCGACCTGACCACCAGTCGCTGTGAACACGATTGGCGAATCGAATCCGCCGGATCGCGTGGTCGCGATCGTAAAGCTGGCCGTCTGATATTTTGTGAGAACAACCAGCTCTTCGGGCAGCTCGATCGAAAACGGAGCCGGCGGCGCGATCATGAGCGCCAGACGCGACCGGAGCGACGGCGGCAGCCGCAACTGGTTGTCTCGCAGCGAGTACAGTCGGCGGTCTTTGTCGATGATCTGCCGGTCGATCAACGGCCGAACCGTCACGACGCCTTCTGCGTTGCTCTTGCCGTCTTCCGATTTCCAGTGACCGACGATTTCGAGAGTCGAGACCCCCATCGGAGCATCGCCGCTCGCCACGATTCTGCAGACCAGATCCGTCACCTCCGCGGGGATCGTCGTCGGCTCGATCGAAATACCAGGTGGCGCGCCGATCAGTGAAAGCTCGACCGGGCCGGCAAGACCGGTTCGCACAACCTTGATCGGCACCGGCTGCCAGGAGTTCTGCGGGACAGTCAGGCGGCTGACATCGGCGCTCAGTTTCAGCGTTGGCTTTGGCTCAGCCACATCGATGCGGTAAGCGAATGCAGGGCCGCCGTCTCCAACGAGGTCCTGCACCATCAGCCAGTGCAGCCCGTCCGCCCGGGCTGCGAACGTAAAACTCGCTTCGATCGAGAAGGCTTGATTCTGGAAGGAGTCCGTTGCATCGTCGATGCGCTGAACTTCGCGCCCATCCGGGCCGAACATCACGAGCTCCAGATCAGCGGCCGAGCCGATCTCGCGAGACACACCCTTGAAGTTCAGAGTCTGCCCTTTCGTGAGGAGCAGCGCGAAGCAGTCGCGATCGCCGCGCGGTTCGAGGACTCCGTTGAGCGTACCCGGGACGGTGGCGAGCGTCGCGGTTTCGTCAGGGTCGTCGTTTGGCTCGGATTCGATCGCGTGCCGCTCAAGTGTGGTGGCGTCCATCGGGACCCACGTTGCGGGCGAGTCGGGCGAGTGGCGGAGCTCCTGAAAAAACGTCGGCATGCGAAGTCGAGCCGGCACCACCAGGGCGAGACGGTGGCCGGCGGCTTCCGGCAGCCACACGTTGCTGGTCACTCCCGGCCGAGCCGCGGAAGGAACGACGACGTTAGCGGCGGGGAAGTCTCCCATCCGCAGGACGTAGTGCCAGGACGGGTCGCCTTCGTACCGGGCATCCCGAACTTCGACGATGAATCGTCCCGACGATTGAAACGCGTGAGCGAACCGGCAGTCGTAGAACAGTCCCGGATCGTTGTCGCGACTTGCCACGATCCGGCCGGCCTCGTCGCGAACCGTGATCAGTGGATCGTAGTCCTTGCCGAAGCGGCTTCCGACAACCTCGAACGCGACGGTCTGCCCGGCGGCGACTTTGATGGCGTACCGGTCGACGGCGGCCGGCCGGCACGGCGCGGTCACACAGAACGGCAGATCGACGTCGAATACCGCGTCCGTTGATTCTGCTTTTTGTGAAGCCCGTATGAGCGGCAGTTCATCGACGAGCACGATGTGAACGTTGCTCAATCCGCTTCGTGTCGCCAGTCGGATGCCGTGCATGCCGAGCGGAGCGTCGCTCGGCACAGTCACGTCCAGCGTCGCCTCACCTGAATTCTCCAACACAACCGAAGCGGTCGCTCGGCTCGCTGGCGAGGACAGCCAGATTCCGACCGCCTGATCGAGATCCTCACCGCGTAATGTGATGCGAGTCACCGCACCGCGGCGGAGAACGGGCGGATCGACCTCTTCGATGTACGGCGCTGCGAATGCCGGCTCGCCGCAATGGTGCAAGGCGAGCACGCAAAAAAGTCCGATTATGAGGAGACGCTGACGTTTCCGGCCGGCCATATCGGTTTCCGGGGAGAGATCGGGACTTAACGATGTGAGGCAGTTCGATTATCTTGACGGATCGGCGTTTGTTTATCGATACAAAGAGTAGGCAGAATCGGGACTGCGAATCGACGTCAATCAACGCAAATGAAGAAGTCGAAAGAAGATTCGCGTTTATTCGTGTCCATTTGCGGTTTCAAAAACAAAGAGCATCCTTCTCTCGGAGTCATTCATGCTCAATCTGTTCGGACCAGGAATTCGCAGCGGCATCGACCGGCGGGAAATGATCCAGATCGGCGGGCTCGCGATGAGCGGTCTGTCACTGCCGGCTCTGCTGAGCCAGTCCGTTTCGGCGGCGCCCGCTCAGAAGAACGCCCCTCCGAAGACCCACGGTCCGGGATTCGGGCGAGCGAAAAACTGCATCATCCTCTATCTGTCCGGAGCGAACCCACAGCACGACATGTACGATCCAAAGCCGGACACGCCCGCCGAGATTCGCGGCGAGTTCGGTACAATCGCGACCTCGGTTCCGACGATCCGGTTTGGCGAGCACTGTCCCGGCGCGGCAAAGCTGATGGACCGGACGGCCCTCGTCCGGTCGATGTACCACGACCACAACGACCACGCCCGCGGTTCCTTCCAGATGTTTACGGGCACGGAATTCGCCGGCAGCGTGCCGGATGCGAACAACATGTCGCGGCAGGACATGCCTCACCTGGGGTCGTGCGTCGCAAAGCTGGCTCCCGGCAACGGGCCGATGTTTCCCTTCGTGATCGTGCCGCACCGCATGGACGTGGCCGGCGGGCGGCGAGTCGGACAGTTTGCCGGGATGCTCGGCGGCAAGTACGACCCGATGCTCACAGCGGGAAATCCGAACGACGACGACTTCCGGCTCGACCACCTGCCGCTGCGACCGCTGGAAACTCCGGACGCGATTCGTCGTCGACTGAGCCTCGTCGGACAGCTGAACCGGCAGACCGAGTTTCTCAATGAGAGCACACTGGCGCAGTCGATCAGTCAGGCTCAGTCAAAAGCCGTCGACGTGATCAGCTCGCAGAAAGTGCGGGACGCGGTCGACCTCTCGTCGGTCGATCCTGTCGAGCGGGAACGGTACGGCCGCAACCTGTTCGGTCAGTCGGTGATGCTGGGCCGGCGACTGCTGGAGGCCGGTTCGCGTCTCGTGCAGTGCAACTGGCAGCGAACTCAGGGCAAAAACGGTTTCGCCTGGGACACGCATTGGAACAATTTTTCGGCGCTCAAAGAAGACCTCATCCCCCCACAGGATCGGGCTCTGTACGCACTCGTCACAGACCTGGAAAAAACCGGTCAGCTGGACGAGACGCTGGTCGTCGTCGCCGCTGAGTTCGGTCGCTCACCGAAGATCACGCTGAAGAACGGCGGCCGCGAACACTGGCCCGACGTTTACACAGTCAGCTTTCTGGGAGCGGGTATCAAAGGCGGTCAGATATACGGAGCCTCCGACAAACAGGGAGCCTACCCGGCCGACAAGCCGACAACTCCGGCCGACTTCGTCGCGACGATCTACCACTTCCTGGGCATTGATCCCCACCAGGAAACCCACGACCAGCAAAACCGGCCGTTCACACTGTCAAAGGGCAAACCGATTCCGCTGGAAGTCAGCTGAGTTTGCGGCAAACGGCTTTTCAAAGCGTCCATCTCGCGATCAGAGCTGTCGCATGAAGATTGAATATCGAGCGGTTGTCTACGACGCGGAAGTGCACGGCGAGGCCGGCCAGACGTCGTTCTTCGACAGCGTGCGAGGCCTCGCCTCCGGGACCTGGCTGAGCGGCTGCACGACCGGAAAAACCAAGCATCACCACGAAGGCACAATCCGTGTTTCACGGTCGCGCGATGACGCCGTGTCGTGGGAGACTCTCCCCTGGCAGTTTGAGACGAAGATTGACGGCGTGCCGGGCTCGCTTGCCGGAGCGGAAATGGTCGAGGTCGAACCCGGCCGCGTGCTGCTCTTCTCGACATGGTTCGATCGGTCGGAACCGGATCGGCCATTGTTTGACCCTGCGACGGAAGGCCTCCTGCGAAGCCGTCTGCTGGTGTGCGAGTCAACCGACGAGGGCAACTCGTGGACTTCCTGGCGAAAGATTGCGACGCCTGGCGTGACCGGCTGTGCGATGACCGGCCCGATCGTTCAGTGGCCGAACGGAACGCTGGGGTTCAATTTCGAGAGCTTCAAGGAGTTTGACGATCCGACTCCCGTCGAACCCGGAGCCTGGCTGCTGCTGTCCGAGGACGGCGGACAGAAGTTCGACCGGCTCTTCGGAGTCGCCCGACATCCGGAATCTTTGCTGTACTACTGGGATCAACGGCTCTGTCCGGGGATCGCCGATGGCGAATTTCTCGGGCTGTTCTGGACTCACAACCGCAGTGAGAAGCGGGACATCCGGGTGCACTTCCTCAAGACGAATATCGACGGCGAACGATCAGCCACGCTTCCGGTTGAGACAACAATCTCCGGTCAGATCGCCGCACCGCTGTTACTGGACGACGGCCGAATTCTGGCCTTCGTCGTCGATCGAGATCGGCCGGGAACGTTGAAACTTTGGCAGTCGAGCGACGACGGAGCGACTTGGCCGGAGAACGCGTGCTTCACCGTGCACGTACACGACGAGCAGGCATTACTCAGCCAGGGGAGCGGCAAAGACAACGTCGACTTTGCCGAATTCTGGGAAGACATGGGCCGCTGGAGTTTCGGGCATCCCTCCCTCGCAAAGGCCGGTTCCCATCGAGTCCTCGCGACCTGGTACGCCGGCACGCCAGTTTGCATGAGCGTCCACTCGGCAATGATCGACGTTTCAGAATGATGCCCACTGGTGCCGCGATCAGCCCATCGAAATAGTCCAGATCGAGAAAGCGGAGCGGCGCAAGCCGCCCGGTCTTGCATTGAAAACCGCACCTCGGAAAACGCACTCAGGGCTGGCGCCGGGCAACGGTTTCATGATTGCCGGCATTGAGCTCGCAGGGACGCCTGCGGCAGGCAACCGGGCAACACCGTGATCGGCTCAAAACAGTGTCTGCTGTGTTTTCGGTGGCGATGCGGCGAGCGGCAGGACCGCCAGCGTGTAGCCGTCCGTCACAACCCGCTCGCCCTTGCGGAGTCGATCCTGAACGCTCTTCCCGACCGGATACTGCGTGCCGAGTTCGGTGATCGCCTCTTCCAGAGTCTCGACGAGAAAGCGGGCGCGGTTGTCTTCGGCGGTTTCGGCGACAGCGATGTACGGCATTCCTGCGACCTCGAAAGCGGGTGACGAATTGCCGAGTGTAATCGATGGACCATCGCGAGGGATGAGCCACAGCCAAGCCTGCGCAGCATCCGTGGACGGTTCGAGCGTGTGATTTTTTTTGATGTAGCAGGCACACTCCGTGTGCCGTCCGCCGAAACCTGCATTCAACCCCGTATTTTTCGGGGAATACGGCACACGGAGTGTGCCTGCTACTTTCACTTTTCGAAAAACTCACAGCCTCTTCCTGTTAAGTCAACCTCGCGACGGACCACGAGCCGGCCCTCAGCCGGACGCGTAGACCTGATCTTGAGTCGATTCCCGGTTCTTCGGTAAACAGTGCTCCTCACTCCTCGCGGCCGTCCGGCTGCGTTTCCCCTCTGCCAAGCCTGGCAGGCCTTCCCAGATCCCCAGCTGCTCGCGATTTTCAGATTCGCTACGCATCCTGCCGGGAGAAATCTCATGCGCGACTCATCGACCATTTCTGGTTTCGTATTCGCTCTCGCCCTTGTTCTATCGAGTCGGCACGCGGAGGCGATCGAATTCCCCTTCGACGCGATCGTCAACGTCGACGAGGCTCTCGTGCGGAGCGGCACGGGCGGGGACGACGCCGATTACACCACGATCAAACTGCGCCGCGGCGACAAGGTCAAAGTGCTGCACCAGGAATTCGGTGGCTGGTACAAGATCGCTCCGCCGGAAGGCAGCTTCAGCTGGGTCCGCGAAGACCTCATCAAACGCGAAGGGGAACTCGGAGTCGTCGAGCAGGACACGATGGACATCATCGGCAGCGAACACGGCACGCCGACGTTCGAGGTCCGCAACCTGCTGCGAAAGGGCGAGGTCGTCGAAATCCTCACGAATTCCGAAACGCTCGAGCGCGGCCCTCGCTCGACACCGATGCTTCGAATCCGTCCGCCGCGCGGCGAGTTCCGTTTCATCCGTCAGCGAGACATCGTTTCTGCCAGCGAGTATGTCGAGCCTGAACCAGGCTCAACCGGCATGACGTCACCAAATGAACTGCTTACAAAAAAACCTGGCGAACTGGAGCAGGAGCAGTTCGACCCGTTTGCCAGGCAAAAAACGCCAGCCGAAAAAACTCCGGGGCCGAACACGCAGGACTTCGCTCCAACGCCGGTCGCTGCCGGCGAACCCGGGCTGTCCAATCAACTTCCGGGCGGAGCGAGCTTCGAGCTCGCGCGAACAGTGCCGCGTGACGAACGCTCCGCGAACTCGTCTGCAGGAGGGTTACCCGAGTCGGCGTCGCAGGGTGTCTCGATGACCGATCTCGGCTTTCAGGCTCCGGGCCTCGCCGACCCGAACAGCGCGGCGTTTTCCAACGCCGAGAAAAAGCAGATTGAAGCCGCCTGGGCCGAACTGAAGCAGCTCGACGATCAGTTTCGCACGATGCGGCAAAGACCGGTCACAGAGTGGACTTTGCCGGAACTCCGGCGACGGTACGAAGCGTTGAAAACGACACCCGATTCCCACATTCGGCGCCAGGTTGAAGGACGGCTGGCTGGCCTGGGCCGGTACGAAGCGGTTTATCAGGAGGTCGCTGAGGTGCAGGACATCCTTCGCCGCACCGAGGAACGTGACGAGCAGATTCGGCAGTCCTTCCTGAGCAGTCGCCAGTCGGTCTCAATGCAGAAGCCTGTCCACACGGTGGTTCGCCCGTCCGGCGCGGTCCCTCAACAATCGCCCGCAAACATCCCCCCTGGATTCGCGGCGGCACCACCTTCCACAAGCCGAACCCAGCAACAGCCAGCCGCTCTGTCGCCGTCCGGAATACCACCGGTCGTTCAACAGCCAGCGTTCCAGCAACCTCGATTCGACGGCGCGGGGGTGATCCAGCAAGCCACCTCGGTCCGCGGCGGAGCACGGCACGTCCTGGTCGCTCCGGACGGCCGCCTGCTCGCGTATCTTCAGGCGTCTCCCGGAATCAACCTCGACCAGTTCCTCGGCCAGTCGATGGGGCTGCTCGGTCCGCGTCAGTTCCGGCGGGACCTCAACGCCGACTTCATGGTCGTTCGCCAGTTGACTCCGGTCCGCCTGCGTCCGTAAGGCACGGCCCGGAAATTAAACCGGCAATTGAATCAGCCGGCACGCGTTAGCGTCCGGTTTTCCGTGAACCGTGAGCTAACGCTCAGCGGCTAATGCCGGTCTTATTTCCGGCCCGTCCCTAAGCCAAAAACTTGTGAGCTGAACTCGCCTCGTCTTGTTCGTAGCTATTTCTCTACGGTGTCGCTGTCTTCGTGATTCAGGTCATCGATGATCGGCAAATTGCAGAATTCGCTGACCTGCGAAGCCATTTTCCTTAACCATTCACTGTCATCGGTCGTGACCAGGTGGACGGTCTCGTCCGTCAGTATCAAATTGAAATGGTAAACATGATGGCGCTGGTCGATATAGAACCCGTTCGAATCCGGTCCCCAGATAAAGTACGACTTGACTTGAAGACCGACATAGGAAAGTTGCAATGCTTCGATTTCAGCCAGTGACCATGACTCGACGGGGCGAGGTCTTGTCCAACTCCCGAAAGGCTGCCTGAGTCGTGTAAATGTCGCGGTACTCCGGTCAACGTGAATCCATTCACTGCCCGACAGGCTGCCAAATACGGACTGAAACCCACACCAGAACAGTATCGCAGCGAACCCTGCGAACAGGCTTGCAGGGAACCATTCTTCCTTGATTGACAAGAGAACCGCACCAATAGCAGATGGCACGATGAGAATTGCGATGAGAGCGACTGTTCCAACAGTCGACGCGCAACCCACACAGCCCAAAAAAGCGGGCATAGACTTTTCGCGTTGAAACGGCACGAACGAAAGTTCAAGCCGTTCATCGGATTGACGAGTCACGGCGCCGTAGAGGAAGGCCATTTCGTGGGCTCATTGATGGTGCTCACACGGAAGCAGACTCCCCAAAGATCTTCAGGTCTGGGCCAGTAGTGTAACCGAACTGGTGTTGTCCACACCGGAATCATCACTTGGATTCTGAACCTGACAGTGCCGCTTCAGGCCGCGATGCGCTTACCATTCGCGATTCCTCTCCGCTGATCGGGATCGCCAGATGAAAATTACGACATGGAACGTCAACGGCCTGCGCGCCGCTCTGCGAAAAGGCTTCGCCGAAATCCTTGAGCAGATCGAGCCGGACGTGCTGCTGCTGCAGGAAGTTCGGGCTCTCCCCGAACAGCTTCCTGGCGAGTGGGCGGCCCCGGAGGGCTGGCACGTCCACTGGCACCCGGCCGAGAAGAAGGGCTACTCCGGCACCGCGATCTGGTCGCGGCAGCCGATGAAAATTCTGAGCACCGGACTCAACGCCGACGATCCGGAAGGCCGCATCGTTCGCGCGGAAGTGGACGGAGTCGAAGTCGCCAGCGTCTACCTGCCGTCGGGTTCGTCGAGCGAAGACCGACAGAGGCAGAAAGAAATCTGGATGAAAGGCTTTCGTCCGTGGGCAGACGACCTGAAGGCGAAGCGTCGACCGGTCGTCTTCGGTGGTGACTTCAACATCGCTCACACGGAACGAGACATCTTCTACGCGAAATCCAATGAGAAAACTTCGGGATTCATGCCGCATGAACGGGAGTGGCTGGGCGACCTCATCGAAAGCGGCTGGCGCGATTTCACGCGCGAGCACTTCGGCGATGTCCAGGGCCCGTATTCCTGGTGGTCGAACCGAGGCCGGGCGCGGGAGTTTGATCGCGGCTGGCGAATCGACTACCTGCTGGGAAATTCCGCGGCCGCAAAAAGATTCGTCTCCGCAGAGATCTGTCGCGAGGGAGGCCTGACGGTTTCCGACCACGCTCCGGTCACGATCCAAATTTCGTAGCGATTTCCCTCATCGCAGCCCGAAGTTCCAATTGCCGGATCTTCGCTTCGCTCGATCCGGCCTACGGCGGTTCAATCGTCGCCGTAGCTGGGCTGTCCTCGCCAGCCGAGTTTGTCGTGCAGCACTTTGTAGTAGCTGTGTCCGTGCATCTTGATCAGCTTGAAGGTCACGTCCGCCTTGCGAATGGTCACTCGATCTCCGGCTCCGAAGTTCCGCCGAATCTGGCCGTCAACCACCAGGACGACTCCGGTCCCGGCACCGGGAAGCGTCAGCTCGTAAGTCCGGTCGGCGTGATCAATCAGCGGGCGATTGGTGAGCGTGTGCGGGCAGATTGGTGTCACCACGAAGACTGGCAGGTCCTGGCGGATCGCCGGGCCGCCCGCCGAAAGGCTGTGAGCAGTCGAACCAACCGGCGTGCTTAGAATGAGGCCGTCGCAGCTGTAGGTCGTGACCGGCTCGCCGTCAATTTTCAAACCGATCTCGATCATCTGCAAAGCCGGCTCAGCACTGATCGCCGCCTCGTTCAGACCGAGGAAAACCTCAGTTTCACCAGCCGCCGTCTCGTGCGAGCACTCGAACATCAGGTGCTCTGCGGTCTCAAACTTCCCGGAACAGACTCTGGGGTACTCATCTCGGAATTGCTCAGGCGTAAGATCCGCCAGAAACCCCAGTCGCCCCATATTCACCCCGAGAATCGGCGTCTGACGCCGCCCCAACTGACGGCAGGCTCGCAGAATAGCCCCGTCGCCGCCGACCACAGCGATGACATCCGGCTCAAACCGAGCCGGGTCGTATTCCTCAATCACTGAACTGGCAAGGACTTGCGTGTCTGGCTGCTCTTTCAGAAACGCAAGCAGCACCTGGCAGACCGACTGAATTCGCACAGTCTGATCGCGAGCCAGCAACACCAGTTTCAAAGGAGAAGCCATGCATCTGCCTGGTAAGGGGGTCTCGCCGTCATTCACATCGGGTTCGCGTTCGGGCGTCTCGAAGCCGAACGGGCAGTACGCCAGCCATTCTGTCCCGGCCTGGTCAGAGCGGCAAGCCTCACGTCTGCCGACGACAAGATTCTGTCGACGCCGAGCGGATTCCCCGACGTCACCTGCGTTTACGGAAAACTTGAGCCGTTCTCACGGTTTCACTCAGGCCGAATGTCAAACTTTGACGATGGTGAGGATTGTGCGGAGCCTCACCGGTTCCGCGCGCCGCTGCGCGGCATCCCCGCAGCGGGACGTTGAGCCAACTGCATTCCGAAACGAGCTACCCAGTTCGATTCGGCCAGCGTGAGTTCCCTGTTGATCCCTTTCGTGGAGGCAACTTTGCATGAGTAGCCGGATTCCAGCCTGGCTGATTCCACTGCTGGCCGTCACGTTGTGGCTGCCAACCGGGCTGGTGCAGGCGCAGATCTTCTCAGGATCAACACAGTCCCGAATGATGGGCCGTGCCAACCAGGGCGCGAATTATTTCGCGATCATGGGTCACGTCAAATATCCGCAGACTTATCAGCTTCCGACGAGTGCACCGTCTCTCGTCGACTTTATCCGGTTTGCCGGGGGAGCTCTGGAATCCGCGACCGGCGAGGTCCGCATTGTTCGAGGCGGAAAAGATGTTCAACGGACGATGCTCAGCCCGAACTCAACGATCAAGCTGATGCCAGGCGACCTGGTCATCCTCGACGGTGGCCGGATCGGGCGAGGCAACATTTTCCGGGGCGGCAGCAATCGACAGGAAAATGCGGAAGGCGACTCCAGTCGATTGAATCAGGTCTGCCTCTCCGGAGTCCTCGCTTACCCGATCATCATGCAGATGACTTCGGACGTTGCGACGAAGCGGTGGATCATCAGCCAGCTTGGACAGGACGTTGCCATCGCGAACTCGGTGAAGGTCCTGGAACGTCGAAATTTCTCCGGACCGTCCGGACTCGACACTCGGCTCAGCGAAAACAGCATCCTGATCTTTCCGCCTGGCGTGATTGACACGCCACAGTTGCCAGAACTTCCGCGTCCGTTTCTTGCGGGAACAGATCGTCACCCGGATCAGAAACCTCTCACCGGACTTTCTCCGAACACGAACGAGGGAAGTGCTGCGGCGCAGCTTCCACTGCCCATCACGCGACCGTTGCCGGGCGAGAATTCCGCGACGGCGCCGGGCAATTCTGAGTCTGGAGTTGCGACACCTCCAGGTTACTCGCAAATTCCCAACGCCGAAGAGTCGATTGGTTCGGATCCCGACGAGACACGTCATCTGATGACTCACCCGGACTCGGTTCCTCTCGATGAAAAACCGCCGACACTGCCAGGCCGAGCTCACTTGTCCGACTCGGGCAAAGCAACGACCGGCAGACCGAGAACAACCAGTCCGCCGCGGCAAGACTCGACGACGCGCGAATCGACTGACTCCGAAATCCAATTCAACGCCAACGTCGTCCAGGATGCCGAAGCCGCGAAATCTCCCGCAGCGGAAAAGCCATTTCAGTCGCAGCCCGATCCGGACCTCGCGAACGCTCGTCCGGAAGAAGCACCGCGGACCGCCGAGACTCAGGAACTTCCCCTGACACCACTCGCGCCGGACGGCACGGACATCCAGACGCCAGCAGTCACGTCGCCGGCACCGAGTGTGCAGTTTCTTGATCCGCCGCAGGAGCGACCGCAGTTTCCCGGTCCGATTCAGACGCCCGAAAACACTCGCCCGCCTGCGCCCGCCAGTCCGTCGGCTTCGGCCGGTCCATCAATGGCGTTCAATGGAGCGGCTGAATTCGCCAACACGACTCGCGTTCCTGAACCAGCATTGCCGGGCAGCACTGTTCTGAATCCGCCCGCCGAGCCCGAACCAGCAACCGCTCCCCGACTGCCTGATCGATCCACACCTGGCACGCCTCAGTTCCAGGAGGCAAGCATTCAGTCGCTGCCGCGACGAGCCACCGAGCTGCCGTCGGACGACAACGTCTCAGTCGTTGGCAAAAGCCGCATCATTCGCCGGGAAGAATCGGCCTCCCGCTGGCCACTGATCACGGCGGGAGTGATCGGCAGTCTCGGCTTCCTCGCCGCGTTCAGCCTGCTGCTCTCGATGACCGGCCCGGCACCTCCGACTCTGGCACCGGCGCAGAAAAGCGACCGCTACTGGCTCGACAAGATCATCAATGACGAGCTGCCCGTGACGGACGAACCCGCCGCGGAACCGGTTGTCTCCCAACTGTTTGGCCGACCGACCGACGCGCCGACGCTGCGGCTGGACGCCGAGCACACGGAAATTCCGCGACCGCATTTCCTGGACCGAGGACGTCAGTCAGGAGTCGGACAGCGACGTTCACCTCAGCCGGACATCCCGCGACCGGATTCCAAACGACCGGACGGTGAAAACGAGACCGGCCCGAACACGATGCCGCCACGACGTACGGGTCCGCCGAGCCGCAGCCCGGACGTCCCGCTCGCACCAGCCGCCGAACAGCAGTCCGCCTCGGCTGTTGTTGAGCAACCTGTTGAGCAACCTGCCGCCGTGCCGAAACCCAAACGACAAATCGTCCGCGTCGACACTGGCCACGGTCCTGACATTCCAGACAGAGAGCCAGTGAGATCGGCAGCAAAGATCGTCGTGAAGCCCGCTGAGTCTGTGGCGGCCGGGTCTGATCTGCTCGACCGAATCCTGGCCTCCGTCGAAATCGAAAAAGACCGCACAGCAAAGAACGCTCCGTCAAAGAAAGACCCGTCATGAGCATCGCCTTTGATCCGGGTTCGTACCGCTTCCTGACGCTGCGTCGTGACGGCGGAAAACTTATCGCTCGATCCAACCGCAGCGTCTATTCGGTCCTGCCGAACACCGTCGCGCATCAGCAGATCCTCAAACAGGCTGGCCTGAAATTCTCCTCGTGCGAGAACGGGCTGCTGTTGCTCGGCGACGCGGCTCACGACAGCGCGGGACTGTTCAAGGTCCGCTGCCGACCACTGCTTCCGTCCGGACGAATTCCCAAAGAAGACCCACTCGGTCGGCAGTTGATTGCCTCTCTTGCCGAGAGCGTTCTGCCGAAAGCGAAGCAACCGGGCGAACGGTGCTGCTTCACCGTGCCCGGTGGAGCGGACCTGTCCGGCGAGTCGACTCGCGCCGACGTCGAATTCCTGTTGAGGATCATTCGGCTGCAGGGCTACGAACCACAGATCGTTCCAGCAAGCCTCGCGCTGATCCTCTCGCAACTTGTCGAGAACGCTTTCACAGGAATCGGTCTGGTCTTCGGATCAAGCGGTGCTGAGGCCATGCTCGCTCATCGCGGCGAGCCGATCTGCCACGCGCGAATCGACATCGGCGGCCAGTGGATCGACGAGCAACTGGCGACCCGTCAAAAAGAGATCGGATACGAACTGGAGACCGGCGAGCGGTTTCTGAACACCGACGCCGTCCAGCGCCGCCGCGAGTCTGTTGGCACCCCGCTTGTGCTCGCGAAGTCGGCCTTCGAGCGGGAGCTGGCCTCGCTGCTCCGTAAAGTCGTGTCGGAATTGACCGAGTCGTTCCTGACCGAACTCGCCCGCTCTCCGCGTGCCGCCACGGTCCCGACTCCGTTGCCGGTCGTCTGCTCGGGAGGCCTGGCCCGCACGGTCGGCTTCGACACGCTGCTCGCCGAAGTCCTCCACGATTCCAGGTTCCCGCTGGACCTGCGCAAACCGCAGATCGTCGAGGATGCCGAACGAAGCATCCCGCGCGGCCTGCTGATCAACGCCGAACTCGAAGCCACCTCGGCCGCCGCGTAGAAGTCAATTTGCTTTGCCGCTCGGGTCATGACCAACTGCCGGACACGTAAGGCAGCCTTGCCGCAGTCGCCGCGATGCCTTCCTGGTCCTCAAGCAACTGCGAGAGGAAATCCCAGTCGCCGCTCAGGAGAGAGTTTCTCGCGCTGTCCGGCATCGTGCAGGGACAGGAGTCCTCGCCAAATCTCACAGTGAGGCCTTCCAGGTCGACTGTGACTTCCAGCGCGGGGTCCGCTTCGATGGCTCTGCCAAGCCTCGCCAGATCTGCAGTGGCAGCACAAACGGCGGGGATGCCGAGCGACGTGCAGTTGCCGAAGAAGATTTCGGCAAACGACTCGGCCACGATCGCTTTGATACCCCACCTCATGAGCGACTGCGGAGCGTGCTCACGCGAGGATCCGCACCCGAAGTTGCGACGGGCAACAAGGACGCTGGCGTTCTGGTAGGCCGCCTTGTTGAAGGGATGATTCGGATCCTGCTGACGGTCATCCTCAAACGCGTGCTCACCGATGCCGTCGAAGGTGACGCAGCGAAGGTATCGCGCGGGGATGATCCGGTCGGTGTCGATGTCGTCAAGAAGGAGCGGCAAGCCGGGTCCGGTGATCTGTTCGATTTTCTGCATGATTAAACCTTTATTCGCAGGGTGCGTGATCACACACCGCTCGTTAGTAAAGTTCGAGAATCTGTTCGCCGCCGTGCGCAGGATTGCCCATCAGCCGGCGGCCCTGAAGATCGACGACAAGGTCCATCATTTCGAGCGGGATCTGCCCGATCAGAACTGGCACCTCGTCTGGAACTTCGACGACATCGACTGTGCAGAACCGATCCATCCAGCGCAGCCGCACAGCTTCGTAAATGTTGACAGGAGCAACTCCCTGGCTCGAAGTCGCCTGCTTCTCAGCGACCTTCCTGATACCAAGTTGTGTAATGACTCTGATTGGGAGGGCAAGCGTCGTTGCGCCTGTGTCAACAAGTGCGTCGGTGACCTCAACATGTCGAACGTCCGCTTCTTTGAGCCGACCTTCTTCGGCGGCGTAAAGGTCGCGAATGTTTTCGATGCGGACTGCTGCGAGAACTCGTCTCATGACTTGCTCCACTAAACCGCGACCGGTTCGGTCATCTTACGGACGTCGGTGACGGCTCCGTTGATCGCCGCGGCAGCGACCATTGCGGGGCTCATCAGCAGCGTTCGTCCGGTCGGGCTTCCCTGGCGGCCTTTGAAGTTGCGGTTGCTGGATGAGGCACAGACTTCCGCTCCCTGCAGTTTGTCCGGGTTCATGGCCAGGCACATCGAGCATCCGGCCGCCCGCCACTGGAAGCCGGCTTCGGTGAAGATCCTGTCGAGCCCTTCTTCCTCGGCCTGCTTCGCGACCTGCTGCGAGCCTGGCACGACGAGCGCTTTGACTCCGTCCGCGACTTTGTTGCCTTTGGCGATGGCGGCCGCTTCGCGGAGATCAGAAATCCGCGAGTTCGTGCACGAGCCGACAAAGGCGACGTCGATCTTCGTGCCCTCGATCGGCTGGCCTTCGGTCAGGCCCATGTACTGCAAAGCCTCGCCGATCAGAAAATGCTCGGACTCGGGGAAGCTGGAGACCGACGGAATGGACTGTGAGATTCCGAGCGACTGAGCCGGCGTGATGCCCCACGTGACGGTCGGCTCAATATCGGCCGCGTCAAAGGTGACGACGTCGTCGAATTCGGCATCGGGGCCGGACGCGAGGCTCAGCCACCACGCGGCAGCTTTGTCAAAGTCCGCTCCCTGAGGTGCCATCGGCCGGCCTCGCAGGTAGTCGACTGTCGTCTGATCCGGGTTCACGTAACCGCAACGGGCTCCACCTTCGATGGCCATGTTGCAGACGGTCATTCGCTCTTCCATCGTCATCCGGTCAAAGACCTCGCCGGCATACTCATAAGCAAAGCCGACCCCGCCTTGAACGCCCAGCTTCTGAATGATGTACAGCGTGACGTCTTTCGCGAAGACACCGCGCCCGAGCTCACCGTTGACTTCGACGCGGCGGACTTTCGGACGCTGCATGGCGAGCGTCTGAGTCGACAGCACGTAGGCAACCTGGCTGGTGCCGATGCCGAAGGCGATACTGCCGAAGGCGCCGTGAGTGCTCGTGTGACTGTCTCCACACGCCAGCGTCATTCCCGGTTGAGTCAGTCCCAGTTCCGGGCCGACGACATGCACGATGCCCTGGCGATGGTCGGCCAGGTCGAGCAGAGTGACACCGAACTCGCGACAGTTCTTCTCGATCGCCGACATCATTTCTTCGGCGAGCAAATCCTGAAACGGCCGCGCCTGATCGAGCGTCGGGATGATGTGGTCGACCGTGGCGAGAGTCAGCTCGGGATGCAGGACGGTGAGGTTCCGGTCACGGAGCATCTCGAACGCCTGCGGGCTGGTGACCTCGTGAATGAGGTGCTGGCCGATGAACAACTGCGTCTGGCCAGAGGCCAGCGTCCCGACCGCATGAAGGTCCCACACCTTGTTAAACAGATTCTGCGACATGAAAGAACACCTTCGGATAGAGGACCGCTCATTGGGCGGCAAAAAAGGAACGCGAAACCGGCAACGGACTTTCGACTCAAGCGACGCCAAAAGTCACCCGGAAGTCCCGCTGGCAGGACACGCGAGGAGTGAAATCCGTTCGAGTAATCATAATCCGTCACCGTTACAGCATTTCGGCCGTAACCATTTATCCTGATGACGGTTACCCTCTATCACGAACAACGGACGCCGGAATTCCGCTGGCGAGACGAGATTGTAACACCGGATTCCAGCGAGTGTGAGCGTCTCTGAAAGAGACGGGCCGACGCGAATCAAACCGCAAGTGACCGCTGATCATTCGCGGCTCAAGACAAAAGTGGATCACTCAAGAATCTTCGCCGTGCTCGTCACAACCGCCTCGATGCCCTTTTTGTCCAGCTTGCCTTTGGCGTAGGCGTGGTTGGCTTTGACTTCCTGATCGTGCCACAGCATCACGGTCACGTCAGCCTTCCCGGCGATGCGGCATTTCGGCGGGCCTGCGGTGCCGTCAAACAAAGTCAGCGGAATGTTTTTGATGTTGTGCTTTCGTGTCAGCTTGATCAGCGTCTTCTCATCCGCTTTCGGATCCTCAGAGAGGAGTACGACGAACGCTTTCAGCTCCTTGTCCTGATTCTCATCGATCTGTTTGTCAATTCTCGCGATGAGAGTCGCGACTTCATCCGTGATCTGGCGGGCAACAATGTTGATCACTGGCCGAGCCCCGTACCGGCAGGCGTAGCAGATCGAACGGCCTCGAGCCGGACCGGTCACGTCTTTGACATCAAACGTGCCGACGTAATCTCCCACCTGGAGACCGGACTTCAGCGGCATTCCGGTCTCGTTGTCTGCTGCCAATCCGACAGCAGAAACTGCGAACGCGCAGGCAACGGTCGTCAGAACTCGATGCATCGTTTTCTCCGGGATGAGGAGTCCGCCAGACCAGCGGAAAAGCAGTCAGACAGTGTCATATTCCAAAACGGAAAAGTCACGCCATGCCGGTTTCTGAACCTGCGTCGGTTACCTGCCGGAAATCACGTCACGTTGCCTCAAACGTCATCCGCCCACGGAGCGTCGAACTGAAACAGCTCGTCGATTTCGGCAGCGTCGCCAATCAGGTTGTCGCCGAGGTCAGCCATTCCGGTTCCGTGTCCGCCGGCGATGACGTCCGTTCCGGCGCCACCGTCGACGCGATCGATTCCGGCTCCGCCGAGTGCCGTGTCGTTTCCTGCTCCCGCGGTGAGGTTGTCGTTACCGTCTCCGCCCAGCAGCACGTCGTTGCCGGCACCGCCGTCCAGGAAATCGATGCCGACGTGTCCGGCGAGCCCGTCGTCTCCGTCGCCACCAATAAGCGTATCGTTGCCCGCCTGACCACGAAGAATGTCATTGCCGAGCCCGCCCTCAAGCTGATCGGAATTGCCCGCCCCTTCGATCAAGTCATCGCCGGCATCTCCGACAAGAAGATCGCTGCCCCAACCGCCGCGGATCGTGTCCGCGTCATCTCCACCGCGGATCGTGTCGGCTCCCAGCTCTCCCAGCAGAAGATCGCGGAATTCGCTTCCGATCACGCTGTCGTTTCCAGCCTCGCCGTCAACGACGACACCATCGTCGAGCAGATTCGTGAAGACAGCGCGAGTCACCTGGCTGAGATCCACGCTGTCGTTGCCGGTACTGCCGCGAACATGCAGCCTCCGAATGAGGCTCAAACTGAGGCCCGCGATTTCACTCACGATGACACCGTTATATTCCACCTGGACGTTGTTGCCGCTGGAGCGGACCGTGACCGACGACGAATCCGGTGCGAGCAGCGTCAGCTGGCGGTTGTTCTGCGAATACCCGACTCGAACCTGCGTTGCCTCGTTGATCAGGTCGCCGCCGGCATTGATGAACCGGTTCGTGCCGGGACCACCGGCCAGAACGTCAGAACTGCTTCCCCCGTCAAGGTAGTCGTCGCCAACTCCACCCAGCAGGATGTCAGCCTCTCCCAGACCCAGCAGGAAGTCGTTGCCTTCTCCGCCGAGCAATGAGTCTTCGTCTTCGTCGCCGCGCAGCAGGTCATTACCACGATCTCCGACGAGCCCGTCGCGACCGCGATTGCCGTACAGCGAATCCGCTCCGTCATTACCGAACAGCCAGTCGGCATCGCGATCACCGAAGAGCTGATCCGCTTCCGTGCCCCCGTGAAGGTCGTCCTCGCCGGGCCCGCCGCGAATCGAGTCAGCGCCGGCATCGCCGAACAGTTGATCGTGCCCGCCATCGCCAAAGATCGTGTCGTCGTCGTCGCCACCGAACGCGCGGTCGTCACCGTCGCCACCAAAAATGACATCCGCACCGGCGTCGCCTTCGAGCAAATCGTTGCCGTCACCCCCGTTGATCGAATCCGCTCCGTTGCCGCCACGCAGCGTGTCGTCGCCGGCGTGACCATTGACAACGTCTACCCCGTCGTTGCCGCTCAGATCGTCGTTGCCCAGGTCGCCGCCGATCGTGTCGTCTCCGGTTCCTCCGATACCCGTATCGTCACCGAATCCGCCATAAATCAGGTCGTCTCCCGCGTTGCCGCGAAGGTCATCGTTGCCCTCGTCGCCGCTCAGAAAATCGTCACCGGCCCCGGCGATGATCAGGTCGTTCCCAGCCTCCCCCTGCAGGTTGTCGGCGCCGGCCGAGCCGTAAAGCGTGTCGTCTCCCGCTCCCCCCCGGAGCCAGAGTTCGACGCCGATGGCCGCTCGACCGTCCAGCACATTGCTTCCGTCTCCGCCGTTGAGGATCACCATTTCCGTCGAAGAGAACTCGTCGGTGCCTCGCCCGAGAAGCTGAGTCGCCGTCACCCGAAAATCAAAGTTGCCCCACTCAACGAGTATGTCGCTGCCGTCCCCGCCGGACAGAGTGTCGTTGCCGTCCCCGCCGCTGACGCGGTCGCCGTCACCGTCCTCACCGCGGACATCGTCGTTTCCGTTATCGCCGTTCATAACGTCGGCATCGCCCCCGCCGAACAGCAGATCGTTGCCGTCGCCAGCGAACATCGTGTCCAGTCCGAAGCCGCCAAACATCGTGTCGTTACCCTCCTGGCCGTAGAGCAGGTCCGATCCGCCATTGCCAAACAGCAGGTCGTCCCCCGGGCCGCCGTGGATCTGGTCGGCCATTTCGCCACCGCGGACCGTGTCGTCGCCGGAACCACCACGCAGTATCGCCTGCCGCCCCGACGATTCCGTCGTGATCAGGTCATTGCCGAACGAGCCGTCGATCACGACGCGCGCTGTGAAAGTCGGGTCGAGTGCCGTTAACGTCAACGAGTCATACCCTCGCCCGAGATTGATGCTCAGATTCGTGGCTGGACTGGCGAAGTCGAGTATCGCTGCACCGTGAATCAGCCGCGTCTGATCGGCCGCCGCTCCGGCACGAACTGTCACGACGTCACCCCGGAATCCAAACTCGATGGATCGCACCGGAGCCGGCACGGCGTCGAGCACACTCGTGACGTTTTCGTAAGAGATTTTCGAACCGTCTGAATTGATCGTGCCGAACCCTGGCTCGCTCAGCGCGTACCCGACAGCGGTCGCCGTGCCACCCTCGACGATCAATGAATCGTCGCCGCCGACGGTGCCAAGAAACGTGACGCCCTCCGGCGGAACCGCATTCGCTGTCCCCAGGTCAACCGTCACGATGTCCGTGTCAGGCGAGCCAAAGACCACCAGCTCGTTCATGGCAACAAAACTGAATCGAAACAGTTCGGCGCCGGCCACCGATCGCACCACCACGTCGCCGGAATCGCCGACGACCTCGTACTGTCCTCCCCCGTCCGGAAGCTGAACCCGGTACGTCCGCTGAGCCTCAAACGCACCCACATCGACCGGGTGATCGAGCGATCGCACCTCGCCACGCTGATCGGTTGCCGGTGCCCGGTCGCGGTCGCCCGCATCGATCGCCGGGCTCGAAGCGAGCAGTGCATGAGTCCGCGTCGGCCCGCCATTGTCGGCCAGCGGGAGCAGACCGAGGTTCAGAACGTTTCCCGGCGAGCCGAACTGATTGGAATTGTCTCCGTCAGCAACGCCAATCACCCGCGAGCCATCGCCAATAATATTGAACGAGCTGCTGGCAATCATGTTGCCGTGGTAATCCAGATTGCCAAGATTGGCTCCGATCAGAACGTTGTGCAGCTGCAAAGCCGGCCCGTCCGTGTAAACGCCGCTGCCCTCTCCACCGGACGACTGGTTCAGCGTGAACGTTGAGCTTGTCAGCAGCGATCCCTGCGCGGAGGCCCACAGACCGCCACCCTGATTTTTGCCCGGTTCGCCAATCATTCCGGAGGCACCATCGGCGCCGGCTGGCGTCCCCTTTCCCGCTTTGCCTCCAGCCGCGCCAAGACCGTGACCGGAACTGTTTGATGAGACTGTCGAATTTGTCACGGTGAGATTGCTTCCGGCGACGTAAACTCCGCCGCCCTGGCCATCGCCGCCGTCTCCGCCGATCCCACCCTGGCCACCGTCGGCCGCCGAACCCCCTCCCATCGGATCGCCGGCGTCGCCGCCCGCACCACCCGTTCCACCATTTCCTCCCATTGCCGCGTTCAACGCGACGGCCGTCTCAACCAGAGTCAGCACGCCTGCCTGCGTGCGGATGCCGCCACCATGAGCGAAGCCTCCGTCAGACCCGTCGCCTCCGAGCGCTCCCCCGGCAGCGCCGGCCGCACCGTCTCCACCGGCCCCGCCATCGCCTCCGTTTCGCCCGGTGCCCCCTTGAGCCAGGTTGCCTGTCACGCTGCTTCGCGTCACCGTCGCGTTGGCGAGTTCGACAGAGATCGCTCCGCCCACGGCATCGCCAGCGTCCGGACTGATCCCTCCTGGAGTTCCCTGAGCAGCAATCGCTCCGCCAACCGACTCGCCGCCCTCTCCGCCCGCTCCGCCGAATCCGGAGTTACCGCCGACCGCGCTATTGCCGGTCAGGCTTGAGTCGACCACGTTGAGGGATCCGAACTTGAGATAAACCGCACCACCGCCCGCATCAGCGCCTTCCCCTCCACGCCCCCCTTGACCGCCGATCGCTCCGCCCGCGCCTTCTCCTCCGGCACCCCCTGCTCCGCCCTGACCCGCCCGTGCCCGGTTCGTTGCGAACGTCGAACCGCTCACAGTCAGTTGCGCGCTGTCACCGAATATGGCTCCCCCATAGGCGATGCCTCCGGTCCGACCTTCCTTCCCGTCGACGCCGCCACCTTCGATCACACCCGACGCACCGGTCGCACCGTCGCCGCCTTGCGCCACGTTGTTGGTCAAGGAGCCGCCGGTGATTGTCAGCGCTGCACTGTAGATGGCCACCGCTCCGCCGATGCCGCGATGCCCGTCTCCGTTGGCGTTGTTTGTGCCGAACGCGATGTTGCTGCTGACTTCGACTCCGCTGAGCTCAACATTGCCGCCGACAGACAGGATCGCTCCACCGATCGAATCCCGCTCCGTCGGCTGACTGCCAGACATTCCGTCGTCACGAGCGACTCCGTTTCGAATCGAGAGGTTTCGAAAGATCGCCGTGACATTCTGAAAAATGTGAAACGCCCGATCCGTGCCCGAAGCGTCAATAATTGTTGAGCCGACTCCGGCACCTTCAAACACGATCGTCCGATTGCCCTCAGTCAGGTCAAAGTCGCCGGTCAGATTTGCGTTGTCCTGCCCGTTTGAGTTTCCCAGCCCGATTCTCCATTGCCCCGGTCCCAGGGTGATGATGTCGTCTTCGCCGTTGGAGTTTGCCTGACTGATGATGTCGCGCAGACTGGTCGCACTCCCGTCGACTGCGGTCAGCACTGGAGTGAACGCCGACAGAACGACTCGGTCTTCGAGTTGCTGAATCGAGCTCAACGACCTTCGTGAGCGGTTCGAGCGACAACACATTCCCTCAAAGTGCTTCGAAATAAGACGCCGCCAGTGCTTCCGAAATCGCTCACCCCGACCAGGACGAGGTGACACAAATGACAGATCCTTGCCGAACGTCGACTCAGTCTGATTAAGGTGCGTTTTCATGAAAGTCTCGGTCTGAGTGATAATGAGCTGACAGGCAGCAAACGCACACAAATTCTGTGAAACGACATCGCTCGATGTTTCTTCACTGGCGGTCGCTGCCTGGTGTTCAGAAATCCTGTCATTCGCTGGCAATGTGTTTCGGAGTCCGTACGACGGGATGCGCCGACGATGCGGGCTGTGAGGCCTCAGCGCTTAACCAATCCCCGGGAACCCTCAGATTCCCGTATCGCGACTTCGTCAAGCTGAAGCAGTGCAAACCACGGGACACATCGGTCAATCTGGTGAACGCGAATTGACGAGAGCAGGCAGCGCACTCCGCGAAGCACCAGAGACAATGGAACGGCACGAAAGGTTGAAACTCCGCATCGCGAGACATTGACCATCCCGTCACGAGACTCCAGCCGGACGGGACGGTCGCGATCGACAGGCAACATCACCTGCCAACCTGATCGGCATTGCGGCATTCTTCAGCCGCTCGGATTAATTCACGGCCTGTCCTGTCGACTGCCGGGGGCCAGGCAAGCACCCTTACGAACATCCGACCTCGCTGACCGATCGCCCGACCCGATAGACTTTCCCGCAGCTCACACCACACGCATTTCCCCCCTCAACGCCGTTCGCCAGAGAGACTCCTGTGGCCAGCAAGAAACTTGTCGAAATCGTGAAAAAGGGGCGAGCCGCACTCGGCAGGTGGCGGCGAGACAATCCTGAACTGCTGCTCGACCTGTCCGACGCTGACCTGCAGGACATCAACCTGCGCGGTGCCAACCTCAAGCGGGCCGATCTGACCGGAGCCAACCTGCAGGGCGCGGACCTTGTTGGAGCTCAGCTTGCCGAAGCGGACCTCACACGAGCTGATTTGCGATCAGCGAAACTGGTCAAGGCCGACTTCTACCAGGCTCGACTTTTCAAATCGACGCTCAGCGAGTCCGACTGCAGCGGAGCCTACTTCCGCAAAACAGATCTGACCCAGGCAGACTTCTCGGACGCGGACCTGACGAAAGCGGATCTGGTCGAGTGCAATCTGGTGAATGGCTGCCTCGCCCGCGCGACACTCATCGGAGCCGACCTGTCCGGCGCGACGCTGCGCGGAGTCGACATTCGCGAAGCAACGCTTGGCTGGACGCTGCTCGGTCTGCTGGATCTCTCACAGATTGTCGGCCTCGATCAGGTCAACCATCTGGGCCCCAGCACGCTCGGCCTGGACACGGCGTTGCGGTCTCACGACAAACTTTCGCGCGAGTTTCTCCAGGGATGCGGCATCACCGAAGGAGTGATTCATCACTGGGAAACACTGTTCGGACATCCGATGGAAAAGCTGTCCTGCTTCGTCCGGTACGCTCCCGACGATGCTTCGTTCGCTCAGAACATGGTCAAGCGAGGTCAGGAAAAAGGCGTCCGCTGCTGGCTCGACGGTATGCCCGCCGAGAAATCGAGCCGCCGCAACCGTGACTCGCCAACAACCTACGAGACCGATCAGAAGACGATCCTGTGCCTGTCGAAAGCTTCGCTGACCAGTTGGTGGATCAACGACGAACTGGAACGTGTCCTGGATCGCGAGGAGCAGCTGAAGAAGGCCAGCGGTAAAGAGGTGCGACTGCTCTATCCGGTCAACCTGGACGGCTACATGTTCAGCGGAGACTGGAAGCACGCACGCGACAAACAGATCGCAAAGCTCGCGACAGACTTTGTCGGCTGGCGCAGAAACAAGGACAAGTTCGACGAGCAGCAGTCAAAGCTGATCCAGAATATGAATGAAAGCAAACGCTGAGAGCCGTCATCTGGATCGCGGACCGGACTACGCGCCGCCGCTACCCGGGGGTTTCGGTGGAGAGAACTTAATCTTTTCGACGTACTTCACGATGTTGCCGTCGCTCCCGATTTTGCCCGTGCAGGCGCCGACCGCGTTGATCACGTTTCGGAAGTGCAGGTTGTAGTCGGCGTCGATTTCAACCTCCATCTCTTTCGCGAGGTCGGCTCCGGCCTGTGTGATCATCTTGAAGATTTCCAGGTTGAGCTGCTTGAACGAGTTCTGGTCGTTCCCGAGCGGCGTGCCTCCAAGATAAACACCGGCCAGTGATCCGTCCGGATTGGCTTGCAGCTTGACTTTGATGTCCGGCAACTGAATGTCATCAGTCGGCTGCGAAGGTGCACCGACGGCCGGCATGTTGATGTTGAAGTCGCCCTCCGGCTCAACGATCTTCAGCGTCAACATGAAGAAAATCAAAAGCTGAAACACCACGTCGATCATGGCCGACATGTTCATTTCGATTTTTTCCGGACCCGGTCGCTCTCGTCTACTCATCACGAAACCTCATTTGAGGTGAATGCGTTCTTGAAATTTGCCAGCCGTCGTTACTCAATCGCGATCCCGCTTGCCGAAGTGAGATTCACCTTCATTCCAAGTGGAATCAGCCGCCCGTCCGAACTCCGCCGCGAACTGCATAGCAGGAATCACCGCACCCGGCCCAGGACCTTTCGCCTGAGCCGTCAATTCATGACTTCCCTCGGGATCTGCGATTTGCAGGGTCAGCATGAAAAACACCAGAAGTAGAAACACAATGTCGATCATCGCCGACATGTCGTGAAACGGTTTCGACGGTGTCTGCTGGCTGCTGGCTGCTGGCTGCTGGCTGCGAAATCGCATTGCTGAATTCCTGATTATTCCTGCTCGCCGGACATCGCGGACATGGCGTACGTTTCAAAACCCGACTTCTGGCAGACCTCGATGAGCTGCTGCACAACCCCGGTGGGTACGTCACCGTCGGCCCGGATCTTGATCACCACTTTTTTCGGATCAATCTCCTTCTGACGGTAAAGGCGAACCTCCCGATCGAGAAGTTCCTGAGACTGCAGCGGCCGGGTTTGGTCCTCACCACCGAAGTTGAAGAGCCACGGCTCGTCGTCTTCTTTTTTGCCTTGCATGTCCCGAATGAAACCGATGTTGAGCGTCAACGAGTCGTCCGGTTTGACTTCAGCCGGTTTGGCCAGGGCATCCCGCGGAAGCTTGACCCGCTCGTCCGCCTGAGTCTGTTCGAAATTCGTGATCACCATGAAAAAGGCAATCAACTGAAACACGATGTCGATCATCGGCGTCATGTCGATTTCGGCGTTCGGTATATTCGATTTGCGTCGCTTCGCCATGTTGGTTCAGCTCGTTTGAGTTTGCGACTTGTGGCGCCCGCAGTTGCGGACATGTCCGGTTGGCAGAGGCTCGAAAGAGCCCCGCCTGGAATCCCGATTACTGCTGTGGTGGAGCAGCAGCGGCAGCGGCCGGAGCGCCTCCGGTTTTGCCTGTCTGAGCGAAACGGCCCATCAGACTCTCGCTGACCATGCTGACTTCCAGCAGAAAGCGGGCAATGCGGTTTCGCAGGAGTGCGTAAAACACCATCGCAGGAATCGCCACGGTTAGGCCTTCCAGCGTCGTAAAGAGAGCGGTCGAAATACCGTCGGCCAGTTCGGACGGCTTGGGTGTCGTTGGTGACGTCGCGATCTCCCGGAACGATGCGATCATACCAGCGACTGTTCCCATCAGCCCGAGCATCGGAGCGATGGCACTGATCAGAGCGAGGTAGCTGAGCCGATGCTCAAGAGCCATGTTCTCATCGTCGCCCACTTCGTTCATTCCCTCAACCGCTTTGTCGTAACCCTGGTTGAGCTTGCTGAGGCCCGCGGCCAGCACGCGTGCAACGAGCGATTCATCTTCACGAGCCGCGTTGTAAGCTCCCTGATAATCCTTCGCGTTCAGGCGTGCTTCAAAGGCCTCGATGAAGGACTGCGGCACAAAATTGTCCCGGCGGACCGAGAGGATATTCATCATGATCAGAGCGACCATGATGAAGGACAGCAGCAGAATCAGCAGACCGAAGACCCCGGAGGCCTCGATCATCCACATCAGAAAGCTTTTCTCTTCCAGAGCTTTGGCGGCATCCTTCTCACCGGGATCCACTTCCGCTGCACCGTCGCCAGCGTCCGCTGCGGGAGTCGCGCCTTCTTCGCCAGCTGGTTTCTCGGCGTCCTGGAATGCCAGGGCTGGCGAGGCGGGCATCAATGTGACACCGATGATGCAGAAAACGAGAGCGACTCCGAGTGCTCGAAGAGTGGCAAAGCGGTCAATCAAACCCGGTCGTGGCATTTTGAAATTCTCCTGGAGGTGATCTGTTTTCTTGAGGCTGGCTCAGACCGCCAGCGTGATTTGAAACGGTGCCGAGCCTGCGGCTCGAAGTCTACTGCAACATTTTGGCCCACTTGCTTTCAGCATATTTTTCAGTCAGTTCCGTACGAGCGGCCAGTCCACGTTCGGGTTGTTCAACTTTGTCCCACAACGTCGCCAGATTGTACAGGGCCTGGGCATTCAGCATCGCTTCCTTCTCAAACAGAACCGGCACATGCAGGTAAGCGAGAATCGCCTCCTTGGTTTGCCCGAGAGCCTTCAGGCACTCTCCCTTGAGAATGTAAGCCTCCGCCTGAACCGCCGAGTCCTCGGGATCGGCCTTTGAAATCGCTTCGGTAATGGTCGTGAGTGCGACGGCGTGGTTTTTCTGTTCGATCAGCACAGCAGACTTGCCGAGCAATGCTTCGTTTCTGCGGGAAATCTCGGCGGCCGAAGTCGCTGGCTGGACCAGAACCGCATCGTACGACTTAAGAGCGCCCGGAAAATCACCACGGGCGATCGCCAGTCGACCCGCCGCATTCTGACCGGCCATTTTGTAGTCTGACCATGGAGCCTGCGCGAGTCGGTTGAACGCGGTTTCCGCCTGAGTGAAATCTTCCCGCGCCAGCTGCACCTGACCAAGCAGCTGCACCGCATCGAAAAAACGAAAGCTGGTCACGTTGGCTTTGACAAAAGCATCGAGCTTCGCTGCCGCGTCGTCGAGTTTGGACGCGTCCTGCTCCATCGCCGTCTTCGCTGTCACGCGAGCGATCAGAAACTGGATGTCCATTTTGACGTTGGCACTGCTTCCGGCCTCAGCAGCGGCTTCCGTATAACGCTCGAGGGCGACGGCGAAGTTACCAGCGTTTTCCGCTCCACGACCAAGGTTCAACGCACCGGGAGCTCCGCCCCACTCAACGTCGACGATGTCGTTTGCCGGGACGGAAACCTCGGCACTGATGCCCGGTTTAATTTTCACTTCGTCACGGGTGATTCCCGTAATTGTCCCCTTCTGCGGCTTAACGCTCTTTCGATTGATCGTGTCGATCGTTTGAGCCTGGGCGTGCGAGGCAACCAGTAAGGTCAAAGTCAGGCTTGCGGCTTTAAAAAATGTGGCGTTCAAGAGAGAACGTTTCATCGTCTGAACCCTCGTAGAGGTTTTGGGTCTGCTGAGTGAAATCGAATCTGAACTTAAATTCTCGTCTAACTGTTGTCCGAGTCTGACTACTGCGGCGGCGGATCCGGCCTCTTTTTCCGCTGTTCCGCTTTCGCTTTGGCGGCCTTCATCCGAGCCCGCTTTTCACGCTCTTCCGGAGTCAGTGGTCGCCGTGCCTGTTGTGGCGCCGTTGCCTGCCCGGCTGCCGGTGCCGCTGTCTGCGGACCTGCGGCTGGAATCCTCCCTGGTTGCGGTCGATCACCGGCGGGTCGTTTCCTGCGGGCAGGTGCGGCCGGCGGCGGAGTGATCACAAGGTCATCCGGCACAGCGGCTGCATAGGCAGGTGTTCTGCGACCACCTTTGGAACCCTTCATCACGAAGAAACCGCCACCACCGAGTCCCAGCAGGGCGACCACTCCGAACAGGATCAGCGTCGTCGAAGAATCCTCTTCCGGCTTTTTCGAAACCTCCGCCGCGACTTTTATCTTCTCAGCCTTCTTCTCAGCGGCCTGCTGCTTCTTCCGATCCGCCTGAGTCATCGGTTGAATCTGCTTTGGTCGCTCGAGTGCGACAACTGGCTCGCCCAGCCCCGTCAGGATCTTTCCGTACAGCGCGTCGAACTTGTCCCAGTAATCATCCGGAATGTCCGGAGTAATCTGGACGAAAGCAAAAATCTCCGCTCGAGCTGCCGACAGGTCTTCCTTCTTCTTCGCCGGTGTCGACTGGGCTTCGCCCTGAAGTTGCTTGCAAAGCGAAAGGTTGTATCGCGCGTCATAGAGCTTTGTCTGGAACTTTTCTTTATCTCCGGGTGACATCTGCATTTTCCGCTGCAGCATTCCGGCGAGTCGAGCCCAGCCCCAGACCTTCGCCCGATCCTCTTTGGCAATCTTCAAGCCGCTGCGGGCCTGAACGAGTTTCTCCGAATCGGTCTCGCCCCAGCTCTGCAGCGTAGACGCCGCCTCGATCTGAGCGTCCAGGTAGTTCTCACCGTTGTCAGAGCCGAGAATTTCCTTGAGCAGCGTCATCGCGAGCTCATGGCTACCCTGATACCGGCGACAGTTGGCGAGCCGCAAACGCACGCCCATCAGCCGTCGAGCCTCAACAAACGTGGCATCCTCAGCCGACTTGTCGAGGATTTTCTGATACGTGTCAGCGGCCCGTTCGAAATACGTTGACGACTGGGCGGGGTCATCACTCGTTCCCTGAGCGAGCCCGTAATACGTCTCGGCGATCCAGGTCAGCGACCCGGCCGTCTGGTCCGGTCGTTTGAACATCTCGCCCAGAAATGTTTCGAATGACTTCCGCACCAGCATGAGCTGCTGAGTCTGGTTGAGGCCTTTAAGCCGCTCGAGCTCGTTCTGCAGTTCCTTGCCGAGCGATTTGTACATTTCCGTGATCTGCTCGCCGTCGCCACCGCCAACCGCCTCGAGCCCTTTCATCGCATCCCGGGCCTCGGTGAGCTGCCCTGTTCCGACGTAGCTTCGCAGCAGCAGTTGATAAGCGAGCGAGGCGAACGGGACGGATTTGATCCCTGTCTTCGGCCTGGATTCCTCGGAACCGTCCTTGACCTGAATCGCCGCAATAACGGGATGTGGTTCCCCGGTGAGCAACTTGACCGCACCTTCATAGTCTCCCTTGGCCACGATGATCTGAACCCGCGAGACCTTCGCAAAGATGAGAGCGTCGCTTGCCGGAGTTGCCGGTGGTGTCGAAGCTTCTTCGCGTTCAATGCCGGTAATCAGGTGTTGTTCGGCTTTCGCCATCCAGTCGTCGAGCTGTGCCTGAGTGGGTTGAGTTTCCGGCGGAAGATTCGCCGCTTCGATGTACGCGGCCCAGTATGCCTGGCCGGCTCGCGTCTGGGCGTCGGTGTACTTGGCTGCTGTGACGGGAACCTGACTGTAGGAGAGTGCTGCTTTCTCGTGATCCTTCAGCTCCGCGTACACACTGCCGAGCTGCAGCCTTGCATCGGTCGCGCGATCGCTGGAGGGCCATCGCTCCGTCAGCAGATTCGCCATCGCTGTCATTCGCGTGACATCGATTTTCTGATCGTCCTTGCGGCGCGCCTTTCCGTTGTCGTTAAACGCCTGGACGTATCCGCCGAGCGCCATGTAGGCCGAGTCCTGCGCCTGGACGGGATTGTCCTTGCCATAGTTGATCGCGATGAACTCGGCCAGAATCGCGGCCTCATAATTCCGACGTGACAGCAGGTGCATAAACGCCAGGTAGTACCGAGTCAGATTCAGATCGTTGATCGCAGTCTTCTCATCGGACAGTCGCAGACAGAGTTTCAACAAGTGCGTCGTTCGATCGAGGTGGTTCTGCCAGTCTTCGGCGGCCTTGCGTTTGACATCGGCATCCTTTGAACCTTTTGCTTCGTCATTCTTTGCCTGCAGTTCCTTCGTCTTCTTCGTTACGAGTTCCTGAGCGAGGCCGAATGCCGTATTGAAATCCTCCGGATCCTCAAGGGCTCCCTCGCCCCGCAGAAGAACCATCAGATCGCGTTCTTTGAACACGGCCAGATCTTTGTACCGACCGGGGAAACGTTTGACGTCGCGGACCATACCGAGTGCCGTCGTCAGGCTCCGCTTGCGATCGCTCTCGTCGGCCGTGCGGTCAGCGGCGAGCGACTCCAGAGCCAGAACGTTTTCCCACTTGATGCCGATTGCAATCGCCGAAAACTTCCGCCGCCCTTTCGCCTGCTTGAACCAGTCGGTCGCCCTGTCGACGACGAGCTGATAGTCCTTCTTTTTCTCATGGTTGAGGCAGATCAGGTAAAACTGCAGCACCTGGTCCTGCAGCCGCTGCATGGCCTCGCTGGTTCCCGGATGACCCAGTAACTCTTTGTAGATGCCGACGGCTCGATCGATGTCGTCCTGCTCTTCAAAGCACTTGCCCTGCCAGGTACGAGCGTAAAGTCCGCCCAGCATGCTGCGGTATTTCGAGTGAATGTCTTCGTATTCCTGCGCGGCATCACGCAGCTTCGCGGCGTACTCGGTCGAGTTCTCGTCCCAGGTCTGGCCTTCTTCGTACGTGCAGTTGGCGAGGTCGAGCTGTGCAAGGATGTACTGCGTTTCCGCCGTCGACCGCTGAGCAAACTGCTCTGGCTCTTCAACCTTGTCGATGAATTTCGGGAAGGCTTCCCATGTCGCTTTGTGCTTGTCGTGCGCGTCCTGAAAAATCTTCCGGGCCTCGACGACCAGACCCCGAGCTTTCTGCTGGAACTCTGCGCGGTTCTCTTTGTTACCAGGCGACCGGGACTGCCAGACCTCGACGCGTGCCTGGCCCAGCAGAATGCGGGCTTCCTCTGTCGCGGCCTCACCGAACTTGGGGTGGTTGGGATTCTTCTCCCGGAATTCCTTCAGATAACCCAGCGCTTGTTCAAGCTGCCTGCCTTGAACCTCCGGATTCGTGACACCTTCGCGAGCCATCACCAGCAGCGTCTGCGCTTTCTCGTACGGAATGACCTGACGAATCTCATCGGGAACAGCCGCGTCATCTTTCAGCGTGTCCAGGTACAGCAGCGTGTAGTCGTAAAATTTGCGATCACGAAGACCCTGGACAAACTCGACGTAAGGCTCAACGGCATGCGCAGCATTCTCCAGAACAGCGGTCATCGAAAAAACGAGAACGCTGAGGGCCAGAACCTGCCGGCGGACTTTCCTGATCATGACAGTTCCTTGTAACGATGCTGTTTCCGCGACGTCGACTCGGCGAGAAAACGACCTCTTGAGCAAACTGAGCTGAGCAATCTTTGAACGAGAACTTCGCTCAGAAGAAACCGGACGCCGATTACGCGATCGGTAATTCACCTGGAAGGACGACTGCAAAGAATTCGACCGAAGAACAAATTGTTTCTCTGCCACTCGTTTTCCCGCCACAGCCGACCGGCCACCTTCTCAAACAAAACGGCGGCCTCATGCCATCTCGAAGCGATCCATGCACGCCCCACTCCATCACACCACGGCTGCCCAACACGACGCTGCCCAACACGACGCTGCCCAACACGACGCTGCCCAACACGACGCTGCCCAACACGACGCTGCCAATCAAAACGCTGCACCTCGCAACGCGGTTACCTGGCCGGCACTCTCAACGCCCGGCGAAGCCAGCTCTCTTTGACGCTGTTCACCGTCGTTTTTCAACTCAAAAACCGTCTTTGAGCCGACATTGCCAGAGGCCCGTGCCGCCGAATTCGAACTGCGATCTGAACAACCTGAACGCAAGATCAAAAGCCGCTCAGGTCGAACAGGGCGAACCAGTCAGGATAAGGACAGTATTCTGCCTTGGCAACCGGCCCGAACACCTGTTGTCGAGCCACCCCTGCTCGGACGAGAGGGTCCCGCCTGACGAAGCAGCCGGACGCCGCCACGAAGAACGACCTCGCCGCAGCTCACCAGCGGTTTTGCAGGTCTGTTCGCCCGAAATTCGCCCATCGCGCCGACTTTGCCTCGCGGAACCTGACCTGACGAGCTGCGACTATGCTCGATTCACCGGCCGGCCAGTAATCGGGTAGGCCGTATCCTGAAAGCCCTTGCCGCTGTGCTCACCGATCGGAACCAGACCATCGACGAATGCCTCGTCCTCCGGCGTGATCTGCACGCCGAGGCACTTCAGATTGTCCTCAAACTGCTCGACGGTGCGAGGCCCGATGATCACCGAGGTCAGGATCGGATTGGCCAGCACCCAGGCGAGAGCAAACTGGCTCGCTGAACAGCCTTTCGATTCGGCATGAGCCGCAATTTTCTGCGAGAGCTCGATGCTTTCGTCGCGGAGTTCAGCCTGCTTCATCCGCACATCGTCGCGTGAGGCACGGCTGCCTTCCGGGAACGCGGCTCCGGGTTTGTACTTGCCGGTGAGGATTCCCCGAGCCAGCGGCGAGTAACTCACAACGCCGATTCCGTACTCCTCACACAGTGGCAGAATCTCGACTTCGATATCCCGATTCACAATATTGTAGAGCGGCTGCAGACAGACAAACGAAGCCAGGTTGCTCGCATCGCTCGTCCAGAGAGCCTCACCCAGTCGCCAGGCGCGGAAGTTGGAGCACGCGATGTAGTGCACTTTGCCGGACCGGACCATGTCGTCCATCGCCCGTAGAGTTTCCTCAATCGGCGTGTCATTGTCCGGCGCGTGGTAATAGTAAATGTCGATGTAGTCCGTGTTGAGCCGCCGCAGGGAATCATCCAGAGCCCGCTTCATGTGCTTGCGGCTGCCGCCCTGGTCGTTCGGCCCGCTCCCCATTTTCTGGCGGCCCTTCGTGGCGAGAACGAAATCGTGCCGGTGATCAGCAATCGCCTTGCCGCACACCACTTCCGACTCGCCCGCATTGTACATGTCGGCCGTGTCGATGAAGTTGATGCCCAGATCGTTCGCCTGATGGATCATCCGGATCGAGTCAGCCTGGCTCGTCTGACCGCCAAACATCATGGTGCCCAGGCAGACCGGCGAGACCTTCACGCCGCATCTCCCAAGATTGCGATAATCCACGTTGCCAACTCCTGTTGAGATTCTGTTCCGAAAAAACCCTGCCGGAGGCTCCCTGCAGATCCGGTCCGCAGCCGGCGATTAGACCAAATTCCACCAAACGGGGCGAGCGACCGATTTCCAGGCTTGGCCGAATCGACATCTCAAAAGTCACTCGATGCGTCGAGTTTGAAGGCTGACGCGCAAAGGCACAGAGACGCAAAGATCAACCACTCGTTGCGGCCTGACGTCTTTGCACGAAACCTCGATCTGCAGCGTCAGCAGCCGCAACGAAATTCTCTACCGGAAAATTGTTGGCCATCGAGGCAGCGCGCACAAAAAAAAACGCCGCGGAAGCCGAAGCAACCGCGACGTTTGACCGACGATGACAAGAGCGGGCCAACGCCTGTCACCGACAGCATCTCTACAGGCAGTTGCCGTGCCGGTGGCTGAGATGTTTTAGAAACCGCCGCAACTCACTGACCACACAGGATTTACGGTAATCGCATGGTCGAATGCAACTCTTCGGTCCGCGCGAACTCACGGTTGAATTCTGCGGCACGATGTTCGATCTCGACACGGAAGGTTCCACACGGCAGGGTCCGCGCGAGTGTCGCCCGCCCGGCGGCGGAACGAAAACGGGACTACCAGAATTTCCAGAATGGCCGACCACGCGAGCTAAGTCTCGACACATTGACCTGTTCGGTGACCCCGTTTTTTTCGAGCCGCTCCAGCAGCTTGTCGAGCCCCCTGGCCATCTTCAATTCCGTTTCGTCCCGATACAGAGGCCAGACGCCGTAGAATCGAATCTGGCGGTCGGGAAGCTCCAGAACGTGGAAATCGGGCGGGACACAAACCAGAGGCGGCATGACCAGCGCACAGCAGAAACGCGTGCTGTCTGCGTACGGCGTCAGTTCTTCTCCGTCATTCCCGACCGAATGTCCCGGCCCCAGCCACGTGTCGTACTCGTGCGGCAATCGGGCGAGGTTCTTCAGCAGGCGGATCGGCCAGTAGTGGTTTTCGTTCTGAAAGTCCGACCTCGACATCGGCCATTCCGGCGGCAGACACAGAAACAGTTCCGCGTGCGAATACGACTCCGCGTCATCCGGCACGGTCATCGGTCGATCGCTCATGCCACTCGTGACGAGCGTCCAGAACGGCCGCTCGTCCGTTGGCTCGACCTGCAGGACATCGAGGTGGACAAGGTCGGAAACCAGCTCATGCCAGACCTGATGAACCGGCCCGATGTGCTCCTCCACGTGAGCCGAAATCGCCTCGCAGTTCTCAGCTTCCGAGTCGGGAGCCTGAATCCCCTCCGGTCTGGCCTGATGCCGAAACACCGGAGCCCCCGACGCAGACTCGTCCACAATCGGCCCCGGCACCGGCACCCGAACCTCGGCCCCGCAATTCCGACACCGACCCCGCTTGCCGACTTTCGTCTCGTCGACCTTGTGGAAGTGCCCGCACTTTTCACACTCGAATGAAATCTGCATGGGCACATCCTGATCTCATTCGTCGTCTGGATAAACCCAGTGAGGCCTGTCCTCATCGAACTTGTGCGAGCCAACCAACATCGGGATCCGAACTTCGGGTTTGGCAAGAAACTCGAACACACGGTCCGGCACTCGTGACTGAGCCATTGTCGGTTCCGGACAACCATCGGTGAGGGATCGCAGGACAGCCGAGTCAGTCTCCTTCGACAACGTTTCGACCCGGCCATCCACCATCAGAACATGAGCCACTCCGGACTCACGGAGGAAACCCTGGGAGTCGTCCACAAGATTCGTGGGAAAGTCCCGCCAGTTGAACGGGTAACCCCACGGCACTTCCCGTGCGTGAACTTCCGCCAATGCCCAGGCCGTCGAGGTGTCTGCGATTTCGGACAACCGAGTTGAGCTGTTTCGAAAAAAGGCTGCCGGACTGGCTGTGTAGCACGAAATCGCGAAGCCATCGCGAGTGTAGGCATCCAGTGTGTCGGGCGCCTCAAACGGGAAATAGCGCTGCTGAAACACGGGGCGGTTTGCCTCTGAGTCCCACGGTTGCCCCTTGTCGACCATGACATAAAAAGGGTTTTGATCGATATAAGGCAGGATCTGCGCGGCCCAGCCGTGATGACCAACTCCGCCGGAATCCACAACAGCTCCCGGCGGAAAGACGTCATGAATCTCCACGTAATTCGAAAACGCGATCCCAATCTGCTTCAGATTGTTTTCTGACTGCGATCGATGCGCCGCCTCCCTCGCCTGACGAATTGCCGGAAGGAGCACTGCCGCGAGAATGACCACGACAATTGCGACCACCCCGATTTCCAGCCAGCGCTGATGCGGAAGCTTCATGGCATGCTTCCTTACTTCTTTCGAGTCTGCTGACTCTTCCCGGGACGCTGCTTGCCGAGCTTCTTCTGCAGGTGGCCGAACTTTGTCGCCGGCTTGCGAACCGTTTTTCGATCTTTGCCTGCCATCTCGAAGCCTCGACGAAGCCAACTTTCACCGCAGCAAATTGTAGCCCGAAGCGCCAGCGAGTGAGTCGGATTCTGCCTCCGGCACGCGACCTTGTCTCACAAAACTCAGCCCAGCGATTTTGCGAACCGCTCGACGGCTTCTTCGACGTTGGCTCTGCTGTTGAAGGCGCTCAGCCGGAAGTAACCCTCGCCCGCCGCACCGAATCCGCTGCCGGGCGTGCCGACCAGGTGGCCTCGGTTGAGCAGCCTGTCAAAGAAGTCCCAGCTGCTCAGCCCGCCAGGAGTTTTCAGCCAGACGTAAGGAGCGTTGACTCCGCCGTAAACCGTGATGCCGGCGGCTTCGAGTCCTTCGCGAAGCAGCCTTGCGTTTTCGAGATAGAAGCTGACGAGCTCACCGATCTGCGCCTTGCCCGCCTCTGAGTACGCGGCCTCGGCACCTCGCTGGATCGGGTACGACACGCCGTTGAACTTGGTGCAGTGGCGGCGATTCCAGATCGGGTGAATCAGAGTGGACTCACCAGTCGAAGTCTTTCCGGACAGCCCCTTCGGCACGACGGTGAAGGCACACCGCGTTCCGGTAAAGCCGGCGTTCTTGCTGAAACTGCGAAACTCGATCGCAACGTCGCGGGCGCCTTCGATCTCGTAAATCGAGTGCGGGATTTCCGGGTCCGTGATAAACGCTTCGTAGGCCGCGTCGAACAGAATGATCGAGTCATTCGCCTTCGCATAATCGACCCACTGCTTGAGCGTCTCTTTCGAAGCCACGGTTCCGGTCGGGTTATTCGGGAAGCAGAGATAGATCAGATCGACCTTCTGATCCGGCAGCGCCGGCGTGAAATCGTTCTCGGCGGTGACGGGGATGTAGACGAGCCCCGCATAGCGGCCTGTGGCGTCCGCCTCACCGGTCCGGCCGGACATGACATTCGTGTCGACGTAGACGGGGTAAACCGGATCGGTGATCGCGACGACGTTGTCCGTCCCGAAAATGTCGAGGATGTTTCCCGTGTCGCACTTCGAGCCGTCCGATACGAAGATTTCATCGTCGGCAACATCGCAGCCGCGCGAGCGGAAGTCATTTTCCGCAATGGCCGCGCGGAGGAAATCGTACCCCTGCTCGGGGCCGTAACCGCGGAAGGTCTCGCGGTTGGACATCTCGTCGACGGCCTTGTGGATCGCCTCAGCGATCGCCGGAGGCAGAGGTTCGGTGACATCGCCGATCCCCAGCTTGATGACGGCGGCATCCGGATTCGCCTTGCAGAACGCGGAGACGCGACGGCCGATTTCCGGGAACAGATAGCCGGCTTTGAGTTTCAGAAAGTTGTCGTTGACCTGAACCATGATGAGAGCTCTTTATGTCGAAAGTGGCGGTTGGTTGCGGAAGTCTGACGCAAAGTCGCGGAGACGCAAAGCAAGCGCAAGGAGTCTGTCTGGCAGGCCGGACCAGGGAGCGAAACGACGACGTTCCGGCAATTGCAAACGGAGAAGCAGTCCTGCCGGAGCGGCGCTTCGCTTGATCCGTCCTACGATTTATCGGCAAGCGCCCGGTTGAGCGCTTTCAAATAGGCCTGGGCACTCGCTGCGACGATGTCCGTGTTGACACCGTTTCCGTGATAGACATTCTCGCCGACAGTGATGCGGACCATGACTTCGCCCTGGGCGTCCTTGCCAGTCGACACGCTGCGGACCTGGTAGTCCTCCAGAACGGCCTCGATGCCGACGACCCGTTCGAGCGCCTTGAAGATGGCATCAATGGGTCCGTCGCCGGTCGCCGCATCACGGAAGACTTCGTCCGTTGAGACGTTCCGCATTTCCAGTGTCGCGGTCGGCAGGACGTCGGTGCCGGCAAGCGTGTGAAACCTGTCGAGCCGAAACTGTTCGCTGGCTTCGGCGGTGTGGCTGTCAATCAACGCGACGATGTCCGAGTCGTAGACATCTTTCTTCTTATCGGCGAGGGCAATGAACTCGTCGAAGACTTTCTGCAACTGTTTTTCTTCGAGTTCGAAGCCAAGTTCTTTCACACGATCTCGAAACGCGTGGCGTCCGCTGTGTTTGCCGAGGACAAGATTCGTGCCGACGTACCCGACGTCCTCGGGCCTCATGATTTCGTACGTACTTCGCTCCTGCAGCATGCCGTGCTGATGAATGCCGGCTTCGTGTGCGAACGCGTTCCGCCCAACGATCGCCTTGTTCCGCTGGACGGTCATGCCGGTGATCCGGGAAACCAGACGACTGGTCGAGAAAAGTTTCGGCGTGTTGATTCTCGTGTCGACTTTGTAGTGATCCCTGCGGGTCCGGATCGCCATGACGACCTCTTCCAGTGACGCGTTGCCCGCCCGCTCGCCCAGGCCATTGATCGTACACTCGATCTGACGTGCTCCCGCTTCGACCGCGGCGAGACTGTTGGCAACGGCCAGACCCAGATCGTTGTGACAGTGCGTGCTGATGACGGCCTTGTCGATGTTCGGCACGTTGTTCTTCAGGTACGTGATAATGTTGAAATAGTGCGAGGGCGTTGAGTAGCCGACGGTGTCCGGAATGTTGACCGTCGTCGCGCCGGCATCGATCGCTTTTTCCGTGACTTCGCAGAGAAAATCGAGCTCCGTTCGCGCCGCGTCTTCAGGCGAGAACTCGACGTCGGGAATGTAGTCGACAGCCCGCTTGACCATCTCGACAGCCCGCTCGACGATGTCGTCCTTGCTCATTTTGAGCTTGTGTTCGCGATGAATGGCACTCGTCGCGAGAAACACGTGCAGCCGCGCGTTCTCGGCATCCTTGAGCGCCTCAGCGGCCCTTTCGATGTCCTCAACACGGCAACGGGCGAGGCCGCAGATTGTGGTCTGTGAGCCAAACTGACGGGCGATTTTTTGAACGGATTCGAAGTCGCCGGGCGAGGCGATCGGGAATCCGGCTTCGATCACGTCGACACCGAGTTCGACCAGCGCCTTTGCGACCTCCATCTTTTCGTCGGTCGTCATACTGCAGCCGGGCGACTGCTCGCCATCCCGCAAAGTCGTGTCGAAAATCGTGATCGTGTCGCCGGACATCGGGACATCTCCTTGTAGTGTCAAATTCAAAAACGAGTGTCGGATCAGAATCTCAGAATCGGCCGGTGGGAACCGGACGGACGTAAAAAAAACCTGAGGCGGGAGGCCTCAGGGTTGTGACTTCTTTCGAAGTGATCGTCGATACAACCTAAGCCATCCCGCCAGGCGGGCTCAGTAGAGTCAGGCTCAGGATGAGTTTCTTCATGAAAAGCTCTGGATCGACAAGTCAGTTTCAGTGCGGCGGATCTATCCCGGACCGATTGGAACGTCAACCCGGGTACGTTCCTGGACAACAGATCGAGCGACCGTGTTCGCGCAGAAAAAACGCCGACTGAAAACTCGGCCGGCGTGATCTCAACAGTATTCGATTCAGACCGAGAAGCTCTTGCCGCAGCCGCAGCTGCTGGTTGCGTTCGGGTTGTCGAACTTGAAGCCACGCTTGTCGATGCCGTCGAGGTAGTCGACCGTCGTGCCCTGCATGAACATCGCAAACTTCCGGTCGATGGCGACCTTGATGCCGAACTGCTCGGTGACCTGGTCGGCTTCCTCGTCGATCCGATTGTCGAAACCGAGGTGTGGCTCGAAGCCACTGCAGCCGCCGCCAGCCAGTGCGATGCGGAGCACGCAGCCGTCCGGGACGTTTTTCTCGGACATAAACCGATTGACTTCGACCGCCGCTTTCTGGCTGATCCTGACGATCGCATCACCAGCCGCCGGATCGGTGACGTGTTCTGTTACGGCCGGCACTTCCAGCTGAATTGGCTGAGGTGCGGGAGCTGCGGCTGCTTGAGACGAGCAGCCCGACGGGTTCGAACCACAGCAGCCACCCTGGGCCTGAGCCTGTTCTGTGGCGGGGCGGGTTGGAGTGTCAGTCGACATGGTCGTTCCTCTATAAAAAGTGTGCCGTTGTTTCCGGGATCAAGCCCGGAAGTGTAACCCTCGCCGCGACTTCGGGCGAGTCTGTTTCAAAAGAGCGACTGTGAAACGCCGTAAACTGTTTCAGTTGCAACTGTTGAGAGTTTAACAACTCGCCGTCGCAACTCGATCGGAACCCCACTCAACGGTCATTCCGGCGCGGCGGCTTTGACAACGGGGTTGGTCAGCGTACCGATGCCTGTCACCGTAATCGACACGGAGTCGCCGTCTTCAAGAGTAAATTCGTCCGGTGGAACGATGCCAGTCCCCGTTAGGAGGAAGGCGCCGTTGGGGAGATCGTTCTCGCGGAAGAGCCACCCGACAAGTTCCTTGAGCGATCGATGAAGCTGCTGGAGCGTAGTGTCGCCTTCGAAGGCGAGCTCGCCCCCGCGATGAATCTGCAGATCGATCCGCGTCGAGTTCTGATCGAATTTATCACTTGCCAGGAGGACGCTCGGGCCGAGTCCGCAGCACTGGTTGTAGACTTTGGCCTGAGGCAGATAGAGCGGATTCTCGCCTTCAATATCCCGAGCCGACATGTCATTGCCGATTGTGTAGCCAACGATGCGACCATTAGGTGCCGCGACGATTGTGAACTCAGGCTCGGGGACGCTCCAGCTACTGTCGAAGCGAACTCGGACAGGGTCGCCCGGTCCGGAGACGCGAGGACCGGGAGTCGCTTTGAGAAACAGTTCCGGGCGATCGGCAGTGTAGACCTTGTCGTAGTGCGACGCGCCGGATTCGGACTCTTCCATGCGAGCGACCTGGCTGCGCTTGTAAGTGACTCCAGCCGCCCAGACTTCCTGCTGGTCGATCGGGGCCAGAAATTTCACTTCGCTGATTCCAATCGGATCGGCGTTTCGATCGACAAGGAAGCTTGCCAGCCCGTTCGGATCTGGAGCGTGCAGGATGTCGCAAAGTCGATGAATATTCTCGACCTGTTCGAGATCCAGAAGTCGAACGGTGTCCTCTTCGACGGAAACGATGCGTGTGTCGCCAGCCGAAAGGTTGACGCGGGCCAGTCTCATCGGAGTTCTCTCTTCCTGGTCTGTCTGCTGTTTCAGTCGGTCAGGTGTGGCTTATTTTCGGCTCGCCTTCGAAGCCGCTTCGAGTGCATCGAGCACAGCCTGCATGTCGGGCGGCAATGGTGCATGAAACTCGACATCTTTGCCACTGTGCGGGTGGCGAAAAGCAAGCCGGTACGCGTGCAGTGCCGGCCGCGAAATCAGTGGAACAGACGCGGAGCCGGCTGATCGATTCGCGAAGAGATTCTCAACGGAAACAGACTCGCCGCCGTCGTACATCGAATCCGCGAGGATCGAGTGACCCAGGTGCTTCATGTGAACTCGAAGCTGGTGCGTCCGGCCGGTCTTCGGCCGCAGCCTCATGTAAGAGACCTTTTCGAACCGGCCCAGGACCTCGTAATACGTTGACGCAGTCCGTGCGTTCCCGCCCTCGCCACAGACCTGCATCTTCTCGCGGACCTTTGGGTGAGTTCGAATGTGAGTCTCAATGTAGTCCGAGTCGAATTCCGGGCTGCCCCAGACGAGAGCCCGGTACTCCTTCTGAACCTCGCGCTGTTCAAACTGCGCACTGAGCCGCCCGTGGACCTGATTGTCTTTCGCGACAACGATGACTCCGGTCGTGTTCCGGTCGAGCCGATGAACGATGCCTGGTCGAAACTTCCCGGCCGCATCGCTGAGCGAATCGAGATGAAACTGCAGCGCGCCGGCGAGCGTTCCGAGGTAGTTGCCTCGTCCGGGGTGCACGATCATGTCGGCCGCTTTGTTGATCACGACGAGGTATTCGTCCTCGTAAAGAATCTCCAGCGGAATGTCTTCGGCAGGAAGAGTTCTCTCATCGGGCGTTTCCGGAAGCCGGATGGCCAGCGCATCGTTGACGCGCAGGCGCCGGCCCGATTTCACCGGGAGGCCGTTCAGAAGGATCGTCTCCTGAGCGATCGCTTTCTGAAAAGCCGCGCGGCTGTAGTTCGGGTAGAGCCGCGTGAGGTAGTGGTCGATCCGCCAGCCGTGCGCCCGCGCCTCGACGGTAATCATGATCGACTCGCTGGAAGAGAGTTCGGCCATGACTCACACATCGTCCGGGAGATCACCATGAAAAATCCCCGGGTGCCGCGATCGGCAACCGGGGCGAATCAGATTCGACGACGACCTGGAAACAGCGAGGATCAGGCTACTCGATGCCGTCCTTCGGAGCGGCCTCAGTCGGCCCGTCTTTCGGGTCGCCGTCAGTAGCCGGCTTCGATTCGGTGCCGGGTTTCGATTCGGTGCCGGGTTTCGTTTCGGTGGCCTCACCCTCAGTGCCGGTTTTTGGCTCAGTGCCGGTTTTTGGCTGCCCGTCACCAAGTTCCGGCAGGTCACCCGTTTTCAGCTCATCCCAGTC
>JAQBVJ010000130.1 GCA_027623235.1 Planctomycetota bacterium
TGCCGTGCCGGAGATGTTCGACACGTGCGAGCGGCTGGGGCTGTGGTATTCGATCGGCTACGGCATGAATGCGGTGCTTAAACGAAACAGCAAGGACCTGCTGGACAACGCCCGCGTGGCTTATGAAGAGACCGGCATCCCTCAGCGGCAATTCACCAGCTTCGACTATCAGGCACGCTCCTGGCCACACCAGCGACACGCAATCGTAAAGTGCGAAGTCAACGCCGCAGGCACCAACCGTCGCGGCGTTGTCACCAACCGACCGGGAGCGCCGCTGCTGCCCGACGCGGCGTACGACGACTACGTGGACCGCGGCGAATCGGAAAACAGAAACAAGGAACTCAAGTGCGGTCTGAGCACCGATCGCCTGAGCGATCATCGCTACATGGCGAACCTGTTTCGGCTCTATCTTCATGTGCAGGCACACAACCTGCTGATTCGCATCCGACGGGAGATTGCCGTTCCGCCGCAGCCGCTTCCCGACGATGACGACCTTCCCGTGGAAGCACTCTCCGGTCGAGCCCGCAAGCAGTTCGCGAACCTTCGTCGTCGAGCCGATCCACTCGGCGAAGGACATCCGGCAACGTGGCGAACGCGTCTGATCAAGGTCGCCGCCGAGGTCGTCGAACGAGCCCGCTGCATCCGTGTCCGACTATCGGGCAGCTGGCCGTACCTGTCGCACTACGCCGCTCTGTGCACCGCCGCGTCAGCCTTCGCGAGAAACCAGGTGCAGCAGGAATAGCCTCGGGACAATCGAGCATCAGAATCAAACAACCATCACAAACGATCCGGGGGAAAGGGGGCCTTCCGCCTTGACCACGGCTCCACGCTCAATTCCGCCATCCAGGTTCGACACGCAACAGCCCAAACACCATCATCACAAACGCGTGAATAATCCGCGCTAGAAGTTTGCCGACCTCTATAAGAAGCTTGAATCGTTTGCTGAAAACAAGAAGCACAAGCGAAAAAAGTAGACCAGTGTGCCTGCCAAGTCCGGGAAAACTGGACTGAAAAAAGATAACGGGATCGAGCAATCGCTCGATCTCGTTTCTTCTTCGTGGAAGGAAATCCTATGTGCCCGATGCGGAGACCTGGCCGTAGGCCCGGAAGGTGACTGGTTCTTTGCGGCCGGGGATTTTGATTCGGAGTTCTTCGTCGAGCTTTCCGGCTTTGTCGGGGGCGGTGATCGTCAGCGGGATGCTGTGGACCAGCGAGGCGGTGGTTGGCAGGCGGACGGCGAAGACGTCTTCTGCCTTCTCGCAGGTCACGCCGGAGACCTCGAAGGGCTTTTTCCCTTTGAGGACGACGTTGACAGTTTTCTTCTCACCAGGAGACATCGTGCCCAGCGACACGATCGCAGGGTACACCACGATGTCGGGTTTGACGTCGGCCTCGACGAGGAGCGGGATCTTCGGGTTGTCCTTGTCGTCTGTCACCAGTGTGATGAATTGTCGCAGTGGGCCGTACGGGGTTTCCGGATCGAGTGTCACGGTCAGGTCGTAGTTGGCGTAACCGGCCTCGCGGCTTGTTTCGACGGCTTTGGCTTCGATGAATTTGTTGCCGGTTTCGACCTTCTCAATCTTCCAGTCCTGGCGGCCGGCGTACGCGATTTTCAGTGTCTTTTCGTTTTTCTCTTCCCGGTCGACCGTTCCAAATTGAGCCGAGCCTGGCTCAATGACGACGTCCGTGCGGATGTACGCTGTGATCGGAATCTGGACTCGGCCGTAGATCGGCTTGTCGAATGTCACGATCACGTTGGAATCTTTTCGCCGCATGAACTTGCGGGTGTCCATCGTGATTTCGACGTAGGTTTCTTCGAGGCTTTTGAGGGTTTCCTGACCCGGCTTACCGGCGCTGCAGCCGCAGGTGGTGGTCACTTCGGAGATGTGCACTTCCTGCTCGTAGATGTTCTTCAGCTTGAGCCGGTAGGTTGTGTCCGAGCCGCGCGCGACGACGCCGAAGTCATGCGTCTGCTTTTCGAACATCTTGACGGCCCAGTCGGTGTCCTGCGCGAAAACCAGCCCGGGGGTGAGGGCAATTGTGGCAACGGCGATTGTGGCGACTATGGCGACGGTACCGGACAGGAACTGGCGACGATTCTGCATGCTGCTGGGTCTCGCTGAATAAGTAAGAGGGTGCCCGGCAGAGCTGTGTCGACCCCCGACAGAATCGACACAGATTGAAGGCGACTCAAAGGACTGGAACTGGCGATGGGATTTGAAGAGGCAAAGAGTGCCGCAATTCCGACGCGCGACGCAAAGCCCTCGGACATTGCATCCGCAGGTCGCTCGCCAGGGAGAGCGGCGGGAGAGTTGATCCCATCGACCGGCAGCTTGAGTGACCTTAGTCCTGCCCATTTAGACTGTCAATGTCGGCGATTTCCGCGGGGCAGGGGCTGTGCGCAAGGCACAACCGGTTCATCCCGGCGCGGTAGAACGGGACCAGAAACGTGAATCGGCCTCAGCCGTGCGGTCGCTGCTGGTCGGGTGATCCGCGGTGTCGGATCGTTGCGGAGAGACGCAATCTTCTGCGGCGCAGGAGTCTCTGATTGAAGCGTCAAAACTGATCTCATAGCATCACCCGCCCCATCCGGCGGCACTGTCCGCCGATCATCGTGGCCTTGCCACCAATCCAGCTCGGAGCCGGTTGATGCGACTCTTTCTCCTGCCTGCTTTTGCTCTTGCCATTTTGCTCGGCAATCTCGCTTCACCTGCCTTTGCTCAGGACGAGCCTGCGAAAGCCGACGAGAAGCCCGCCAAAGAGAAGCCGCCCGAAAAGGAAGAGGAAAAAAAGCCGGAAGAGAAAACTCCGGTCGACGAGAACGGTGACCCTGTTGAAAACCCGTTCCCGCAACGGATTCCGGCGCCGAGCCTTGATGGCGGTGAGGCGTGGCTCAATACGTCCGGCGAGATCTCGATGAAGGATCTGCGAGGCAAAGTCGTCCTGCTCGACTTCTGGACTTACTGCTGCATTAACTGCATCCACGTCCTGCCCGATCTGAAATACCTCGAAAAGAAGTACGACAAAGAGCTCGTGGTGATCGGCGTTCATTCGGCAAAGTTCGACAATGAAAAAGACACGGAGGCCATTCGGCGGGCCATTGTCCGCTACGAAATTGATCATCCGGTGATCAACGATTCGGAAATGCTCGTGTGGCGGAAGTTTGGAGCCCGGTCGTGGCCGACGGTCGTGCTGCTCGACCCGGAAGGCAACTATTGCGGTTTTCTGTCGGGCGAGGGCAACCGGGAAATTCTTGATGAAGTCATCGGCAAGGTCGTCAAGTATCACAAGGCGAAGGGCACGCTCGACGAGACGCCCGTGAACTTCACGCTGGAGCGCGACCGGGTGAAATCGGGGCCTCTGAAATTCCCCGGCAAGATTCACGCGGATGAGGCCGGCAAGCGACTGTTCATCTCAGACAGCAACCACAACCGCATCGTCGTCACGTCGCTCGACGGCAAACTGCTCGACGTGATCGGAAGTGGTCGGATCGGCGCGAAAGACGGCAGCTACGCCGAGGCCGAGTTTGATCATCCGCAGGGGATGACTCTTGCTGGAGACACTCTTTACGTTGCCGACACCGAGAACCACCTGCTCCGCGCCGTTGACCTCAAGGCAAAAACAGTGAAGACGCTGGCCGGCACCGGCCTGCAGGATCGACGTCGCACCCAGGGTGGACCTCTCCTGACGACGCCGCTGAACAGTCCGTGGGATCTGGAAGTCGTCGGCGAGACACTGTTTATTGCGATGGCCGGTCCGCATCAGATCTGGTCGCACGAAATTGGTTCGGACCGCATTCAGAACTACGCCGGCTCCGGCCGCGAGGATATTCGCGACGGCACACTCGATTCCGGAGCACTCGCTCAGCCATCGGGAATCAGCAGCGACAGTGATGGGAAAGTTCTTTACGTGGCCGACAGTGAGGGTTCGGCGATTCGCGCGGTCCCTGTCGATCCAGACGCGAAGATGACGACAGTCGTCGGAACTCACGATCTCCCGAGTGGTCGGTCGCTCTTTGAGTTTGGCGATACCGATGGCACCGGTGACGACGTCCGGCTGCAGCATCCGCTGGGAGTCGTCTATCACGACGGCAAGGTTTACGTCGCGGACGCGTACAACCACAAGATTAAAGTCGTCGACCCGAAGACGCGTAAAGCCGAAACCTGGATCGGCGATGGCACCGCGGGAACTCGCCTGTCGCCAGCGCGACTTCACGAACCGGCCGGCATGGCCGTCGCCGATGGCAAACTTTTTATTGCGGACACGAATAACCACCGCATCCTGACAGTGCCTCTCGACGGCGACGGGAGCACGGTCACGGAATTTTCCATTGAAGGACTCGCTCCACCGGAAACCACTCGCCCGTCGGAAGCGCCTGTCGTCGTCGGCGAGGGCGGTATCGCTGCGAAGGTTCAGAAAGTCGCACCGGGTGAAACGCTCACGATTCGAGTGAAGCTTCGTTACCCGGATGATTTCAAACTGAATCCGGAGGCCCCGGTCCGAGTAAGACTGGCGGCCGAGGAGCAGTCACTCATCGCCGCCGACGAGCTGGCGAAAAGCCGCAAGGCCACGGTCGAAGGAGACATCGCGACTGTCGAGATCCCGCTGACAGCAAAGTCCGGCAACGCAACGTTCTCGCTCAGCGTCGGGTACTCGTACTGCCGAGGCGGAAAAAGTGGGCTCTGCAAACTGCACACGGCTCGCTGGACGGTTCCGGTGGAAATCGCGGAAGGTGGAGCGGAAGCGATCTCGCTGGAAACCGATCTGCCGAAATGACGACGGAGCGTGACCTCGAGACGAGCGAGGAAGATGAAGGCGCGAGGCGACTCGTCATCGACGCTGACTTTCCGTCGCAGTGGTTCGACCTGGAAGACCTGATCGCGAAGACGATCTGCCAGGCAGCCGTCTTTCGCCGTGAGTGTTCTTCGACCAACGACCTGGCATTGAAACTGGCAGCGAGTGCGGATCCGATGCCGCTGCTCGTCGTGACGGATTGCCAGACGGGTGGCCGCGGTCGAGGCAGTCATACCTGGTGGGCTCGCGAGGGTGCGTTGACGTTCTCAGTGCTTCTTGACCCGAGCCGGTTCGGCATCGCGAGCTCTGCCTGGCCGCTTGTCTCACTCACCACGGCGATCGCCGTCGCGGATACGTTGAGCGAATTCTGTTCGACGTCGAGCGTCGGTCTGAAATGGCCGAACGATGTCCACCTTTCGGGAAAGAAAGTCTGCGGGATTCTCGTCGAACCCGCGCACGGCGTTGAGAACCGGCTCGTCATCGGAGTCGGCGTCAACGTGCTCAATTCGCTTGAGGCGGCTCCGGACGAAATTCGAGGGATCGCAACGTCAATCGTTGACGAGACTGGCGACGAGTTCAGCCCTGGCGAGTTTTTATTGTCGCTGCTGCGGCATCTGGAGGACGGGCTGAAGACGCTCGGAGCAGGAAGGCTCGACATCAGGTCGAGATGGGCCGAGCAGTGTGTCCTTGCCGGTCAGCAGATCTCGCTGGAGTCGGGTCACCATTTCGTTGAGGGGCGATGTGCGGGAGTCGACACAACGGGGGCGATCCTGATTGAGTCGGAAGGCCTCACCAAAGCCTGGTTTGGCGGAGTGGTCCGCGCAACGTAGCGGTGCCCTCAATGGCCCCAGAGTTGTGTCGGCTGATCGCTGATTGTCGCCTTTCGCTCTGCGAAAGTCGCGCTACTTTCGCAGAGCGAAAGGCGACATTCAGCAGAACTCTGGGGCCAATGGGCGTGCGCCGTTCCGCAACGGCTTCTCGGCGAGGCGTCTTAAACGGTGTCGACCCAGTCGGGTTTGACGAAGCCGAAGAACTCGTCGATTTCGTCTGGAGCGTTGGATTCGACGGTGTCGCCCGGGTCGGCTCCGGCTCCGCTTCCGCCGAGGAGCGTGTCGAAGCCACCGTTGCCTTTGACGAAGTCGTCGTCGCCTCCGCCGATGAGCAGGTCGTTCCCGGCGGCTCCGATCAAGCCGTCAATTCCCTCGCCGCCGAACAGCGTGTCGTCGCCAAAGTTGCCGATCAACTGATCGTTGCCGGTGAATCCGGAGAGTCCGTCGTTGCCGTTTCCGCCGTCAAGCGTGTCGTCACCGGCGCCGCCGTTGAGCGTGTCGTCTCCGTCGTCGCCATTCAGGACGTCGTCACCGTCTCCGCCGAGCAGACTGTCATTGCCGAGGCCTCCGAAGAGGGTGTCGTTGCCGGCCTCGCCGCGAGCGGTGTCGTTGCCGGCGTCGCCGTGGACTTCGTCCGCTCCGTCCCCGGCGAGAATTTCGTCGTCCCCGTCACCGCCGTGAATGCTGTCGTCGCCCGCCCCTGCGTTGATCGTGTCGTTGCCGCCGCCGCCGCTGATGACGTAGTCGCCCGCTCCGGTTTGGATGAAGTCACTTCCGAGGCCCGATTCGACGACGTCATTCCCGTTGCCGGTGGTGATGTGGTCGGAGCCGGATCCGCTGCGGACGGTGTCGTCGCCGTCGCCCGTGACGACAATGATCAGACCGGTGTAGGACGTCGAGTCGATCAGGTTGGCGCTGTCGCCGGTGGTCAGGATCGCCTGTTCGACACCGATGAGTCGATCCGTGCCGATTCCGATCAGCTGGAAGTTGGTCACGGTAAAGTCGACGTCGCCCGATTCGACGGCTGAGTCCGTTCCGGATCCGCCGCTGAGGACGTCGTCGCCGGCGCCTCCGGTGAGCTGGTCGCCCGAGCCGCCTTGACCAAAGAGGCTGTCGTTGCCGTTGCCGCCGATCAGTGTGTCCGCTCCGGTCGAGCCGAACAGACTGTCGTTTCCGTCGTTGCCCTCGATCAGATCGTCGCCGGACATTCCGAAGAGAATATCGTCGTAGGCACTGCCAAGGATCGTGTCATTGCCGCCCGAGCCGTAGATACTGACGGGAATCGTCGATGCGGTTGCGTCAAACGTGTTGGCCGAGTCACCGCCGATCAGGACGGCTCCTTCAATATCGATCAGCGTATTCGTGCCGGGGCCGACGAGTGAGCCTGCTGTCAGCGTGAAGTCGGTATCCCCCAGTTCATCAACCAGGTCGTTGCCGTCTCCGCCGTTGAGCGTGTTGCTGCCGGCTCCGCCTCGCAGGCGATCGCCGTCGCCGTCGCCGCCGTTAATCACGTCGTCGCCGTCGTCGCCCTGCAACGTGTCCGCGTCGGCACCGCCGGTCAGAATGTCGTTTCCGCCGCCGGCAATGACCAGATCGCGCCCATCACCGCCGACCAGATTGTCGTTCTGATCGCTGCCTGTGATGCGGTCGTCGCCTGTGCCGCCGTCGATGGTGACTCCGTGCCCGGTGGCTGAGGCGTCGATCGTGTCATTTCCTGCCTCAGCGTTGACAATGACGGAACCACCAAAAGCCGCTTCGAGCAACGCGACCGTCACGGTGTCGTTTCCGTCGCCGGTCGAAACGGTAATCGTGCCAGTCGGCAGGGCGAAATCGATCGTGCTGCCGGAAGAGACGCTGGAGATCTGCAGCTTGCCGTTTCCGGTCTGGCTGTCGTCGCCGAGCGTCACGGTGTCGCCTGTCGGTCCGAAAATGAATCCGCGATCGGTACTGGTGACGCCGTCGTCGAGCTGGTTGATTCCGGTGTAAGTGATCGTCGCGGCAGACGAGCCATCGTTCAGGACGACCGTGCCGTCTGCGGAATCGCTGAAGTTGTGAATGACTGTTTGCGCGTCGGAGCCGGTGACCTCAATCGTGTTACTGCCGCCGTCGCCGTTCACCGTGATCGCATCGTGAGCATCGTGATTGACGGAAATCGTGTCGTCGCCGGCGCCGCCGTGGATGGTCAAAGGGCCGGTGAAGGCACTGTCGAGAGAGTCGATCGTGATCTGATCGGCCATGTCTCCGCCGGTGACCTCAAACGCGTCGCTGCCGGTGATGATCGTAACCGGCGAGCCACCATCCAGAACGTACTGCGAGATTCCGTCGCCCGCGATGCCGTTGTCAGAGAGGACGACCGTGTGGGGGGATCCATCGATGAGCTGAATTGAGGTTTCGTTTCCTCCTCCGCCATCTCCTCCTCCGCCGTCACCGCCTTCATTGCCACCCATTCCGCCGTCGCTGCTGACGTTCCAGCCAATGTCGGCCAGAGCCGCGTAGTCCAGCGCGGTCAGCGTTTTTCGCGTGCCATCGGACAGGGTCGGATCGAGCGCTGTTTCGTTGCTGTCATCGATCAGCCCGTCCTGCCAGTGCTCGTTGTCGCTGTCGAGCGGCGGGTTGCCGGAAAAGTCGTGTTCGGCTGCAGCGGTCGATCCTGTGAACTCGCCGCTCGACACAAGGTTGTCCCAGGAAGCAGCCGTGCCGAATCCGATCAGATGAGCAAACTCGTGCTGAGCGACCGAGTAGAAATCGTTTTCATCCGGATCGAGCCCGATGATCGAGTCGCCGAAATGCCAGTTGGCGTCGATATCAAAAGCGAGCGAGCCTCCCCACAGAGAGAAGTCCGTCTCGTTGCCGGAGCCTGTCAGGGCGCCGTCCTGACCTCGCCCCGCGACCGTGTCGAGCCATTCCTGAGTCTCTCCGCTGGCTGTGAAACCGCCTGGGCCGCCGACTCCCAGAGTTGATCCCAGCTGGCGAGCTCCCGCGAAAACCACGATCACATTCTCCCCGATGATCAGGTCGGTGGTCGAGGTGTCGCTACCGGTTGACGGGTCGGTGTAAGTGGCGGTCCAGGTGTCTCCCGCAGAAATCTTGTTGGGCACGATTTCCAGCAGTCGGTCGTCGAGCCGTCCGGCGACTTCTCCGACCGCGTCTTCAAAAACGGTCCGTCGGGCAGAGTCGTCGAAGAATCCGTTTGAGTCGAGCGAGTAGTCAAACTGAACGATGACGGCCGGCAGGATTCTCGTTTCGAGCGTCTGAATTTCGAGCTCGATGGACCCGGACGGGACGCCGGTTCGGCCAGCGCGGGTTCGCCGCTGGTTGTGAATGGAGCGACGCAGCTTTCTCCGGCGCGCAACAACCCTGCAGTCCTCAATGAGGTCTGTTTGCAGGAGGCCGTTCAGCCAGAAGTTGCGCAGCATTCGTTGTTTGCTCCAGACCGCACTCAAGCCAGACCGCACCCAAGCCAGACCGCACTCAAGGGGGCACATCGTCAGCCAGGTGGTCTTCCTCAGGCCCGAATAGATCCATATTTACGTAACTTAACCCTCAAAATCTTCCGTGAATTCTGGCAATTCGCTCACAAAACTCCAAAACCGGCAGACAGACCGCCTGTACTTTTCCAGACGGATGTGCCGACACGCTGTTTCCTCGAATCTGTTTCAGACGGAGCGGACTTTCGATCAGTTCCGCTGAAATCCGGCCGGGCAGGATTTCGTGCCAGTCCAACAGGCTATTCGTGCCAGTCTAACAGACCGTGAATTCGACTGCGGCCGAATGTTGCAGGGTTTCGGTGTGGAAGCTGGACTCGCCTGTGCAGATCCTGGCGTGATGCTCTGCCGGAAATCCACCGGGTCGAGCGATCGAGACTTATTCCACCGGAGAAAGAAATTCCGGCAGTCCTCATGCCCGTTTCGCTTCTCTCTGCTTTATCCCGGACTATAGGATGGGACATTCACAAAATCTGTAACGCCCGGTCTCGATTGAGAGAGAAGGCGCTTCCCAGAAGTGCTCTTCCGCTGACATCGTTGCCTGGCAGAACAATGACGCCTCGAAAGGAAGACGATGTCCGATTCCAGCGTGACTCAGGAATCCATCCAGAAGCTCAATAAGGCTTATGAGGATATCCGGGCTCAAATCCGTCAGGTCATTATTGGCCAGGACCAGGTGATCGATCACCTTCTGGTCGCTCTCTTCAGTCGAGGTCACTGCCTTCTGGAAGGTGTGCCTGGCCTCGCGAAGACGCTGATGATCAGCACGCTGGCCCGAACGCTGTCGATGGACTTTGCCCGAATTCAGTTCACGCCGGACCTCATGCCGTCGGACATTACCGGTACGGACGTGATTCAGGAAAACAAAGAGACGGGCGAGCGAGTCTTCCGCTTTATCGAGGGGCCTCTGTTCCACAACGTCGTCCTCGCCGACGAAATCAACCGGACCCCGCCGAAGACGCAGGCCGCTCTGCTGGAGGCGATGCAGGAGCGACAGGTCACCGTCGGCCGGACACGGCATCTGCTGCCGGATCCGTTCTTCGTCCTCGCAACTCAGAACCCGATTGAGCAGGAAGGAACTTACACGCTTCCGGAGGCTCAACAGGACCGCTTCATGTTCAAGGTCTTCGTTGACTATCCAAGCTTCGAAGAAGAGAAACTGATCGCGAAAGCGACGACTGGAATTCAGACCGACGACATTAAGGCGGTCCTTTCGGGCGACGAGATCATCGAGCTGCAGAAGATCGTGCGGCAGGTTCCGGTGACCGACCACGTTGTCGACTACGCCCTGGCCCTCGTCCGACAGACCCGGATCGGTGAAGCGGGTGCTCCGGACTTCGTCAATGACTGGCTGAGCTGGGGAGCCGGTCCACGAGCTGTGCAGAACCTGCTGCTTGGCGGGAAAGCTCGAGCCTTGCTCAACGGCCGCAGCCATGTCTCGACGGATGACATTGCCGAACTGGCTAAGCCGGTCCTGCGTCACCGCATCGTGACGAACTTCGCCGCCGAAAGTGACGGCATCACCACCGACAGCGTTGTCGAAAAACTTCTCGAAGTGACACCGTCCAAAGAAGGCGAGCTGACCAGTGACCCAAGGTTACAGAAGATTTTTGCGGCCTGAGGAAATCTCCAGGATTTCCCGCCTCGAGGTCAACGCTCGCCGCGTGGTCGAAGGTTTTCTGTCGGGTCTGCACCGCAGCCCGTACTTCGGTCAGTCGGTCGAGTTTGTCCAGCACCGCGAATACGCGCCCGGAGACGACGTCCGCCACATCGACTGGAAAGTCTGGTCGAAGACGGACCGCTACTACATCAAGCAGTTTGAGGAAGACACGAATCTTCAGACAACGATTCTGGTCGACCTCAGCGAGTCCATGCAGTTCGGCTCGGGCGCAATAACAAAGTACGAATACGGCTGCACGCTGACGGCGGCCCTGTCTTACTTGTTGCTTCGTCAGGCGGACGCCGTCGGTCTGGTCGCGTTCGATGATTCAATCCGGGCACGGGTCGAGCATCGCAGCAAGCAGACTCACCTGCACGCGATCCTCGCCGAGCTCGATGTCAGGGAACCGGAGAAGAAAACCGACATCTATGAAATCCTGCGTCAAACCGCCGACAAGACGGCTCGACGCGGGATGATCGTTCTGATTTCCGATCTGCTGGTGCCTCGCGAGGGATTATTCAAGGGGCTCAACCTGCTGAGGTACCGTGGTCACGATGTCATGGTCTTCCACGTGCTCGACAATCAGGAAATCGATTTTGACTACACAGGCACGACCAAGTTCGAAGGCATGGAGGAAACGGGCGAACTGGTGTGCGACCCGCGATCTCTTCGCGATGGCTATCTGGAAGCCATGAACAATTTTCTGGCCGAACTGCGTCGATTCTGCTCGCGCAGCAGTATTGACTACCAGACGATCAGAACGAGCGAGCACCTGGATGCTGTGCTGGCTCATTATTTGAACCATCGAGTTGGAATGACCCAATCCAGACGACAATAAAATGCCAACCCCGCAGGACGGACGCCTTCGTCCGTCAGGGTTTGCTCCAACGCGGGACTGACGGACGAAGGCGTCGGTCCTACCCGACCTGATCCCAGATTTAACCACTCATTTTGCCGGAACCTCATGGAAGCCTGGATCGCTCAACACTTTCTGAATCCGGCGTTTGTGATCGGTGGGACCGCACTGATTGCGGCGCCGATTCTCATCCACCTGATCAATCGGCTGAGGTACCGCAAGGTTCGCTTCGCCGCGATGGAGTTTCTGCTTCAAAGTCAGAAACGGAATCGCCGCCGGGTTTTGATCGAACAACTGTTGTTGCTGCTGATTCGAATTCTGATCGTGCTCGCGATCATGGCGCTGATTTCCCGGCTGATTCTCGATCCGAGCGAGCTGAGTCTCTTTCAGGGATCCCGCTCCCACCACGTCGTCATTGTTGACGACAGCGGCTCGATGCAGGACCAGCTGGGTGAGGCGACGGCGTTTGAAGAAGCGCTCGAAGTTGTCCGAAAGCTCGTTGACGAAGGAGCCAACCGGCCAGGCACGCAGAAGTTCACTCTGCTGCTGCTCTCTCAACCGGATCAGCCGATCTTTACACAGCAGGAAGTCGACGAGCAGTTCCGGCTCGAACTGGAAGCGCGGCTCGAACGGACAAAGTGCTCGCATCAGTCGCTCGCGCTGGCCCGTGGACTTGAGGGAGCTCGGAATGTGTTGCTTGAGGATCGGGCCTCTGTGCGGAATCTGCACATCATTTCTGATTTCCGAACGGCGGACTGGGAAGAGCAGCAGTCGCTTGGTGAGCTCATTGCCGAACTCGACACGGCCGGCGTCACGATCAACCTCGTCAAGACCGTCGGCAAGCGAAACCAGAATCTCGGCCTGACAAAGCTGACTGGCGATGTGCAGGTTGCGTCGGCAGGAGTGCCCGTTCGATTGACGGTCGGCGTGAAAAACTACGGTGACCAGCTCGCAAAGAATGTTTCGCTCAGTCTGTTTCAGGATGGGCAGAAGCTGCCGCTGGCTGTGAATTTTGAAAAAGTCGAAGGCGGTGTCGAGGTCACTCAGCAGTTTGACCTGACGTTTGAGTCGCCCGGCCGTCACCGGATCGACGTGACTCTGCCCGCGGATTCGCTTTCATCGGACAACGCAAGATTCCTCGCCGTTGAGATCGCGCCGGTCAATCGGGTTCTCATCATCGAAGGCAACCCGGCCAACGACGAGGGCGACTACATTGTCGACGCGATGGCTGCTGATCCAGGTGTGACCGGCTATTCAATGCAGCTTGAGACGATTGACTATTTGAGGCGACGTCCGCTCGAAGAATTTCAGAGCATCTTCCTGCTGAACGTGTCGAGCCTGCCGCCGGACGCGCTGGCTCCGCTGGAGAGCTTCGCGAGAGAGGGCGGCGGCATCGCATGGTTCCTCGGCGACGAAATCAAACCAGCGTTCTACATCAGCGAACTTTACCGGGATGGCGAGGGACTCTTCCCGGTCAAACTGGGCCTGATCTCAGCGGCCACTCGCGAGCTCGAAGCGGATTCCGGTCCGGACACGATCTTCAGCGTACATCCGATCTTTGAAGTCTTTCGAGGTCAGGACAATCCGTTTACGGGACTGACCCGCGTCTTTGAATATTTTCCCGTCGCCGACGACTGGCAGAGCGATGATCAGAAACGTGCTGACGGCGTCAAAACGATCGCCCGGCTGGCTGACAAAACTCCGCTGATCTTCGAGGAAAAGTTTGGAGCCGGTACGGTCGTCGCCTGCCTCTCCAGCGGTGGCCCAAGGTGGAACAACTGGGCTCGCTACCCCAGTTACGTGGCGATGATGCTTGACCTGGAAAAATACATCGCGAAGCAGGATCGTGTCCTCGAGCGCCGGATCGTCGGCGAGCCAATCAGTATTTCCTTGAACCCCGTCGAATTCCTCGACGAAGTGACAATCACCGCTCCGGAAACGTCGAGCAGTCCGGTCACAAGACTTCAGGCCGCACCAGTCACGTCGGATGGCTCTGTTTCCAAAGGAGCGGCGGCAGTCAAAGGTGAGGCGGGAGAAAAAGTTGGAGGCGAAACCGAACGGACGCAGCCGGAAACAACAGTGCCGGCCGGCGAAGTCCGCCTCACCGCATCCTTTAAAGACACCGACGCGCCGGGAATTTACGTCGTCAAGCTTCTTGATCAGAACAATGCACCGGTCGAACGATGGATTACCTACAACGTGCCGCTTGAAGAAAGCGAATTGAACCTCGCCACGTCCGAGGAAATCCGCAAACAGCTGGGCGACGACCTGAAAATTACGATTCAGGAACCCGGTGAGCTTTCCTGGATTGCTGGCCGCGATGCCGGGCAGGAAATCCGCCAGTGGATTCTGATCGCTCTGATCGTGTTCTTCCTGGCTGAGCAGATGCTCGGTTTCCGGTTGAGCTACCACTCCCGAGGAGGAGCCGCGTGACGCTGGGACTCGACAATCTGATGCCGCTTCTCGCACAGGAAGCCGGAACGTTTCGGGCGATCGAATACGATCTGCCAGAGACGCCGCTCATGTGGCTCGTCTCGATTGGCGGGCTCGCAATTTTTGTTGGCATCATCCTTTACACCTACATCCGGGACACGGCTGAGCTGCATCCTTTCTGGAAGGTGTGGCTGCTGTTACTGCGTCTTGGAGCGATTGCCGGAATTGTCTTCATCGCGATCAACCCTCAGGAACGAACACAGAAGCTGGCGTTTCGTCCGTCTCAGGTCGCGGTCCTGATCGACAAATCGCTGTCGATGCAGTTTCCAGAGAAGCAGCCGATTGGCGTTCAACTTTCAGGAGACGGCACCGTTTCAGGTAACGGTGACGAAAATCGGACGCGGGCCGAGGCGGTTGAGGCTCTTCTCTCGACGACGGACCTCATCAAGAACCTGCAGGAAAGTCACACGGTCAGCGTTTACACATTCGACTCGAAACTGAACGGTCCTCACGCCGTTTTTCGTTCGAATGATCCTCGCGTTGCGAAGATTGCGTCTGCGGCCGGGACCGATGCAAAGGCCGAAGGCACCGTGGCCGAACCGAAAACCGACTGGACGGAACTCGTTCGCCCGACCGGGCTCGAGACCCGAATGGGAGAATCTCTCGCGGACCTGATTCGTCAGATCAACGATCGATCTTTGTCGGGCATCGTCGTGATCGGGGACGGCGGTTCGAATGCCGGTATCGATCTCGAATCGGCCGTTCGCAACACAAAAACTCGACTCATCACAATCGGGACGGGAAGCACGGATCAGCCCGTTAACCTTCAAGTGGCGAGCGTGCAGGCTCCGAGCGATGTGCACATCGGCGACACGTTTGAGATCGCTGCATTTGTGCAGGGCCAGGGGATGGCCGGACGCCGGGCCGTCGTCGAACTGCGAAGCAAACCGGAAAACGTCGACGGCGAGCCCACTCAAATCGCGTCGCGGGAAATCGCGATGGGAGAAGACGGCGTTCCGATCCGGGTCCCGTTTCAGGAACTCCCCGAGCAGGCTGGCAGCTACGAGTACTACGTCCGGGTCCGTCCGACGACAAACATCGTCGAGCTCAGCAAGGATGACAACGAGCGGCGGAAGTCGATCAACATGGTGGACCGCAAGACACGTCTGCTGGTGATGGCCGGTGGGCCGATGCGCGATTTCCGCTTCGTGCGGAACATGCTGTACCGGCACAACGCTGTGCAGGCTGATGTCTGGTTGCAGTCGATCGACCTGACTGGAGCCGTCAGCCAGGAATCCAACGAGTTGCTCGTCAGCTTTCCGGATTCGAAAGAAAAGCTCTACGAGTACGACGTGATCATGGCGTTCGATCCGGACTGGGAACTTCTTTCCGAGGAGCAGATCGAACTGCTTTCTGAGTGGGTGTTCTCACAGGCGGGCGGAATGATTCTCGTCGCCGGAGACGTTTACATGCCGGACACGGCCTCGGCCCGCAAGCTGGAGAAGCTTCGCGAACTGATTCCGGTCGTCCCGAATTCGTTTACCGTCGATCTGGGTCCGGACCGGGCCATGACGACGCCGAGTCCGTTTGAGTTTACTCGTGAAGGACGCGAGGCCGGATTCCTGCAACTGTCCGACGATCCCGTTGAATCCGCGGAAATCTGGCGTGAGTTCGCTGGAGTTTACTCGTGTTATCCGACGAGCGGACCGAAGGCCGGTGCGACGGTTTATGCTCACTTTTCTGATCCGCTTCAGATCACCAGCTACGGTCAGCCGATCCTGCTTGCGTCCCAGTATTACGGAGCCGGCCGCGTTCTGTACCTGGGCAGCCCGGAGATGTGGCGGCTGCGGGCGATCGATGAAGATTACTACGAGCGGTTCTGGACGAAGTCCATTCGCGAAGTCGGGCAGGCTCGACTGAAACGCGGAACGAATCGCGGCACGATTATTCTCGAACGAAATCAGTACGTGCTCGGACAGACGGTTCGAGTCAGAGCCCAGCTGGTCGATCCGCAATTCAACCCGCTCACGGCGGATTCGGTTGAAGTTGAGGTTTACGATCCGGAAGGTCGTCCGAAGATTCCGCCATTGAAAATGCTCAAAGATTCCACGCGAGCCGGGCAGTACGTCGGTAACTTTCGAGTCAGTGGAGTGGGTACCTGGAAGATCGAAGTGCCCGTGCCGCAGTCTCGGGAAACGCTGACCGAAAAGATTGATGTGGTGCTGCCCAATCTGGAAACGGACAATGCCCGCCAGGATGCTCGGTTGCTGCGGCTGATCGCCGCGGAACCGCTCGGCAAGTACCTCCGGCTTGAAGATGCGACGGCGGACGTGACGGAAGTCTCGAAACGACTCCCCAACATGGGCGAGGAATTTCAAATCGACCAGCAGCTCAAGACGCTGTGGGACCGGGACTGGGTGATGTACCTGCTGATCGGTGTGCTGTCGCTGGAGTGGCTGACACGAAAACTTTTGAAACTGGCGTGAGGCAATAACGATGTCACCAATGCGCCCGGAACTGAGTTCGCTGCTCGACAACCTTCGAGCAAAGATCCGCAGCTATGTCCTCATCGAGGGCTCGGCGATTGTGGTGGCGGCACTCGGTGTGCTTTTCTGGTTGAGCTTCGGCATTGACCACGCGTGGTTCTGGATGAGCAGTCTGGAACTCCCGGTCTGGTTCCGTGCCGGGTTTGATGTGGCTGTCGTCACGGCGATGGCCTTTCTCCTTGCGACCTGGGTCGGTCTGCGGATGGCTCGCGGATTCCGCTCCAAAGCGCTGGCGCTGGTTCTGGAGAAACGGTTTCCTGAACTCAATGACCGCTTGATTACGGCCGTTGAGTTTGCTGAGTCGCAAAGCAATCCGCAGTCGGAACTGAGCGGCGCGATGCTCAACCGGACGATTGATGATGTCGTTCAGGCGGCGCAGAAGCTCGACGTGACCAGCGTGTTCGATCGCGGCCCTATGCGGAAAGCGGTGACATCAGCTGCCGTCCTGGTGGCATCGATCGTTGGCCTGGCCGTCGCAAATCAGCAGGCATTCGCGACCTGGCGGGACAGTTTCCTCAGCCTCAGTGCGGAGTACTGGAAACGCGAATCCGACTTCACGATTCACGTCGTCGCGCAGCCGGGCGATCTCGTCCGGGACTTCAAAGGCAATTCATACAAACACGCGCGAGGCAGCGATCTGACCATTCTCGTCAAGTCGAAAGAAGGCCGCGTCGTACCGGATCGAGTTCAGCTGGCCTACCGGATGATCGGTGGCGGTCGAGGGACCGTGTTGTGCTCAAAGCTCGACGACGAATTCCGTCATACGATCACGGGGGTGCTGGAAGATCTTGAGTTTCGTGTCTACGGCGGCGACTTTGTGACCCGCAGCCCGTATCAGATTCAGGTGGTCGATCCTCCCGGTCTGGAGCTGATCGAACTGGCGTGCAACTACCCGGTGTACACGGGCCGCAAGCATCTCGACTGGACGGAAAAGAATCCGCTGCGTGACATCGTTCAGGTTCGCGGAACTCAAGTGGCCCTTCCAGCCGAAACGGAGTTTTTACTTCAGGGGAAATGCAACAAACCACTCGCAGGTGTGCGGGTTGAGTTTGGAAACTTCGAACTCGTCATCGCGAGATCCCGGAATGCTGTCTCTGCAGAACTTGTTGAGCGAACTGAGGAAGGCGAGCTGGTTTCGAAAAACGCCCTGGATCCCGGTCGGGTCACCGACTGGATCGGCTCTGAAAGTCGACAGCTTACGATTCCGTTTGCACTGTCTCCTCAAGAGAACGACGCGGCCAGAAGTCGGATCGAAAGACTGACGACGGAGTACGGATCTCCGTTCGTCATTGCGCCCGACACTCAGATTCGAATTTTTCTCGAAGATACTGATGCGATTCTGACGAGCGAACCCGCGCGTCTGCTGGTCAACGGAGTGCTGGACACGCCACCGCTGGTGGAAACAAAGCTGCGGGGCATCGGAACGTCGATCACTCGCAAAGCTTCGATTCCTGTGCTCGGCCGGATTTCGGATGACTATGGAATTTCGGGTTTGAAGTTTGAGTACCAGGTCAACGATGAGGAGCGGAAGACTGTGGAACTCGAAACGCCGCCCGTCGTCAGCGGAGATGGAATTCCCATTCGCGAGTTCGTTTTGAAACGTAGCGACGACGAGGAGTACGAGCGGTTTAAGGTCATGGATTTGGATATGTCTCTTGGCCAGTCGCTGACGGTTTGTGTTGTGGCAACCGACGGAGACGATCTGAACGGCCCGCACCAGACTCGCGGCGAACGATACGCCTTCAAAATTGTCAGCAACGAAGAACTGCTCAGCGTTCTCTACCAGCGCGAGCTGAATCTGCGTCGTCAGTTTGAGCAGATTCTCACCGAGGCTCGGCAGACGCAGACGGACCTGATCCTGCATCGGTCGAAGGCGGACGAACGAAAGCGCGTTCTGGCGGCAGGTGGTGAAATCGACGATGCGGCTCGCGCAAAGATTGCCGAAAGTTCGGCTGCGATCGTCGCCTGCGCCGAACGATCACTGCATCAGGTGAGAAAGAATGCCAATGAAACGGCTTCGATCGAACTTGGGTTTCGCGACATTCGTGAGGAACTTGTCAATAACGGCCTGCACACGCCGCAGACTCTTGAGCGTCTTGACGACAAGATCGTAAAACCGCTCCACGCGATCGGCACGGACGATTACCCTGCAGTCGACCAGGCGATTGGCCTGTTCCGTCTTGCGAATGAAAGAAAGCTGGATCCGATCCCGACCATCGATGCCAGTGCTGAAGCAATCTCGGTCTTGATTTCTCACATGGAGCGTGTGCTGGAAGAGATGCGAAAGCTGGAGACTTTTCAGGAAGCGCTTGAGCAGCTCAAAGCGATTATCGACCACCAGGAAGCACTTCGAGAGAAGGCGGCGAAAGAGGGTAAGAAGAATCTGCTGAAGGATTTGCTGAAGTAGCGGGACCGACAGTCATTCGAATTGGCAACCCGTTTCCCGGCTCGGAAGTGGATTTGAGGGAGTCAAAAAGGCAGGTGCTCTTGAATCAGGCACCCCCCCACCGGTTATGCTGGTCAGGTTGCGGATCATTCTCCGTGGCTTTTCCGGTTCAGGAGCAAATCATGATGAGACGATTCTCACTGCGGTTACTGACGCTCGCGTTCCTGCTGAGTCCTGTGGTGTCCGCCTTCGGGCAGGACGTCGGAGAGAAATCTCCTGCTGATACGCCCGCCGCCAAACCTGCTCCTGCAGTGGTGGATCCGGCGGAGGGCGATCCGGCCGAAACGACGCCTGCCGCTGAAGCCAGTGGCTGCGAGATTCCGCTCAACGTGGATCAGCAGGCGCTCGCGAATCGCTTTGAACGTTTTCAAAAGACGATGCGGAAAATGGCGGAGCAGATGCGGAGCAATGATCCCGAGCGGGCGGACCTTCTGCTCCGGGCGATCAGTCGCAGCCAGGAAGACCGGGTCGTTGGCCAGATGCGGATCATTGAGCAATTGCTCGAGAGCGGGCAGTTCGGAGACTCCGTGACCCGTCAGGAAGACCTGCTCAAGAATCTGCATGTCTTGCTGGATTTGCTGCAGAGCGAAAACCGTCTCAGTGAAATCGACGCGGAACGAAAGCGCATTCAGGGACTGTTGCGAGACGTCAACAAACTGGTTGGCAAAGAAAAGGACGCACGCGCCATCAACGAAAAAGGCGGCAATGGCGACCGCGCCACGGACAAACAGGATGACGTGAAAGGCGAAACTGAAGGCGTGATCAAGAAGATCGACGCACAGGACGCTGAGAAGGCTGGCGAAGGCAAACCAGGCGAAGGCAAACCAGGCGAAGGCAAGCCAGGTGAAGGTAAACCGGGTGAAGGTAAACCGGGTGAAGGTAAACCGGGTGAAGGTAAACCGGGTGAAGGTAAACCGGGTGAAGGCAAGCCGGGTGAAGGCAAGCCGGGTGAAGCCAAGCCGGGTGAAGCCAAGCCGGGTGAAGCCAAGCCGGGTGAAGCCAAGCCGGG
>JAQBVJ010000131.1 GCA_027623235.1 Planctomycetota bacterium
GGAAGCTTACGCCACGATAAATTCACAACCTCGGAGCGAGGAACAATCTCGACGGACGGACGTGGGCGTCCGTCCTACGGGGTTTTGCTTTGTTCCAGGCGGGCCATCCAGGACTGCACCTGCAGCGCGTCGTGGTAGGTCGCTCCGACCGGAACAGCCTGCTCGCCGCGGACGACTCGGCAGAAGCAGCGCAACTCCTCAGCCATCATCCCGGTGGGGCCGGACTCGTCCGTGCGGATCTCGAGAGCGAACGGCCACTCGGCCTTCTCGCTCCACACTTCCAGTGGCCGCGGATTCGGCGTCATGCGCGAGGCCCAACCCTCGCCGAAAACCTCCGTCCGATCAAACCCGCGCGGCGGCATGCCGGACGGCGTGAGGTAAGAGGCCGCGAAGTTTGCGACCGGCCCGTTGTCCCATGTCAGTTGAGCCAGTGCGAGGTCGACCGCCCCAGAGACCGTGCGATGAAACTGCGAACTGAACTGAGTCGGCTCTGCGCGATCCATCAGAGCCTGAACCATGTAGAGATCATGAACCATCGCCGCATGCAGCGGGTTCTCGCCGGCAAAGTCTTTGACGATGCTGGCCGGGCGGTGTCGAACGGAGTCGATGTACGAGATCGGGCCTCGGTGTTTCGCCTCGTCCTGAAGAGCGCGGAAGTCGCTGTTAAACAGGACGATGTGGCCCAGCATGAGGTTGCTGGAATCGTCTTTGACGAGCGGCTTCAGGCTGAGCGCTTCTTCGAGGCTTTCCGAAACCGGTTTTTCCAGCAGCACGGTCTTGCCGGCTTCCAGCAGAGCCCGAGCGACGGCGACGTGTTGTGACGTCGTGCAGGCGATGACCCAGGCTTCGGCTTCACACTCGGCGACGGCCTGTTCGAGATTCGTCCAGCCGGGAACTCCGGGAAGTTCCTCGGTCAGAGCGGCGACGCTTTCTTCCCGCCGTGCGACGATGCCGACGAGTTCCGACTCGGCGAGGCCGTTCAACGTCAGCGAGTGAAGTCGGCCGAATCGACCCAGGCCGACGACGGCGGTCTTAACGGGAGGGGAAGCAGTCATGATTCGTACCTTTGAAAGAGCCTGAAACAGGTCTGCATTTCTTACGCCGAAGGCGTACCTGACCGTTCAACACGAATAATCAGTCCACGGGGTCTGTCGCCTTCACTTCACTTCACTTCACTTCGCACGACTTGTGTTGTCCATGTCCCGTCCGGCTCAAGGTCGATCACTCGCAGTGCGGGGGGAAGCGGGTCGATTTCGATCTCGTCAGTCCTCGGCCGGAACTGAGGGCCGACGGCCGGCGTTGTGAGCACCAGTGGGCCAGAAGTTGCAGTCGCTGACTCCTGATGCACATGTCCGCAACAGACCAGTTTGATGTTGGGAAACTGTTCCAGCAGCTCGATCAGGACCTCGCCATCTTCAAGCCGAATTGCGTCGAGCCAGCGACTGTGGATCAACACGGGTGGGTGGTGCACGAAGATCAGAGTGTGAAGGTCCTGCGTGCTGCAGAAGGGACCGCCAGTCCAGGTGAGTTGTGCCGCACCGATTCTCCCCGCAACTTCACCCGGGATGTGGGAATCCAGGCCGATGAGTTGCCAGCCTCCCAGACTGTGCTGAAAGGTGAGACGACCATCGATCAGCTCACAGCGGTCGGGAAAGACCTTTGCGATCGCCTCGCGGTTGTCGTGGTTTCCGGGGATCAGAAAAAGTCGTTCGGTGAGGTCGCCGAGCGCCTCGCGAAACGCGACGTAGGTTTCTTCGATTTCATCGTGAGCCGTGTCGCCGGTCACGACCAGGCAGTCAAAATCGGCGAAGCGATTTCGGATCTCATCAAGGACAGCCTCAAGCCGCGGCCAGGTGGCAATGCCGCGCAGTTCCCGCCGGTCCGCGAACAGGTGGCAGTCGGTGATCTGAAGAATGCGGTGTGACATGAAGTCGTAATTTCCAGACGACGGTCGAAGCTCACAGGACGGACGCCCACGTCCGTCTTCGATAAGTGGAGGCATGGCTCGGACGGACGTGGGCGTCCGTCCTACGGGGGGGGAAGGCTCAGCCGCTTTGAACTTCGATGGAGCGATCCTTCGCAGTGAGTGGCAGCGCCGTCCAGGCGGCGTTGCGATGATGCGAGGCGTGAAAGCCGACGATGGCTTCCAAAGTTCGCGCGGCTTCCTCGGGAGACCAGGGAAATGATTCGCCAGTGGCGAGTGCCTGTACAATTTCCTCGACGGCCAGGTCCATCGATGAACCCGTGTCGGGCGGGTTGCTCCAGGTTTGAGACTCGCCGCCCTGGAACTTCACGGTGACATCGCTGCCTCCCGTGGTGGCTCGGCCCAGCGTTCCATTGACTGTGATCTGCGCGGGGACTCTGGCTTCGTCGGCCGCGTCGACCGTGACGATCAGGCCGCTTTCGAGTCGCAGCATGCCCCACCCGCCGGGATCATTGAAGGCGGAGCCGCGGCAGTCGGGACGGCCGGTCAGGTCAAGCGTTCCGGAAACGGCGACGACCGGCTGGCCGACGATCATCTGCACGGCGTCGATCATGTGAGTGCCGACGTTGCCGAGCCGACCGCTGCCCCACTGAAGCGAGCCGGATGTGAGCTCGCCGAGTTTTCCGGCCGCGATGAATTCGCGCAGCCGGCGGTACTGCGGGTTAAAACGGCGGTTGTGGTTAATGACCAGGAGCGTGCCCGATTCCTCACACGCGGCGAGCATTCGCTCGGCGTCGGGAACGGTCTGGGCGATGGGTTTTTCGCAGAAGACCGCCTTTGCTCCCGCGCGAGCCGCTTCGATGACCATCTCGGCGTGCTGAGGTGCGTAGGTCGCGACGCTGACGATGTCGAGGTTCTCCGTGGCGAGCATCTCGCGCCAGTCGGAGTACGTCTTCGTGCCGGACCGCTGTTCGAATCGCGATCTGCGTCCCGCGTCGCGACTGGAACCGCAGACGAGGTCGATCTGCGGGTGACTCGACAGCGCAACGAAGTGGGTTCCGTCGAGGTCAACGACCTGCTGGCCGAGGGCATCCCCGGAAACCTGGTCCGCTCCGCCGATAAAGCCGAGCCCGATGATGCCTGCTTTGAATTTGCTCATAATTCTGCCACTCGTCGGTCAGGCGGGCTCAGGGACGTGTGCTCGAAATCACTTTCCATCCGGAAGCGACGGTTTGAAACACAGAGGCCCGGAGAACTGTGATTCTGGTCTGATTGATATCGGGAACGGTATCGAACTTCGTCCACTCATGCTTGAGTGACCAGAAGAAACGTTCCATGACGGCGTTGTGGTAGCAGCATCCCGTGCGACTCATGGACCAGGTGATGTTGAGGGCTCTTAGAGTTTTCTGATAGTCATCGCTGGTGAATTGCGATCCTGAGAGTCTGGCAGACCTCGCGTTGTTTCATTTCCGGGAGCGCTCGTTGCCTTGAGTAGTGAGCAGCGGCAGCAGCGATCAACGCGCCGACAGCTGTGGCAATTGCACTTCCCATGGTGGCTCCACTCTGCGGAGTGATCTACGGCGATCACTTGCCATGTAACGAATTGCGATCTATGAGCCTGCATGGATGCAGACTCATAGATCGTGCGTTGAACTTTTCCGCTTCGTGAGTTGAATCGTGGAGTACTGCGGATTCAAGGACGCTCGCGAATCGGCCTGAGGACGAGTTTACACCGGCACGCGCGCCGGCGGTCAGCCCGTGACGGTGTCATTGACTCTCGATCGTGAGGCATTCGTCAAGACTTCGGCAGACGCGATTCGAATCACAGGAAGCTTCAGAGAAGGACCAGCGGGCGGGCCCGGTGGTGGCTTTGGTGGATTCGGCGGCCCGAATCGTTCTGTGATCGGTGAACTTCGGTTGACGAAATCGGGAACGAAGCCGGGTGACGAGATCGTTGGCAGCGTGGATTTCCGGATCGTCGAAACTCACGGTGGTCTCTTCCAGCCGCAACGTCCGGCTGGCCCTCCACCGCAGTTCGGGGCGCCGCAGTTCGGGGCGCCGCAGTCCACGATCCTTCTGCGTACGCTCGATACTAACGGCGACTTCACGAACGACGGCATGCAGACCATTGGCGACAGCCCGGTCTTCGTGCGCGGCGAGCCGGATCAGCCAGGCGATTCCCGAGTCCCCCGAGGCACTCTGCAGATATTGACGACGGAGCCGCTCAAAGCGTCTGCAAAAAGCAGCGGTCGGCTGGAATTCGCCGAGTGGGTCGCCAGCCGGGAGAATCCTTTGACCGCTCGCGTCATGGTCAATCGCGTCTGGCTGCAACTGTTTGGACGAGGCCTCGTCCCGACCGCCGACGACTTCGGACTGGCGAGTCGTCCGCCCACGCACACGGAACTGCTCGACCACCTCGCAATTCAATTTATTGACGACGGCTGGAGCGTCAAGAAGCTGATCAAGTACCTCGTGATGAGTCGGGTCTATCAGCTCAGTTCGACTGCCAGCCCGGCCGCGATGGAGGTCGATCCGGACAACACGCTGCTGTGGCGAATGGCTCCCCGACGACTCGACGCTGAGTGTCTTCGCGACGCCATGCTGGCCGTGAGCGGGCAGCTCGACACAACACCGCCAGTCGGTTCGGTCGTGGCACTTTCTGGCGAGGGACCGGTGACGAGCTTTGGACGCAACTCAACACTGGCCGCAGTCAATGATCCAAGAAACACTCACCGTTCGATCTATCTGCCGATCATTCGCGACAACCTGCCCGAAGCGCTCGCGCTGTTCGATGGAGCCGACCCGTCGCTGATCACCGCTGATCGCGAGCAGACGACCGTTCCCTCGCAGGCGTTGTTTCTGCTCAACAATGAATTTGTAGCGCGTGCATCCGATGCGGCGGCTGGCCGGCGGCGGCACCAAAGGCGGCCTCGCCCACGGAGCCACCGATGAATACGGCTATGAAGCCGTCGAAGGTCGAGTCCACATCCACGACTGGCACGCCACCATTCTGCACCTGCTGGGCCTGGACCACGAGCAGCTGACCTGCCGGTATGCCGGCCGCGACATGCGGCTCACCGATGTGAAAGGCAACGTCGTCAAAGACATTCTTGCGTGAGAGAATCGCGGAAATGCTTTGCCGACAGACGCCGGACAGCCCGTTGAAAAAGTCGCGGCGCGGCATAAGCCGTCCGGTCAGAGCGCGCTTTCCCATGCAAAACCGGGCAGCGTGCGCCGCTCCGCTACAGGGATCAGACCTTTTCAACGGGCTGCTATCCGGAGGCTGGCGGCTTCTCGCCCGTTCTCCCGGAAGGCGAAACTGTCCGCGGTCAGAACTCCAACTGGTCATACAGCGGCAGGTGCCGGTAGTAGACCTCAAGCATCAGCAGCTTGAGCGACGTGGCGTAGACGCGGCCGCCGGAGTTCTCCCAGGCGTCGCGAGGTACCCAGGAGCCCGCATTCGCGCCGGACGTTTCCTGCGTCGTGATCAACACTTCCTTTGTCCGCTCGTTCCATTCTTCCCAATAGTCGCCCTGCATGTGGTACATCGCCTGCGTTGCGTAGTACCAGTAGTAGGAGGTCAGCACCTGATCTTTCTTCGGCAGCGACTTCAGCAGGTAGTCGGCTCCGTAACGCATTCGCGGGTCGTCGCGGCGAGTTCCCATGAACTGAAGGCAGAGAAGTCCTTCCGCGGTCATCGACGGGCGAGCGTTACGATCCTGGTAGCCGAAGGTGCCGCCGGGCCCGGTCGTACTTTCGACAGAGGACAGCCATTTCTGCACAAGCTGATAGCTCGACGCCGGTACTTTCAGGCCCGCCATCTCACCACTTTTGAGAGCCATCATCTGCCAGCCGACGACTGATGTGTCAGCCTGCTCGTTCGGGTTGTACCGCCATCCACCAGACGGCTGGTGCTGTGAGGCGATGATGAAGTTGAGCGCCTTCTGTGCGGGTTCCTTCAGTGCCTCGTCCTGCGACATCGCGAAACCCTCGCACAAAGCAATCGCCGCGATGCCGTGGCTGTACATTCTCTGTGAGTCGCCTTTGCCTCGTAGTTCGCCGGATTCCTCCTGATTCGCGAGCAGCCATTGCACCGCCTTCCCGACGACCTCTTTGTACTTTCCATCCGTGTTGTGCGTGTAGCCGGCGGCCAGGAACGGCAGTAGCCCCAGCCCGGTTCCAGCGGTGTTGGACTTTGTACTGCCCTGGTGCTTCTGCAGATCCCAGGACCCGTCTTCCATCTGAACCTTCGCGAGCCACTCCAGGCCCAGGCTGACCGCTTTCTCCGTTTCTTCGGACCCGCCAAGCAACTCGATGTGCATCCGCCGCGTGTCGCCCTGCCGCAATGTGAACAGGGCCTGCAGTCCGACGTTGTCTTCGGCAAATGCCACCTTCATCGCGCGAGCCCGTTTGCGGTTCAGTCGCGAGGCGATCGGGCTGAACGCTGGCGGGGCGTCGTTGGATTTTTGAGCCAGCTCACCGATCGTGATTCGATTCTGAACGGACCGCGACGGTCCCGAATCTTCCCGAGGAGTCTCGACACTCGCGAGCAACTGGCTGCCGTTGTCGTTTCGGTCGAGCGCCGACTCGTCCGCCTCGACCGAATTCGCGGTCGCCGCTTCGTCGCCCATTGGCACGTCAGCCGTCTCACCAGGAGTGGCCATTGGCAGATCGCTCGACGCGACAGCCGCGCCGGGACGACGCGTCAACGGGGACGCCGGACGTGGCACGTCGGCTGACGCGAGTGCTGTGACTGCCGACCGTCGCGGAGCGGGATTCAGTGGAGCCGCGTCGATCTCAGGCAGCGAGTGGAGTTCTGCACGAATGGCGGCCGCAGCGGCCTCTCCCGAGGAAACGGCTTTGCGCTCGACTTGAGCCGTCGCCGCAGCAACCGCTTCCGCCTCATTCGCGACCTCGCCCTCACCGGTCGCGACCGGGTCGACGTCGAGGGCTGCAACGAGAACCGATTCGGTCTGCCTGCCGGGACGCTGCCGGGACAGTGGCTTCGGTGGCAGCCCGGTTCCGATCGGAGTTGTGAATTCGGCGACGGGAGTCCTTGCCGCAACGATCGGCGTGGAAGTGGCCGGACGACTCATCGGGATTTCTGTTTCCGCGGCAGCCGTCCTGAAAGCACCAGCGGGCGGGGTCGTTTCTGCCGCGGACCGCTGAAATTCGGGGCGGGTTCCTTCGACGGTCTGCTCAGCGGGAATCTCGGTCGCAGCTGCGACATCAGGCAGTGCGGCATCGAGCGACGCAACCGCCGTGACCGTCCGTGAGGCTCGCGGCCGGCGCGACAGGGGATCCGCCAGTTCGGTCGGCAAGGTCTGAGTCAGGTCCGGTTGCCGGCGCACTGCCGGGCCGACGGGTGGCACTCGACTCGGTGCCGGCACGGCCATCGGAGGGGCGGCAGCCGCAACCGTGGCAGCGGGTGAACCCGGGACGGATTTCGAAACGGACCGTTCGACCGTGGATTCCGCCTGATTCAGCGACTCAGCCTGCGCCACTGTGGGCGAGCCCGGAAGAACCGGGAGGTCTGATTCGGCTGCCGCAACCGTCACCGGGCGTTGCCGGGCCGGACTCCGCTGAAACGGATTCGCGGCAACGCGGACTGGTGTCGTCATCGTCGGCTCGGTCGGCGCGACTTTCGTCGGGACGAGCTTCGCCGCCTCTGCTTGAGCCGGTGCCGGATCAGTGGCGGCCGCAAGCTGCGCTGGAAGCGTCATCGGAGCTTTGCTCGGAGTGACCGCGACGGTGGTCTGCTCGGGTGGCGCCGCTCCATCGGGGAGTGCCTCTTCAGGAAGCGGCACATCAGAAACGTCCGGGACGGCTGCCATCTCAACGGGCGGCCTCGGGCGACGACGCGTCAACGGAGAATCGGAAGGCGCGGCAGGAGTCGGCGGCGTTTCCTGTGGTCGCTCGCGCTGCACGAACAGGACCTGCTCGGGCGGCAACGCGCGCGCGACGTCGGCGGAAACCGTCGGCGTCAGGCGTTTTGTCTGCTCCGGGAAGCTTTGTGGATCCGTCACCTGGCGGACGGCTTCAGGGACCGCTTCGGCTTCGAGCGATTTCAGGTCGGCGACTTTTTCATACGCCTCGCGGCCATCTTCGTGGGACTGATGTTCGTTTTCGTCGAGCATCTCGGGAGCCGGCACGGACTCTTCAAACACCTTTTTGACGACATCGAGCACCGCAGGAAATTTCCACACAGCCAGCAGGAACAGCAGCAGCATGTTGATCATCACACTGCCGAGAAAGAATCGCGCCGGCCAGAGACGGTCGACCACTTTGTCGCGCTGCCAGATCAGCCACGCCAGAATCGCAGCCATCAGGAGTGCCGGCACGAGCACCCACGCGTTCCGGAACGCGGGAACGTGCGAGGTGTCCCAGGTGGTACGACGAACGATCTCACGCGAGCGGCTTGAGTAAAGCCGATCCGCGCCGTCGCGGTTGCTCGAAAAGACCAGCGTAAAACCTTCCGGCGAGAGTGCTGGCTCTGTCTCGTCCGCCGGCGAGTTGATTCCCGCGCCAAGGTTCGTGACCTCGCCTGGCCGACCATTCGTCAGACGGGTGCGGAACAGGTCGAGGTTTCGCGGCTCGCCGTCGCGCACGGGTCGATCCGAGGCGAAGTACAGAAACGATCCGTCAGGCGAGACGAACGGTGCTCCCTCCGACGCGGTGGCTTCACTGATTTCCGTCAGGAGGGCCGCGGCAGTCCACGGAGAGTCCACTGTGGAGCGTGTCGCCGCGTAGAGGTCAAACGTGATGCGATCTCGCTGAGCCCGCAGGGTCGTGTTCCACGGAAGGGGGCCGTTCGCGCCGGTTCGCTGCTGAGGCACCGGGCTGTCATTTCGATTTGAGGCGAAGTAAATGGAGCGGCCATCTGGAGCAAGCGCGGGATCATATTCGTCCGCAGTCGAGTTGATTGCCGCGCCGGCATTTTTCGGCGTCGACCAGCCGGATTCCGTCCGCTGCGAAACGTAGAGGTCGGTCCCGCCCAGGCCACCAGGCCGGTTGGAGTAAAAGTAAATCTCCTGCCCGCCTGAGCCGACGATCAGGCCGAGATCATCAGCGCCGGAATTGAGATCCGAAACCGAATGCGCGGCCTGCCACTGACCGTCGACAAGCCGCGTTACAAAGATGTCGGTCCGTCCGCCATCAACGCGGCGGCTGAAGTAGAGCGTTGCGCCATTGTCGGTCAGGTGCGGTGTGACGAGCTGCGTGGAGCCGTCGCTGGCGAGCATCTTGTCGAGACCCGGCACGCCGGCGGGCGTTTCCCACAGCACTTCGCGGATCGACGGAGCCAGTTCCGATCGCCAGAACTCGCTGTCGCTGACCGTGACGATCTGCTCCACCGGCCTCGGAGCCAGCCAGGCCAGCAGCCCGACAAGCAGGATGATTCCGAGCGCAATCTGAGCCCGCGAGGAATTCCACAGCCACCCGGGTTTGAACGCTGGCAGTTTGATTTTCATCGTCGCCTCCTGGACGGGGACGTGCTGGCTCTGAGTTGTGCTGATTGTCGCCTTTCGCTCCGCAAAAGTAGCGCTGCTTTCGCGGAGCGAAAGGCGACAATCAGAGATCAGCTGTCACAACTCTGGTGCCGTTTCGCGATTTCACTCCTGAAGTGCTGCTATCCGGTATGGCATTTTGACTTTATTGCACAGTCCCATGACTCGCACGGCGTAGCGCAACGCGCTGTCTCCGTCGCCTCGGATCAGGGTCGACTGCTGCGGGTTGTTTTTCTTTGCCTGAGCAATCAGCGCTGCCAGTTCAGGCTCGCCGTATTCCTGCGCGGCCACCTTGTAGCGACCTTCGTTTGTGATGTTCACGATCAGTTCCGGAGTCATCGCCAGCGGCTGGGCTTGAGCGACTTCCGGCAACGTCACGTCCAGCTCCCGTTCGGCGTCGTGGTACTCGGTGGCGACCAGGAAGAAGATCAGCAGCAGAAACACGACGTCGATCACCGGCGTCAGATTCGGGCCATCGGATTCGGATGAGTCGACGGGAAGTTTCATGACGGCTGCTCCGTTTTTGAGGTGGTCTCAAGCCGGGCGAAGCAGGGCATCGTCTCCATCAGCGACTTGTCGATCTCGCGGAAGTATTTTTCGACGCGTGAGTTATACACAGCGGCCAGAAGCAGGCACGGAATCGCGATCGTCAGTCCCGCAGCCGTCGTGAGCAGAGCCATGTAAATTCCCTGAGCCATCAGTTCGCCGCGGCCCAGTCCTTCCTGGCTCGCCGTGCGGAAGGCGATGATCATGCCCAGAACTGTGCCGAGCAGACCGACCAGCGGCGCGACCGCGCCGACGACACTGAGCGGTTTAATGCCGCCTCGGATTTCTGCCATTTCTCGCGCCGCCGCGTCTTCCATCGACTTTTCCACCTCGGTTACGGGGCGGCCTGTGCGTAACAGCCCAGCCTGCAGAATTCTCGCAACGGGTGACGGAGTCTTCTCGCAAAGCGCCGCAAACTCGTTCGGCTTCACGTCAGTCTTACCCAGGAGCGTTCGCAGATCACCGAGAAAAGTGGCGGGCACGATCCGGTCCTGCCTTGTGTTGACGGCCCGTTCCAGGCCGACGGTCACGGCGGCGAGCGAGAACAGAATGAGCACCACCATGAACGTCAGCCCGGTGGCACCACTGTTGAGGACCATCCCCATGATTGAGTCGTCCTGCGAATCGGCCAGCGACTCCGCAGGTTTTTCCGCAGGAACCGCCGCTGCGGGAACTGCCGCGGGATTCGCGTCTCCGGCGAGCGGCGCCGGCAAATCCCCGCCCTCCTGAGCAAACGCGGCCGGCACGGCACACATCAGGGCCAGCACAGCCACCCATACTCCAGGCCGGGCGATCTGTCGAAAGTCTGTCATGATTATTTGTCCTTGATCCCTGTCAGCAGAGTTTGCGCGTCCTTGACTCGCGGGTGTTTCGGGTACTTCGTGACGACGGTCTGCAGTTCGTCACGGGCGAGCTGAAATTTCTGCAGCTCGATAAAGCAGCGACCGGACTCCAGATGAGCGAGTGCCTGCCATTCGGCGTACTCTTCCTTTTCGGGATATCCGACAACGACTTCCAGGAAATGAGCCGAAGCGTCCTCGTACTTCTTCTGAGCGAATGCGATCTCACCCAGCATGAAGCGGCACTTGGCGGCTGTTGGACTGGCTGTCTTCGTGGTCACCTCAAGAAACACTTTGTTCGCCGGTTCAAGCTGATTCTGATTCTGCAGTGCGAGCCCCAGGCCGTAGCGTGCCTCGTTGACCGCGTAGAATTCGGGGAAGCTCGCGATCAGCTGCTGGTAGTGCTTCTGGCTGTCGGGCCACTTTTTGAGAGCCCCCGCCGAATCACCGGCCCGGTAGAGGGCGTTCGGCAGGTACTTCGCGTCGGACGACTTGATGACTTCTTCGTAAAGCGCGAGGGCACTGGCAAACTCCCCCTGGTGATGCAGACACTCGCCTGCCCGGAACCGCGCCGGAGTCAGCAGCGTTCCCTGCGGCAGTTCCTTGATCTGCGTCTGAAACGTCACCGCGGCTTCTTTGAATTGCTCCTGGTCGTACTGAGTTTCGCCAAGCCGGTAGAGCAGCGTCTCACGAAGCATTGGCGTCAGTGTCTTCGCCTTCAGGCCGCTGGCAAAAGCCGTCGCCGCCTCGGCTTTCTTGTCGGCTCCGGAGTGCAGTTCGCCGATGCGGAACCACGCTTCGCCGGCGAGCGGACTGTCCGGAAACTGTGTGGAGAGTGACTGAAACGCCGCCGCCGCTTCCGCCTCGCGCTTGCCGACATCGAGCAACGCGAATCCCAGGTCGTACCACGCACGATCGGCGTCCGGGAAATCTTTCGCCTCTTTGAGCAGCGTCTGCAGCCCGGTGATTCCCAGCACCGCCTGGTCGGTTTTCAACTGACACAGTGCGAGCCGATACCGCGCGGCGTTCTGCAGTTTGAGGTCGTCCGGAGTTTTCTGCGCGGGCTGACCGGCGAGGAATGCCTGAAAGTCCGTCGCGGCCTCCTTGTATTTTTTCTGCTGGAACTGGCAGTCACCTCGCAGCGAGGTCGCGTTCCCGGCAATGTCCGATTTCGGATAAGCCGTCAAAATCTTCGTCAGCTCAACAGTGGCTCCCGCCGGATCCGGTTTCGAAACGAGCGTCGACGCCGCGTTGTAAAGAGCTCGCGGAGCCTGTTCGCTTTTCGGAAAATCAGCCGCCACTTTGCGGAACGCAGCGATCGCGGGGTCAGGCTCTTTCAGGTCGAGCGCGACCTCGCCAAGCAGAAACCACGCACGGTCACGATAAACACTTGCCGGAAACTGAGCGTCCAGCTTCTGCAGTTCAGCGCGGGCCCCGTTGAAGTCATTCGACGCCCGTAGCTGCGTGCCGAGAAGGAGCAGCACCTCGTCCCCGCGAGACCACTTCGGATTCGCCGACGCGGACGCGCGGAACGCGGCGACCGAAGGAGCCGTCTGGCCAGCGTCCATTTGCGATCGACCAAGCAGCAGGAATGCCTCGGCTTTGTGGTCGGCGTTGGTCAGCGTGCCGGCGAGCGGTGTCAGATGGGCGACCGCCTGCGGGTACTGCTTCTGCGAGTACAGGCAGTACCCGATCCGCAGTTTCGCAAGCGGAGTCTGTGGCGAGTCAACGTACTCGGCGATCAGTCGCTGGTAGAACCCCTGAGCCTTCGGAATGTCCGCGACCTCGTCGAGCAACGAGCTCTCGGCGGCGATGAAGAGCAGTTCCGGAGTCAACTCGTGCTTCGCGAACTTCGCGTTGGCGAGAAACGCGTCCGCATACTTCTTCGCGTTGGGATAATCTGACAGCTCCAGCGAAACGAACGCCGCCTGATAAACCGCGTCGGCGGCCTGCGGATGATCCACGTTCTTCGCGGCAAAGTCGGCGAACAAAGCAGGCGTCGTCTTTCGCGGCTCCGGCTGCGCGGCGAGTGCCTCAATCCGCGTGAACTGCATGCTGGCGAGCATTTCCGGCACTTTGACCGCAGCCTGACCGTACGCGGCAATGCCCGCGTCGAGCGTTTTCACGGCATCGACCGGCCTGGCCAGACGAATCTGAGTCCGGCCCAGCAGCCACGCGGCCTCAACCGAGTAGGCATCCTTCTTTGGAATTCCGGCCACGAAATCGGCCTCGGCCTGCGGAAACTGCTCGGCCCGGAAGCGGCATTTGCCGCCGGCCAGCAGCGACGCTCCGACGTAATCTCCCTCCGGAAACCGCTTCGGCACGGACTCATAAAGATCCGCGGCCTGCGGGAGTTTGTCCTGGGCCTGCACGGCGAGGGCCTGCTGGTAGAGAGCCCATTCGGCGTACGGCGAGTCTTTCTTCGCCTGAACCAGAGCGAAAACCTTTTCGGCATCGGCGGGCTTTTTCAGTTCGACCAGCGCCGACCCCTGACGCAGCAGGCACTCGTCGAGCCGCTCGTCCTGGGGAAATTTCTGTGTGAATTCCGCGAAGGTCCGCCGCGCGTCTTCGTGCTGAGTCAATTCAGAAAATGCTAAACCGAGCCCGTAAGTCGCGTCCGCCACAACCGGGCTTTGTGCATGCTGCTTCACAATGCGGTCGTAAACCGGCACGGCCGCTTTGAAATCGCCGCCGAAGGAGAGACATTCGGCCTGATAATAAAGTGAGTCGACAAGGTGCGTGCTCGTCGCAAACTGCTTGACGAGCTTGTCGAATTCGGTCGCCGCCGCTTTGAACGCGTTCACCGCCGCCGTCTGGCTTGCCGCATCATCCGCCTTCTGATCGGCGACATCCTGCAGGCTCAGCGAGATGTTGTAGTGGCACATTCCGAGATTGAACTGAGCCCGGTCCCGTTGATCGAACGTCGGATACTTTGCGAGGACATCGCGGAACACGACCGCGGCCTCGGGGAACTTCCGCTCGCCGAACCGGGACACGCCGAGATTCAGGTGAGCCGCCGGGACCCGTTTGTCCTTCGCGTGCTTCACCAGAAACTGAGTCCACCGCTCCGCAGCCTGAGCGAACAGCTTCTTTTTCTGAAAAGCGATGGCGACGCGGTACTCGCGAATGGCCGCCGCCTCTTCCTGAGAGACTTCCTGAGCAACCCCCGGCAAAGCAGATCCGAGGACGAAGCCAGCCAGCAGGCCGGCAAACAAACAGACGCGACGCGCACCCACCATTAGTATTCTCCTAAGGCGTCTCGACACTAACGGCTGTCAGAGCTCAACGACGTGCTGAGTACGCGTCCCTGCTGAAACTGCCGCACGCGGTCGGGTCGAAGTCGAGACTCCTGCCCATTCCGACCTGTCGCGACCCATCAACGAATGATGATACCTTGAAGGCTGGATTGGTGCCACCAGATCGAGAATCGTCAAACAGCGGCGACGACGCGGACGCGATGGCGAGATCCTCTTCAGTGGACTCCGCATTTCGGCGTCAAGCTTCGGAACACTTCCCAGGATACTTCGCGATCTGACTGCGTCTCGCGCCGGGCTTTCAATTCAGGGTGCGAACTCTTCCTTGATCAGCGCATCCATGATGAACCCCAGGTGAGTCGGCAGAAAATCGATGGTCGTCGCGACTCCATGCCCGAAGACCGACTGCTCGATCGGCAGCAGCAGCTTCGTTTTTCGCTGCGTGAACGCGTAGTCGACGAGCAGACTGAGACCGTCAGCGTGACACCGTGTTCCGGCCTTCCAGCGGGCACACGTGTCTCGGACCTTCTTGGGAAAGAGGAATCGCGTGTCAAATCCGTGCCGTGGTTCCTCCAGCCCCGCTTCCAGAATCTGAGCCAGCGCGTCGTGCATCTTTCTGCCGGGCAGAGTCGGCACGTCAGTTCCGGCGATCGCAAATGCCTGGACCCAGTCTCCATGCTGAGCTGTCACGGTTTCGTGAGGCGTGTGCGGCGGAAAAAGCGGACGGGTCAGTTCGGGTCGCTTCTCTTCCCATTTCTTATGGTGCTGCAGATGCACGAGTTGTCGATACCCGTTGATGTCCCAGCCGTAACGGACCGGTGTGCCGAACGCGGCAATATAGATCTGCCGGCTCAGCGGATGTGGCGACGGACCTGAAGCAAGAATCTGCCGAGCTCTCTTCCAGTGCTGGCCGAAACGGTCGGTTCCCACTGCGTTGGCTTCAACAAGACCAAACAACGACTCGACCGACTGGCGATGATTGGCCAGAAGATTCGAGAGGATTGCGAAACCATTTCCGGCATGGCTGTGCCCCCACAGGAGCACTCGCTCGTCCTCTGCCAGCCGCAAATCCTCAAGACGGCAGACCAGCCGAACGGCCAGGTCGGCTCTGGCAAAGTGATCGTTCTGGCTCGACCAGGTGGGTTCGAGCCGCTCCACCTTCACATCGTCGCCGGTCAACTTCTGGAATTCGTCGCCAAACTTCGGCGTGTAATTGGCGATGTCTTCCGACACGGAATTTGTCAGTGGTCGCGTCCGCTTTTGGACTTCGGCCGCCAACTGGTCGATCTTCTGCGAAAGCACGGGCACCGATCGGGAAACGCTCTTCAGAATTTCCACAATGCCGAGCGGGTCGTCGCCCATGAACGTGCCGTGGACAACCACGATGTCTCGAATTCCGAGATCCGCGTGCAGCCGATCGAAGTCGCGACGCTGCCGGCCGTCGTAGGCAACCGCATGTTTGAACTGTGGCTTTGCCACCGGCTGCGGGGGGTAATTCTGATGACGAAACCGATTATCACGCGGCATCATCCACTCCGTTTTGACCGAGTGCGGTGGCGTTTTTTCGAGCAACCATGACTCAACCGGCGAGCGGCATGACAGTCGAAAGAATCAGCGTCACCGCCATGCTGACCAGACCGAGGATCACGAGCAACGGCGTCCAGGTTTTGAGACCTTCTTCCTCAGTCAGGCCGCCCATTTTCGTGAAGATCCAGAAACCGCTGTCGTTCATCCACGAGCCGACCAGCGAGCCCGCTCCGATCGCGGTCGCCAGGTAAACCTTGTGGTACGGCAGGTCGACTCCGGTCACGATGTCAGCCAGCATGGCCGAGGTGATGATCATCGCCGCCGTGCTGGAGCCCTGGGCGACTTTCAAAAGGCTCGCAATGCCGAAGCCCAGGAAGAGAATCAGCAGGCCCGAGATTTCGCCGCCGAACGAGTCGCGGGCGATCGTCTCGATCGAGCCCCCCACGTTTGCCGCTTTGAGCATCGCTCCGAAGGCGGACCCGCCCGCCGTGATCAGGATGATGACGCCGCCGCTCATCAGTGAGGTCTCAACAACTTTCGCCATCGCTTCTTTCGACGCGCCACGCTGTTTGATGTAAACCCAGATCGCGATCGCGGTTGAGATGAGCAGCGCGAAATTCGCGTTGCCGAAGACAGCCGTGTAGGCGGAGAGAGACTTGGCCGTCGCGGCGACATCGCCTGACAGGTTATCCGCAATCGAAGTGGCCGCCGTGTGACAGGCAATCATGACAACCGGCAGGACGACCGGCAGGAGCGACTCAAACAGACCCGGCAGTTCTTCATCTTTGAGCGGTTCCGGTTCAACGTGGCCGGGGATATCCCGCATGGGGATGTCGTATCTATTGTCCATCCATCCTGCCACGAGGATTCCTGCGATAGCTGCCGGCAAGGCCACCAGGGCTCCCACAAGCATCATCGTGCCAAGGTCAATTCCCAGCGTGGCCGCCATCGTGAGCGGGCCTGGCGTCGGCGGCACGAGGGTGTGAGTGATCGCCCCGCCGGCCGTGATCGCCAGAATGCACTTGAGGTAAGACTTCCCGGTCCGCCGATAAAACGATCTCGCCAGTGGCACCAGCAGATAAAACACCGTGTCAAAAAAGACGGGCACCGCCAGGACATAGCCGCTGCCCATCAGTGCCCAGGGCGAGCGTTTTTCGCCGAGCAAATTCATGAATGAACGCACGACGCGATCGGCCGCTCCGCTGTCCATCATGCACGTGCCAATGACTGCGGCGAGGGCGATCACAATGCCGATGCCGCCGCACGCTCCGCCGAACGCTTCGGCGACTCGTGAAATTGCCGAGCTGGCCAGACGCGAACTCGAAGGGGCCGGTGCTCGCTTCGTCTTTTTGTCCGCATTCAGAACGGCCAGCACGAGCGGCACGTCGCTGTCAACGAGTTCCTGGTTGCCCCGGGCGATCTCAGCAACCCACTCCTGTTCCGGATTGCTCAACTTCGAACCCTTCAGCAGAGTTGGAAGCGTTGCCGTGTCAACGGACCTCAACGCTGTTGTCAGTTCGGACTTGTCATAAACCGGATCCATCGCCAGCAGACTGACGACCACAGCGGCTGTGATGAGCGCGATGAAGGCGTTCACCTTCAGCTTCATGATCATCCCGATGACCAGGGCGATGCCGATTGTCATGATGATCAGTGGGTGCATCTGCAAACTCCTGAGGTGCGAATTTCAAAAGGGCAACAGCGAAAAATGAGCCGGCCATCGTACAGATGCCGGCCCGATCCGGAAACCGGACGAAGACGCCACCCCGTTGCACACCGGGAGAGATCTATTAACGGCTCCTAAAGCAGTTCCTCGCCGGCCCGGATTGTCGGGATGGAGACCTCGTCGAGAATCTCCTCGACCACTTTCGTCGCGGTGATTCGGCGCAGGCGGCTTTCCGGCCTCACGATGATGCGGTGAGCCAGTACGGCCGGGGCGACTCGTTTGACGTCGTCCGGCATCACGAAATTATTTCCGCGGATTGCGGCCAGCGACTGAGACGCGCGGAACAGCGAGATCGACGCGCGCGGGCTGCCGCCAAGCAGGATGTCGTTGTGCTGACGCGTCGCGTAGACCAGATCGAGGATGTAGCTGCGGACCTTCGGATCGACTTTGACTTCGCGGCACTCCCGCTGGCAGGCCACGATGTCGGCACCGGTGACGACGGCTTCGAGCGAGTCGATCGGGTGCTCCCGCTGCAGCCGTTCCAGCATTTCCGATTCCTGCTCGCGGCCTGGGTAGCCCAGACTCAGGCGGATCAGAAACCGGTCGAGCTGTGCCTCCGGAAGAGGAAACGTGCCTTCCTGATCGACGGGGTTCTGTGTCGCGATGACGAGAAACGGTTCGTCGAGCTCGTACGTCACGCCGTCGGCCGTGACGCGCTGCTCGGCCATCGCTTCCAGAAGAGCCGCCTGAGTTCGCGGTGTCGTCCGGTTGATTTCGTCGGCCAGCAGAATGTTTGTGAAGAGCGGTCCGGCGCGGAATTCAAACTCCGTCGTTTTCGGATTGAAAATCGACGCACCGGTAATGTCGCCGGGCAGAAGATCCGGCGTGCACTGAATCCGCTTGAAGTCGCACCCAAAGCTGACGGACAGAGCCCGGGCGAGCATCGTCTTGGCGACACCGGGCACATCTTCCAGCAGAATGTGCCCTTCAGAAAACGCTGAGACGAGAGTGAGGATGATCTCCTGGCGTTTCCCAATGATGACCTTCTCGACGTTGGCGATGATCTTCTTCGCGACGAGGTTGACCCTTTGTGACATTCGTGGTTCCCGTCGCCCGGTTGAAATTCAAGAAGTCTCGTCTGCAACGAACCCGCGCAGGTCGAGTCTCGCCCTCCCATTTGGATTTTCGAGACACGGCCTACGCAAACAGTTCCATTCTGGGTTTTCCGACGCCGTCCTGTGTGACGAAGAACGGACGCTTTTCGACCTCGACGTGGTACTGCGGTGAGACTCCCATCGCCGTGCAGATCGTCGCGTGAAGGTCAGTAATGTTGATCGGGTTTTCGATTGTTCCGCACGGTCGCTCGTCGGCAGTGCGGCCGTAGACCAGTCCCTTTTTAATGCCTCCGCCAAACATCAGCACGCTGCTGGCGGCCGTGAAGTGACGATGCATGCCGTAGAATTTGAGTTCCTCAATCACGTCCGGCTGCTGGACCTGATTCGGGACAGGCTTATCCGGCTTGCCCTCAACCAGCATGTCGCGGCTGAACTCACTGGCCAGCACGATGAGCGTGCGGTCAAGGAGACCTCGCGCTTCCAGGTCGAGCACCAGTTGAGCGATCGGGGCGTCGATTTCTGTCTTCAACTGCGCCAGCCGCGTGTGTCCGTTGTCGTGCGTGTCCCACTGCTTGAACGGGCCGTACTCGGTCGTCACTTCGATGAAGCGTGCTCCAGCCTCCGTCAGGCGGCGGGCGAGCAGACAACCCTGCCCGAAGCGGCTGGTGTTGTAGACGTCGTAACTTTCTTTCGGTTCGAGGGAGAGGTCGAAGGCTTCTGCCGATGGAGAATTCAGCAGACGGTAGGCGTCGTCGATCGAGCGCACGAGCGCTTCCCGGTGAATGTCGCGGACCTTCTTTTCGACGGGGCTCGCGGCAATCATTTTCAGCAGAGCCTCGTGGCGGGCTCGAAACTGTTTCATGGACATGCCGGCCGGCGGTCGGACAACGCTGACAGCCTGGTCCGGGTTCGCGACTCGGAACGGACCGAACTCAGTGCCGAGGCAACCTCCGGTCTGAAACGCTTTGAGTTCTTCCGCCTCACCGTTGCCCTCGTACCGCTGGCCGATGTCGATGTAGCCGGGCACGGCCGGATCCTTCGGGCCGAGGGCGTGCGCCATCCACGCGCCGATGTGCGGCGCGGCGACAGTCAGCGGCGGTTCGTAACCGGTGTGCCAGTGGTACTGGTGTCTCGAGTGCAGGATGTGCCCGAGATCGCCCAGCACGTGCGACCGGATGAGCGTGCCTCGGTCGAGCACCGCAGCGACCTTTTCGAGGCCTTTGGAAATGAACTCACCGTCGATCGCGGTCGGAATAGCAGGGAACGTGCTGAGCACATCGCTGGCTTTGACTCCCGGAGAAAACGGTGTGTACCGCTTCGGATCGAACGTCTCCGTATGAGCCATGCCTCCGCCCATCCAGAGCACAATCAGTGTGTCGGCTTTCGCCGGGGGCGGCTTCGGTTTGTCCTCTGCCCCGACCGATCGGGCGAGCGTCGCTCCGCCGGCCATCGCGGCCATTGAAGCGAGGAACTCCCGGCGGTTCCACGGGAGTCGAATGTCAGTTGGGATGAGCGGTGGCATGGGCGGTTCCAAAAGCGATCGACTGAGGTGTCCGGAAAGGTGTCTGACTCGAATGGCACTGCCGGGGATTTTTGCAGAGATCAGCGCAGCAGCGAACCTCGCAGGCATGGCTGCGT
>JAQBVJ010000132.1 GCA_027623235.1 Planctomycetota bacterium
TGATCGCAAGGGCAGCGCGGCTCGGCAGGAGCCTCGCCCCCGGTACGCGGTCCCGGATCGGGAACTTATTTCGAACCCGTTCCTGCAATGGACGAGTTCGACGACCCGGAAGGGGCGAATCAACCGGAACCCGCAGGGTGCAGCAAAACGCAGACTCGCCTGGATCGACTTCACTCAATTCTGTAATGTCACCATTCCTGCGGCGGTGAGCCAGCGGCGGTGAGCGGGACACGACGACAGTCAACCTTGCACTGGGAGCAGACCATGACAGACGGACTGAATCGACGACAGTTTCTCGACGGAGCCGCGGTAACGGCAGCGGCAGGGTACGTGGTGAGTCGCGGTGCGGCGCTGGCTCAGGATTCACCGAATGACAAAGTCGTCGTCGGTGTCATGGGGCTCAGCCGAGGCAAGTCGCTCGCCCAGCGGTTTTCTCAGCAGCCCAATGTTGAGGTGAAATACGTCTGCGATGTCGACAGCGATCGTGCGGCGGCCGGAGCGAAAGTGCTCGAGGATGCCGGCAAGACGACGAAGCCGATCGGCGACTTTCGAAAGATGCTCGACGATCCCGAGCTCGACGCGCTGGTTTGTGCGGCTCCGAATCACTGGCACGCTCCGGCGACGATCCTCGCCTGTTCGGCCGGCAAACACTGCTACGTCGAGAAGCCTTGCAGTCACAACGCCAACGAAGGCGAGCTGATGGTTGAAGCCGCTCGCAAGAACAAAAGCATTGTTCAAATGGGAACGCAGCGTCGCAGTTCGACTTCGATTCAGGCCGCCATGCAGTTTATGTGGGACGGTGGGATCGGCCGCGTTTACCACTCGACGTCGTGGTACGGCAACGTTCGCGGCACGATCAACAAAGGCAAACCGGCTCCCGTCCCTGGCCATCTGGATTACGACCTGTGGCAGGGCCCGGCCCCACGTGTGCCGTATTACGACAATCGGATTCACTACAACTGGCACTGGTTCTGGCAGTGGGGCAATGGTGAGCTCGGCAACAACGGCATCCACGCGCTCGACCTGTGCCGCTGGGGTCTGCAGGTTGAGTACCCGATCCGGGTCGTCTCAGCCGGAGGTCGATACCGCTTCGACGATGACCAGCAGACGCCGGACACTCACAACGTGGCCTTCGAATTCGAAGGCGGCAAGTCGGCGACCTGGGACGGCCTGAGCTGCAACCGCCACAGCAACGACTTCGTCACGTTCTATGGCGAGACGGGTTCACTCGTGGTCGATGGCGGCGGCAACTGCCGGGTCTATGACGAAAAAGACAAGGTCTCCAAAGAGTTCAAAGGGAACCAGGGCGACGTTGAGCACATTACGAATTTTGTCGCGGCGATCCGCAGCAACGACCCGAAGAGCCTCAACCAGGAAATCCTGTCCGGCCACAAGAGCACTCTGCTGTGTCACCTGGGGAACATCGCGCACCGCACCGGCCGCACGCTCAACTGCAGCAGCGAAAACGGCCGCATCATGGGCGACGAAAAAGCGATGGCTCAGTGGGCGAGAGAATATGAACCGGGCTGGGAGCCGCAGGTGTAATCGCTCTTCCAATTTGAACTCAAGATACCCGCTGTGTGAAAACGCTCTCTTCCATTGATGCTGACGAGACGGTTGCTGCGGTCGCGTCTGCGCCGGGGCCGGCGGCCCGCGGGATCATTCGCGTTTCCGGATCGGACACGGTCGAAATTATTGCCGCGCTGTGCGGCCTCGACCGAAATGAAATCGGCACGGCCGCGCGGCGTTTCGAATCAGAGATCGCGCTGACCGAAACCGCGACGCTTGCGGTTTCGGTGTTTCTCTGGCCGACCCGTCGCAGCTACACCGGGCAGCCGATGGCCGAGCTGCATCTGCCCGGCTCACCGCCGTTGCTGGAGCTCGTTCTGGAAGAACTGTTTCGGCGCGGAGTGCGGCCGGCGCGGCGCGGTGAGTTCACTCTGCGATCGTTCCTTGCCGGGCGACTCGATCTGACGCAGGCAGAGGCGGTTCTGGGAGTCATCGACGCGTACGATTCGGACGAGCTCAAGACGGCACTGAAACAACTCGCTGGCGGGTTGTCTGGAAGAATCGGTGAGATTCGCAGCATCCTCTTAAACGTCCTCGCCGATCTTGAAGCCGGACTCGATTTCGTTGAGGAAGACATTGAGTTTGTCTCGCAGCAGCGACTTGTCGAGTCCCTTTCGGAGTGCCGCACGACGGTCGCTCAGCTTTATGAGGATGCCGACACGCGCATGCACTCGACGGGTCGGCTGCGAGTTGTTCTCGCCGGTCTGCCGAACGCCGGCAAGAGCACGCTGTTCAACGCGCTGACCGGTCGCGACGCGGCGATCGTCTCGGACGAAACCGGCACGACGCGCGACTGGCTGTCGGCGCCAGTCATGTCCGGCGAATTCGACGTCGTCGACACGGCCGGCTGGGAAGAGTCGCTCGCCGTCGACAGCCCGGTGAACGGCATCTCCGCCGCAGCACAACAGCAGCGCGACGAGCAGACTGTCGAGGCAGACCTGATCGTTTGGTGCTCGGCGGCGAATGCCACGCCCGCCGAGATTGCTTGCGACGCGGAAAAACAACTCGCCCTCGCGCAGCGGAATCTTCCCGTGCTGCCGGTGCTCACAAAATCGGATTGCCAGTCGAATGAGGAATCGACTTTGGCCAGCATGCCGCCCTTCGGGCCGGCTGCGCATCCGGTTTCGGCGGTCAGTGGTGAAGGAGTGGCCGGGCTGCTTTCGCACATCGGTCGGCAGTTGCAGGAAGAGCGCCGCGGCAGCCGACAGCTCGTCGGGTCGACCGCCGCACGCAGCCGGGACAGCCTGCGGCAGGCGGCGGAGTTGCTGGCCCGAGCGATCGATGCCGCGCAGCTCGCCATCGGCGACGAGCTGATCGCGATCGAAATTCGCGGGGCCCTCGACCATCTCGGAGAAATTGTGGGAGCCGTCTACACCGACGACATCCTCGATCGAGTCTTCAGCCGATTCTGCATCGGCAAGTAGGGTCACTTTCACATCCTGCGCGGCCCGGCGACTTGACGCCGAACGGGATGGTCGATCATCGTCCCGAAGTCCTGCGAATTTCGATCGGAAAGACACGCCTCCATTGAAGGAACCACTGATGAGAAGCCTCACTTTGACTCTGGCCGTCATGTTGACGTTGGCCTGTTTCTCTACTTCGTCCGCCGAAGACCTCAAGAAAGGTGACCGAGTCATCTTTCTGGGCGACTCGATCACGCAGGCCGGAGTCGGACCGAAGGGATTCGTTTCTCTCGTCCGCAACACAATCAACGAGAAGATCGAAGGCGTTGAGGTCATCGGCGCCGGGATCAGCGGAAACAAAGTGACTGACCTGGAAAATCGTCTTGAGAAAGATGTCCTCAGCAAAAAGCCGACGGTCGTCGTCATCTACATTGGCATCAACGACGTGTGGCACTCGATTCGCGATCGAGGCACGCCGCGCGACCGGTTCGAGTCCGGCCTGAAGGACATCATCGGGCAGATCAACGAAGCCGGAGCCCGCGTGATCCTCTGCACGCCGAGCATGATCGGCGAGAAAACCGACGGCTCCAACAGCCTCGACGTGATGCTGGAAGAATTCTCGGCCACGTCTCGCAAGGTGGCCGTCGAAACGAAATCGCAGCTGTTCGATCTGCGAGCCCGCTTTCTGAAGCACCTTCGCATTCACAACCCGAAACAGGCCGAGCGGGGCATCCTGACATCCGACACCGTCCATCTGAACGAAGCCGGTAACGAATTCGTCGCCAGCTGCATGCTGGAAGCTCTGGGAGTGAACCCCGTGGAACAGAAACAGATTCTTCGCCATGTCGTCCTGTTCAAATTCAAAGAAGACGTCACCGCCGCTCAGATCGACGAAGTGACTCTTGAGTTCGCGAAGCTGCCGTCAAAGATCGAAGCCATCGTCGAATTCGAGTGGGGCACCGACGTCAGCGTCGAGGGGAAATCCAAAGGTTTTACACACGCCTTCGTCGTCGGCTTCCGAGACGCCGCAGGCCGCGACGAGTACCTGCCGCACGCAGCTCATGAGGAGTTCGTGAAGCTGGTCGGCCCGCTGCTTGATGACGTTCTCGTCTTCGATTTCCACGTCGGCCGTTAGCAGCCCGTTGAGAAACTGAAGTGGCACGGCCTCTGCGTCGGTCGTTTAACGTTGAGCCGCAGGCGAGAACTTCGGAGGCGGAGCTCGCAATTAACCACCGCGACATCGCCGCCACCATCGGATTTGTTTCCACAGCGCCGTGACTGGCCGTGACGGGGCAGGGGCCACTTACAAGTACCGGAGCCAATCAATGCGGTTTCTCTTCGCTGTTGTCCTGCTTCTCGCCACATCTCACGCATTCGCCACCGATCGACCAAACGTTTTGCTGATCACGGTGGACGATATGAACTGGGATTCGGTCGGTGTCTATGGCTGCCCGATTGAGGGCATTACTCCGAACATCGATCGGCTGGCCAGTGAGGGGATGCGGTTTGAGCACTCGCACGTGACGATTGCGATCTGCCAGCCGACTCGCGCGGTCTGGATGACAGGACGGTATCCACATAACAGCGGAGCCCTCGGTTTCAATCCGATCCGGCGCGGAGTGCCGACTCTCGTCGAGAAGCTTCGCGACGAGGGATACCACACGGGACTGATGGCCAAGCACGGGCATGTCGTTCCGACTCGAAGTGCCGCCTGGCACGAGATCGTGCCGGCGAAGGAGCTCAAAAACGGTCGCTCGCCCGAGCACTACTACAAACGGGCGAAGATGTTTCTTGACGGGGCGCAGGAAGCGAAGCGTCCGTTTTTTCTGATGGCCAATGCCCAGGATCCTCACCGGCCGTTTTACGGGAGTGCTCAGGAAGAGGCGTCAAAGAAGAATGACCGGAAGAACAAAGCGGATCAGTACGGCGGCGGGTTTCCGGATGCCACTCGCATTTTCCAGCCGAAGGAGGCGGACATCCCCGGCTTCCTGCCGGACATCCCCGACGTCCGCACAGAGTTGAGTCAGTATTTCACGTCGGTCCACCGAGCCGATCAGGTTGCGGGGGCCGTGCTCAAAGCACTCGACGAATCCGGCCAGCGCGACAACACGCTGGTGCTGTTTCTTTCTGACCACGGCATGCCGCTGCCGTTTGCCAAGACGAATGTCTGGCGGAACTCGACACGAACTCCGTGGATCATCCGCTGGCCGGGCGTCGTCAAACCGGGATCTCATGACAGGGCTCACTTCGTGTCTGGAATCGATCTTTGCCCGACGGTGCTCGACGCGCTCGGCCTCAAGCCGCTCGACGGCACGGATGGAAAATCGTTTCTCGGCGTGCTGAAGGGCGAGGCGGACTCAAGCCGAACGGACGTCTTCACTCATATCAACACGATCGCCAGCAAGCGTGACTACTCGATGCGAAGCGTGCAGAATGCCCATTACGGGTACATCTACAACGCGTGGGCCGATGGCGAGACTTCGTTCCGAAACGAATCGCAGGCCGGGCTGACCTTCAAAGCGATGGTCGAGGCGGCGAAGACGGACAAGGCGATCGCCGCACGAGTGAAGCACTTTGTGTTTCGCTCGAAGGAAGAGTTTTACGACTACGAAAAAGACCCCGACGCGCTGCACAATCTCATCGATGATCCTGGCCAGGCCGAGCGGATTCGCGAGTTCCGGCAGCTCATGCAGAAGCGCATGACCGAGTCTCGCGACCCGAAGCTCGAACAGTTTCAGAAAGAGATTCTGACCGCGTCTTAGCCTCACGAGAAAGACATGAGCGATGACTCGTTTCCCGCCGCCGAAAACGAATCGGCGGACGACCTGACGAATGATGCGAACCGGGGCTCACGCGAGGATGACGAGACGCCGTCCAGCGCGCTCGCCGCTGGCGGGTTCGTTTCTTACGAGGACATTGCCAGAGAGCTCGGCCCTTTCACCCCGCCGCCAGACTTCGATCATGGCGACGAATTTGAGGCCAACGTTCCGCGGCCGATTCCGAAGCGGTTGAAAAACGGTTCGTACAGCCAGCGTCGCCGCACAACGGTCAGGACGCTGCTGATCTTTGGTGTCGGCTGCTTTGTTTTTGCGCCGATGCCCTTTGTCGTCACGATCAGCAACTACATCCTGCCGCTGGGTTATCTCGAATGGATCGGAGCCGTGCTGATCCTGTTTACCATCATCGCTTACCTTAAAAACCTGTTTTCATCGGGCCTTTTTGCTTACGTCAAAACCGGCCAGCCAATCGTTGGCCGAATCCTCGTGCCGGCAATTCAGAATGCAGGTAACGCGGAGCTCCCGATGTTTCGACTGGCGGCCGGCGTCGAGTATCGGCATCCGGAAAACGACGCTCAGATGTTTGCCACGTGCGTCACCGAGGGGCAGTGGGGAGCCAGCGACGTCGAGAAGTTCTCACAGGACTTTGATCGGGGCGAGTACGTCACACTGGTTGCTCAGCCGGAGTCTGTTGAGGCGACGATCAAGCTGTACGGCTACCTCGGGCTGGACCCGGAACGGGAGTACGTCTTGAAAAACGGGCGACCGATCAAGGGAGTTTCCCCGACCACCGCATTGTTGATTTCGTTTGCGATTCTCGGCGCGCTCGGGGTGCTTCTCATGGGCATTCACGTCGTGCTGACTTCAGTTCCGGACGGCGGAGCCCCGTGGAAATTTGTGGCGGCAGCGGGAGCCGGCCTCGTCGGCGGACTGGTTCTGTGGTTCGCCGGACGACGAAGCACGCGGTCGGCCGAGCAGGAAGTACCGGACGCCGGGCAGACGGCAGCCGATCCAGCGGCAATTGACGAAGCTGTCACGGACGGAACAAAGAAAGCCGGACCGATCGTCTGCGGATTCATCGGGGCTCTACTCGGCCTGTTCGGGCTCTGCATGCTGAATTCAACTCTGGACGGTTCGAAACCGGTCTACGAGGACATCGAGGTCATCAATTTCTGGGAGGTGACTCATAACGGAATTATTCGGACCTATGAAATTGAGTATCGATCGCCGCGAGGCGGAAAGCACAAATATCACGCGACGGTGGAGGACATCAATCGGCTTCAGGGCAGAGCCAGCTTCGGGCTCGACAGTGGAGCAGCCGTCATAGGACGCGGGGCCGGCCGGTTTGGGCTGCCGTGGACTCAGGGCATCTATCCGATCGTGTGGATTGACCAGAGCGACGTCGAACAGCCCTCGTCGGTGGCCGTGAAGATTCAGGTCGCAGGCGAAGGCGAGCTGCTGACGATGACGCTCACTCCGGTGATCCTGACTGACGACGACGATTTCAACGTGCCGAATGAACGGCTGGCGAAAATGGCCGAGGCGAGGCTTCCGACAATGCTTCCGCCGAATGTTCAACTCGTTGGACAGGAGGCTGTGCAGTTGCAGTGACAACCGGGGTCGCGTTGACGGGACGCGCCGGAGCGGCTGCCTAACGAAAAGAGCCCTCGCAACTGCGAGGGCTCCTGGCGTCTTCAATGCTTTACAGCCGCTGTAGTTACTGCGGAGTCGCGGCTCCCGCACAGCGGATGAAGTGGTCGTGGTCGATGTAGACCACTTCCTGAGTCTGATCGGTGTGCGTAAACGGGATCGGCCAGTCCGAGCGGATCGTCTTGTCGTAATAAATCGTGCACTTGTAGTGGCAGTGGTGCAGCCGGGCCGGGCCGACGAGCGGGATGAAGCGGCACTCATCAACCCGGTCGACGATTGGTTCGATCACGATGCGGACATTGTTGAGTTGTTTCTCGGCGATGAACGCAAACCCGCCTGCTCCCTGTTCGCTCGGCGGGAGAGATCGAATGACCTCGTCCGGGCTTGGCGGGTCCAGGCAGTACAGCGGAGCGTTGTCGCCCTCAACCGGATCCAGAATTGGAACGCGGCCATACCGCTCTTCTTCGTGGTAGGTGTCTTCGATCATCTGGCTGTAATAGGGGCTGACGGGAATCAGCGGCGTCGTTCCCCAGAACCGACCAAAGAGGAAAGCCGTTTCGATCGCACCGGCTGCGAGTTCGCAACCGGTCATGCTGACAGAAACAAGGCACAGTGCAGCGTAAAGAGAAATCCGTTTCATCAGTCTCACTCCGGGGGGCCGGACGCGCCTCGCCACAGGTGGAAGGCATCTGGGAGACTTATCGATCCTGGACGGTGATAAACTTGTGAGAATATGCCGGTTTTATCGATTGTCGCGACAATTCGTTCGATCGAATTCGACTAACGCTGGACTCGGCCGGAGCCGCTGCCGCCCATCAGAGATTCAATTTCCCCTCGGGTTGAGTAATTGAAATCGCCCTTAATGCTGTGCTTCAAACAGCTTGCGGCGACAGCGTAGCGAAGCGCCACTGCGGAGTCCGCAAGTTCGGGCGTGTTCAGCGCGAAGATCAGGCCGCCCGCGAAGGAATCTCCGGCCCCGACTCGATCCACAATATTCCGCATTTCGTAGGGGGAGTAATTTCCGTCCGTATTAAGAGGTGCAAAATGAGCGGCGTCAACAGCCGCGTCGAACAACATCGCCCCCCAGTTGTTGTGGCTGGCCGAAATGCTCTCTCGGAGTGTGATGGCGACTTTGGAGACATTGGGAAACTTCTCGACGATCCGCCGCGCGACGGCCACGTAGCCGTCCGTGTTGATCTCGCCCGATTCGACGTCGGACGACGGTTCGGAGATGCCCAGGCACAGGTCGGCATCTTCTTCGTTGGCGACAACGACATCGATAAACGGCATGAGGTCATTCATTGTCCGCCGGGCCAGCTCCACGGGCTTCACCGAACTGTCCCACCGCCACAGCTTTTTGCGGAAGTTTAAATCGCAGGAAACCGTGAGCCCTGCTGCCTTTGCGGCTTCGAGTGACGCTCTGGCCGCCTCTGCTGCCTGCTGGCTGATGGCGGGAGTGATGCCCGTAATGTGGAACCAGTTGGCCCCGGCGAAGGCTTCCTCAAACCCGTATTTCGAGGGGGTTGTCAGGGAAATGGACGACCAGGAGCGGTCGTAAATAACAGCTCCGCCCCGCTGATTGGCTCCCGTTTCGACAAAGTAGATCCCGAATCGTCCGTCCGAAACGCGCCGCACCAGCGAGGTGTCGACGCCGAGTTTCCGTGCCTCCTGAATGAGGGAATCTGTAATCGGGTTGTCGGGGAGAGCCGTCAGAAAAGCCGATTCTCCCCCTTGAAAAGCGATACTGACAGCCACGTTGAGCTCGCCGCCACCGAAAGTTGCTTCCAGTCGGCCAGGGAGAACCTGTCGCACCCGCAGGTTTTCCTCTGGACAAAGCCGCAGCATCACCTCGCCGAATGTCACAACTCGCATCAGTTTGCTCCAGAAATCGAGTCGCCGGGGTCTTCCGGCCTTTGTTCCAAATGCCAAAGAGGGCCATCTCCCGGATGATATCCGCGGAATTTCTCAGCAGTAAATCGTTACAGGCAAGTGTCTTGCGAAAACCTGCCAATTAAAGACGGAATCACCGGCCAAAGAATCGCCGGATTACGAAGCAACTCTATAGGACCATTACGGCGTTCTTCGCCGAGATCGTTCCGGGCCGCCACTGATCTTTTTGCGGCGGTTGACAAGGACCGGCTTTCTGCGGTTGTTTCGAGATTAGTTGTGCGGTGACTGCCCTCGCTGGGCACGACAATCTCGGGGCGGTGGCTGCAGCGGCCGGTCCTTTTTTTTTGCGCTTTGCACGGCTTACTCATTGAGCGTTGTTCGAACGAGGTCTGTCGCGGTGCTCTCAGTGGCAAGTGTCGACCGGTGCCGCGGAACAAACGCGGCGACCACTTCGAAGTGCTGCTGCCTCACCGCCATTCGCAGCAGGTCTTCTGCCGACAGAGTCATTCGGCCCGCTCGTTTTGTGAGCGGGATGCGGACTCCGCCAAGCCCTTCGTAGGAACGGTATACGACTTCCGTGCACACCATTCGGTCGGAGCGGGTGAAGTCGAAATCGAAGTCGTACGATTTGCCGTCGTGGAACAGCGCCCGTCCGATGGCCAGTGTCACGTGCTGTTCGCTCAGGCGAGGGCGGATGACCGTGATTGCGTCGGCGGTGAAGGGTGAGACCAGGGACCGGATCCAGACGCCGTCTTTCATCGCCTCGACGACTCGCCCGGGCTCGTTCGAGTCACAGTCCAGCAGGCGGCTCCAGCGGGACTTTCCGTTTTCGTGACTGGCGATTCCCAACTGCTCAAGCTGAGGTGTCTGGCCGATGTAAAACGCCGCGTGAGGCCAGTAGCCAGGCAGAAAGTAATTCGTAAACGCGTGCTCCTTGCGGTTTACAAAAACGTCGCCGGGCCGCACGAGCTGACGAATCTGCTGCGCGACATCGTCAGGCAGTTTCGGTGAGTGTCGAAGATGCGTGTACTTATCGGCGATCAGACTCGAAACCGCTTTCTGCAGACCGTAAAGAGCCCGGCCGATCAGATCGCGACCGGCCGTTTTCATCTGACGGGCACGAACCCGCAATCGATCGACCACGTACTGCTGCAGGGCAACATCGTTGAGCGCGTTGACTCGCCGAACAATCTCGATCAGCGGTTCCAGCTCGGTGTTTCGCGCGAGTTCGACAAGAGCACTCTCATTCTGATTCCAGAAATCCCGCGCGTGGTACAGGTGCCAGGCGTGAACGGGACTGGTCAGCGAGGCCTGAATTCGATCGTACGTCCCGCCGGGAATTCCAAAGTGTGGTTCCGGCTCGTTGAGCTTCTGCAGAACCACCGGGCGAGTGCTGCAGTTCTGGCGGAGGAACCAGGCCGCATCGACTAGAACCAGAGCTCCCGCCCACGCGACGAGAAGCGCGGCCGTTCTCGTGTTTCCGGTACTCTCATCCGCGTTTAAGTCGGTCTCGCTGAGCGACTCGGCGTTACGATGCAGCGTCACGACGAGCTCGATCAGCGCGTTTCGAGGTTGCCAGTACGACACCAGAAGCTGACGAATCTGCTCGTCTTCTGTCGGAGTAAAAAAGCCGCGCTGGCTTGCCGTGCCTGCTGCCAGCATCGGAGCAGCCACTGTCTTGAGCCGCTCAAAATGGCTGGCGACGCCCAGGACCGTTCGAGCTCCGCTGACAATCGATTCAGGAAACATGCCGATCCCTCGTCGCGGTTACTCGATCGAGCCGAATTTCAGCGCGTAGAGGTCGGCGTCCTTTAAGGTGAATCGCAGGCGAACTGTTTTGCCGGCCAGCCGGCTGACGTCCTGTCCGGTCTTCCATTCGACCGAGCGGTCGATGGCGTCTCCGAAAACTTCGGCGCAGTCGTCGAGCGTGAAGCCGGGGATGGGTTTGCCGGCGGCGTCCTGAATTTCCACTCGGATGCTGCCCGCGGCGGAAGTGGCGAAGTTCAGGGTGAGGCGGTCGCCCTCGAATTTCAGCGGGCGGGTGATGAGCTCTCCGCCTTTCCAGCCAGCGTTGATCGACACAAAACCGTCCAGCCGCAGCGTGTAACGACGCATGGCGTTTTTGTCACCGGTCCAGGCGCCTTCGGAAGCGTACAGCGAGAGCTCGTTGGGAGCGTCCGGCAGCGAAGACTTTGTTTCGACGGCGTGCCAGGCGATGTAGTTGTGGCCGTAGTTCCAGGTATCGGTTCGCTCGGGGCCAGGCCTCAAAAACGCTTCGTTCCAGCGGTCAAAGTGGATTCCGTTTCGGCTGGCCATGAGCAGCCCTTCGGTGAGGGCCGTTCCGTAACGCAGGTTGGCGGCGGCCCTTTGTTCGCGATGTTCCGGTTGCGGGAGAGCTCGCATGGACGGAGACCAGCCGCGCTCGACGTACCGCGTCGGGAAGCCGATCAGGATGTGAGGAGCCCGGAAGTACGGTCCGATCTGATTCGTATAAAGGTGCTCGACGGGCGAGTCCTCGTAGGTCAGGTCGGCCTCGTCACCCCACGATAGAAAGTCGCTTGAGGACGCCATGCGGATCGCGCGGAAGCCGGCGGGCTTCCAGACTTTGCCCGTCGTAATGCCCTTCGTGAAGGTGCGGAAGTAGGCTCGGTATCTGCCGGCCGTCTGGTCCCAGAACGCCAGATTCTGCGAATCGAACGCGCCTTCGGTCACGACCGGTTCCTTCCGCATCAGCGACCAGTGGACTCCGTCTGGCGATTGGAATGCGAACAGTCCGCCTTCGTGTGCGGTCCCGGCGAGCGCTTTGAAACGGGACTCTTTCGGGCAGTTCGGATTCGTGTCGAGGAACGGGGCGAAGTTGTGGACGCCGACTCCCGTCCAGATGATGTTGTTCTTCTTTGAACCGCCATGCTCGAACAAACCGAGGTCCGGTTTCTCCCAATGAATTCCGTCGCGGCTTTCGGCGTAGCAGTAGACCTGAGCGCCGATTTTGAGCTGTGCGTTTTCGACGCCAAGCGACGAGCCCCGGTGGTACATGCGGTACAGGTCGCCGTCATGAATGACGCTGTGGTAGCCGCTGCCGGCCCCCTCCCAGGGAGCGTCGTGGACGATGGCGATCTCGCGAGCGACCGGGTGATGCAACTGCCGTCGGGCGTTGACCAGCTTCTCAATCAGATGGCCATCGACAAACAACTCGCGTCGGTTTCCGATTTCGATCGGCTCCTGAGCATTCGCGAGAACGGGAGCAGCCAGCAGTGCGAGAAGCAGGGCGAATCTCATGATGTCTTCCGAGAAAAAGGTCGGTTTCCGGCGAAGCCCTCAGGCGGAATTCTGAAGGTATCGCATCCAGGTTCGTGCGGCTACGGATGGAGTCCTGCGAATCCCCTTTTCACGTCGAGCCTCACCGTCGAGAGCTCACGCAGCAGGTCTGAGGTTCCGGAGATTTCGAATCCGCTCCTCAGCAGTTTCGGTGTCTCCGCGTGAACGACGGATCGCTGAATTCGCCAGACGATTTTCGACGTGGTCCGGTGCCGTTTTCTCAACATCCTGGCCAATCTTGTGTAGCGATGGGCCGGCCGGTTGCGTTTTGTGTGCGATCTCTCGATGCCGATGTTGGACCTGTTCAGGCCGCTCGTTTGTGGATCTCCCCGGAGTTTCGCGGAACTGTGTCCGGAGTCCGGTCGTCTCTTCCAGATCCCGACGTGGTCCGAGAAAACAGGCGTATTGATTGCGATTCGGCCGGATTCGCGGGATGATGGTCACTCGTTTTTTCATGGAACGTTCAGTCGACTGCCCACGGTGGTCGACCGCGCGGCGTGCTTCGAACCCCCAGATAATCGAAACCGCGCGAGGAGCCGTTACAGCTGGCCGTTTTGAGGCTGGATGTTTCGGTTTGTCAGTTGACGCTGGCTGCTTGACCCCGTTGTCGAGCTCCGCGTCACGATTGCGTCTGGTGATGTGTCAGTTGACTCGGGCTTTGCAGGAAAGCCCCGAATGTCGGGAGCATCAGCGCGGCCGACTGAATCGGAGATGCGGGCCTGGTAATTTGCGTTGTGTGGGCTGGAACCCACCGATACGGTGGGAGTTCCGTTATTCCGTAGGCTGACAGACGAAATTCAGGGGCGCTTTCTGCGCAGGTAATCCCTCTTTTTTTCAGGGTTAAAAAATGCTGTTTACCCCGTGGCTGACGACTTTTCGTAACCAGGTTCGTGCTCGTTCCCGACGAAAGGCTCACCGGCGTGAAATCGGAATGCCCACACGGCTGAAACCGGTTTCGATCGAGCTGCTTGAGAATCGGACGCTCCTGACGGGTCCGGGCTTCGTCTCGGTCAGCCCGAACATCGGGCAGTTCATTCAGGACGGCGATCAGCGGACGGAAGTCCCTGAGGAATTCATTTTCCAGTTCAGCCCCGGACAGGCGATCGACACGTCGACGCTCGGAGCGATTCAGGTTCATGCAGCGGGGCATGACGGACAGTTCCGCCCGGCGTCGACGATCACCGATTTCGGGACTGGCGGACAGGCCGTTCTTCGACTCGGAACGCAGCGCCTCGGCACCGACGAGAATGGAGCGTCTCTGACCATTCAGGCGGCGGACAACAGCGGGAACGGGCCGACCGTTGCCGTCATTCCAGCGGCGAACGAGATCCAGCAGATTGATATCGGCAGCCAGATCACTGGCGGAACGTTTCTGCTGCGGTTCAGTGGAAGTAACACCGCTGCGATTCCGTTTGACGCGACGGCGGCCGTGGTGCGCACCGCACTCGAAGGGCTGACCTCAATCAATCCGGGCGATGTGATTGTCACCGGTGGCCAGCTTCCGGGTACCCCGATTTCGGTTGAGTTCGCGGGGCAGTACGCCAAAACCGACGTGCCACAGATGGTCCTGTTCGGCAATGGTCTGACGAATAATGAGCAGCAGTCCGTTTCGCTCACTGGAAACCCCACCGGCGGCTCATTCTCGCTGTCGCTGACCGATGCGGGTGCCGGGATCAGTGGCACGAGTAACGCCATCGACTTCGACGCGCTGGTGCAGAACGAGCGTCAGTTTGTGTCGACGACGGGATCTCCGACGGGTGGAACATTCACACTCAACTTCAATGACGCTGGCGGGTCGGGGATCAGCGGGACGAGTGGTAACATTGGTTTCAACGCCTCCGCGGCCGCCGTTCAGACGGCGATCGAAGCCGGCATCCCGGCTCTGATTGGCAACATCCTGGTCACCGGCGGAGCACTTCCCACCGAAGTCCGCATTGAGTTCATTGGGGCGCTTGCAGGGCAAAACGTCGCGTCGTTTACGCTGGCAGCCAACGCGCTCACCGGTGGCACAACTCCCTCGGCAGTCGTTCGCACGTCCGAGTCAGTGCGAGGTGCACTCGAGGCGGGAATCCCGGCTCTCGCCGGCAACATCCTGGTCACGGCCGGTCCTCTGCCCGGTTCGGTGACGATCGAATTCACAGGAACACTGGCCGATCGCAACATTGCCACGTTCACCCAGGCCACAAACAACCTGACGGGAGGCACCGCGCCGGCAACTGCAATCGTGACCGTCGCGAACGGAAACCAGAGTGCCAACGGGATCACGACTCTCCGGACGGGCGGCGCCGATCAGATCACACTGACGCTGGATTCCAATGCGGCGAGTCCGACGACGGCCGGATCGCTGCTCAGTTATCTCGCGACCGATGCGGTTGCCAGCCAGTTGCTGACCGGCGAACTGCTCGAGGGCCTCGCCTCGACGGACATTTCTGGAACGCCTGGTGAGACGAGAATTCTCGACGGGGCCGGTGCGGCCTCTGTCGTGACCGATCTGGGAACCGGCACTGATCTTCGCGTTGAGATTACTGCAGACGCCGCCGGTCCGGATGGAAATCTGATTTCCGTCCAGTTGAACCGACAGGATCGAGGGGCGGTCAGCGCGACGCCACAGGTCACGGTCACGGGCAACCGGATCCAGGTCGTCCTCAATGATAATCCGGGCGCGCAGACGACCGCTCAGAATCTTGTGACCGCCCTGAATGCGAATGCCGGCGCACTGATCAACGCGACGATCGAACTCGGCAGCGGACTGGAGATCGCCAGTGGTGTTCAGGACGGAACTCTGCTGCAACTGTCCGGTGCAGACGATGTTGTCGCCGCTGGATTCCGGGGAATCGGCGATTCCAGCAACGAAGTCCTGTTTCGATTCGCGGAGCCGATGTCCGACGACCTTTACCGAATTCAGGTGGTCGGTGCGGGCTCATCGCCGCTGCTGAACAGTTTTGGCGAAAAGTTCAAAGACGGTGTGGACGAGATTCGCGATCTGACGCTGAACCTGGGTGGTCAGGTCACCGCAGTCGTTCCGCAGCCGGTCCTGCGAGATCAGGTTGTTACGGTCGGAGCCATCGCGAACGTCCGCGACGGGGACACAATCACGGTCGACCCCGGCACGAGCCCGGTGAGCTTCGCGACGGCGGCCAACAATTTCGGAACAGCCGGAGTTGCTGAAGTGACTTTCAACGCCGTCAGCGCCGGATCAGCGGGGAACGGTGTGACGGTTGTTGTGACGAAGTTTGACCAGGGAATGGCGGGTGCTCCGACCGTCAGCGTCGCGGGGCAGACTGTGTCTGTCATTCTGAACTCGAACGCCGGCAATCAGAGCTCTGCCCAGGGACTCATTGACGCGATCGCTGCGAATCCAGACGCCGCCGCTCTTGTGACGGCATCGTTCACCGGTTCGGGATCCGGGGCCGAGGTCATTACCGGGCCGGTCTCGACGACGGTCACGCTTCGTGGAGCTGTCGACCTCTTCACGTTCGAGCTGAATGACACGTCCGTTGAAGCCGCGGGAACTGTTCGAACTGGCAACATCGCCATCGATTACGACTCAGGGACTGCCACTCCGAACAGCCTCGCCTCGCTGATCGAATCGGCCATCAACATGACGACGATGAGCGATCCGGATGTGACCGCGGTGAGGACTGACAACCGCGTCACTGTCACTGGCGGGGCCTTCGATGTCCGGCTCACACTGACTCAGCAGAGCACCGGGCTGAGCTCGCGGGCCGGAGGACTTTCTCAACGTCGCGACATCGTCAACGTTTACTTCACAGACGATGAACTCAACTCCGCACTCGTTGAGAATCCGGTTTTCTACCGACTGTTCGACACGAATGGGACATTCGCCCGGGACGACGGCGAAGTTCAGATTCCGGACAGCGTTGTGTATGACTCGGTCAATAATACGGCCACGCTGGTATTCGCGGCCGACCTCGCCGATGCGACGTACCGGCTGCGGCTGGGTGAATCGGAAGAGGCCAACAATACAGACGTGACGGCCGTCGAAGTCGGAACCGTCTTCGACGTGACCGAGTTCGTCGTGACCGCGCTGGTCGGCGATGACAATGCCCAGGGCCTGGCAGATGTCGACCTCTATGAAGTCAACATTGTGGCTGGCGGGACGATCACGGTTGGCGTCACGGCCAACGGTGGCCTCGACGCGATTATTCGACTGCTCGACGACACCGGTACGGAAGTCGATTCCGATGACGGCACGGTTTCAGGATCCTTTACAGACTCATTCAGCTTCACGTCAGCTGGTGGCGGAACGTTCTACATCGGCGTTTCGGCTGTCGGAAACGCCAGCTACGACATCGACGGAACGGGTGCCGTTGACAGGGCGACGACCGGACCGTACACGCTGAACGTGACTTCCGACTCGACCGTCCCGGCGAGCGACCTGAACTCGAGCTTCGCGACCGCAACGGGCGTCGGCATTCTCGCCGGCGGGACGCAGTTGATCAGCAGCCAGATCGAACCTCAGCTTGTGGCGCTGCCGCCATCGGCAGGTGGAACAGACGAGCCTGGCCACCGGGAGATTCCGGCAGAATCGCACGGCGTCGGTCCGGGTACCGATCTGGTGACCCCCAGCTCTGTCGGAGTAGTTACGTTTTCGTTCCCGACAATCTACGGCACGGATTCGCAGGGCAACACGCTCTTCAATCAGATTACGGAAGACCAGAAAACGCGCGCTCGTGAAATCTTTGAGATCTACTCTGACGTTTACGGTTTTGAAGTCGCAGAGGTGACCAGCGGTGGTATTCGCGTCGTCACGGGTGACCCGCGAGCTGTCTCGCCAACCGTTCCCGTTTCCGCTGTCGGCGGTATTGCTGGCGGTGGCCTGGTTGTCATGAACTCGTTCGTGGGTGGCGGATTTACGGCTCAGGAAAGCCAGTTCGGCGGGTCCTGGATGGGGATCGCGATGCACGAAATCGGGCACGCGGTCGGACTGGGTCACTCTTACGATGTTCATTCGGTACAGGGCAACGGGACACTCGGTGAGGATCAGTTCCCTGGGAACAACGACATCGTCCATGGACGAAGGATTCACCCCAATACGGCAAACGACATCGACGTTTATCGGTTCCAGGTGGAAGAGACCGGCACGTTCTCGGCCGAGACGATCGCCGAACGCCGGACCGCTTCGAGCCTGCTGAATACCGCGATGAAGCTGTACCGCGAAGACGCGATGACCGGTGAGCGGATCCTGATCGCTCAGAACGATGACTACTTCAGTAATGACTCGTTCATTGAACTGGAGCTCGATCCTGGCACGTATTTCGTTTCGGTGAGCAGTACCGGGAACACGGATTACGACCCGACGGTTTCCGATACCGGCTTCGGCGGGACTTCAGACGGGGTTTATGACCTGCGCCTGAAATTCTCGGCCAGCGCTCGGTCCACTCTGACGGATATGACCGGAACGGCTTTCGACGGCGACAACGACAGTGAGGCCGGAGGAGCCCACGAATTCTATTTCCGCAGTGCAGACACAGTGTTCGTTGACAAGACGGTCATCACCAACCTGGCCGCGCCGGTGAACGCGACTCAGTTGACGATCACGGTCGACGACAACACGGTCTTTAACTCGACGGGGTCCTTTGACATTCTGGTCGACAACGAGCGGATGACTGTGACGGCTGTCGGCATGACCGGAACCAGTCTGACTGTCACGCGCGGCGTCGGCGGCACGGTCGCGGCATCGCACGCCGACAACCGAGCTGTGCGACCGTTTCTGGCTGATGGCTCAGAAGCGAACCCGTTCGGACTGGTGAGCAGCGCCGTGGCAGCCAGTTCCCCAGGCGACATCATCCGCATCGTTGGCAATGGTGGAGCGGACAACGATGTGCTGACGCTCGGCGATAACCGATCGTACCTGTTTGGCCAGGATGATTCGGCGAGAGCTCTGGAAGACGGTTCGAAATTTGAGATTCCCAAAAACGTGACGGTGCAGATCGACGCCGGCACGGTCGTCAAACTTGACGGCACAAACATTGATGTCGGAACGTCGGCAGTCGGTATCGACCGGAGTGGTGGTTCTCTGCAGGTCCTGGGGACGCCTGGCACCGAAGTTCAGTTTACTTCCTACAAAGACGATTCGATCGGCGGCGACAGCAACGCGGCCGGATCTCCGGCTCAGGCGGAAGACTGGGGCGGGCTCGTTTTCCGGTCGGATTCGGATTTCCAGGATGTCGGCGCCGCGCCGGCCGATCCGGGGATCTTCCTGAACTACGTCAATCAGGCGGCGATTCAGTACGGTGGCGGACGGGTCGTCGTTGATTCTGTCGAGCAGTCGTTCTCGGCCATTCATCTTGTGACGAGCCGGCCGACAATCACGAACAACGATCTGTCGAACAATGCTGCCGCGGCGATGTCTGCTAACCCGAATTCGTTTGATGATTCCCGCGGCCGGATTGGTCCCGATCTTCACGGCAACATTCTGGTCGACAACACATTCAATGGAATCTTCGTCAGAATCCTGACGCCGTTCGGACAGGGGATCGACCGGCTGAGCCGTACGGCTCGCTTTGACGATACCGACATCGTCCACGTGATCACCGAGAATCTGGAAATCGTCGGCAATCCCGGCGGCCCGCTTGACGGCGTTGCCCGGCCGAGTGGTCGACTGGCGATCGATCCGGGCGTCACTGTGAAGCTCGGCGCGGCCCGCATCGAAGCGCTGCGCGGGAATGCTCATATCATCGCGGAAGGCACGGAAGAAAATCCGATCATCATCACGTCGATTCAGGATGATCGGTACGGAGCAGGCGGGACGTTCGACACGACAAACAATCAGTCGACACGGAGTCCTGCAGGTGGCGACTGGGGTGGTCTGATTTTCAACGCGACTTCGCGCGGCAGCATCGACAATGCCTATATCGCCTTTGGTGGCGGACAGACGCCGATCGCGGGCTCGATTGACAGCTTCAACACGATCGAGATTCACCACCAGGCCGACGTTCGTATCGCCAACAGCACGTTTGAAACCAATGAAGCGGGCAATGGCGGCAGCCGGAACGGACGCGGGGCCACCGACACAGCGACGATCTTTGTGCGGCAGGCTCAGCCAATCATCGTGAACAACACGTTTCGCGATAACGAGGGCAGCATCATTCACATTAATGCGAATGCCATGCTCGCCGAATTCCAGAGAGACACCGGGCGGAGCACGGGCAGCATCGGCGACTTCCCGCAGTTCGCTGACAACCGCGGCCCGCTGGTCCGGCTCAACCGGACGGACAATAACGAGATCAACGGTCTGGAAATTCGCGGTGATGTCCTCACCACGGAATCCGTCTGGGACGACACCGACATCGTTCACGTTCTGCGTGACGAAATCATCGTGAACCAGCACCACACGTTCAGCGGCCTTCGACTTCAAAGCAACCCAGGTGAAAG
>JAQBVJ010000133.1 GCA_027623235.1 Planctomycetota bacterium
TCTGGATGCGTAGAGACTCCGCATGAGCCTCGTCTGACCGCGACCGAAACCGCAGGAATCACGCCATGATCAGAAACCGTCAGTTCTCATCGCCACTCGGCCAGTGCCGGCCAACCGCTGGTCAGTCCACGGGGAAAACTCGTGGTCAGGCTCGCGAGTTGCCTCGGCATTGACTCCGCATTCCCGGAGTCTGAGTGGATCGAGGACGCCGCCCGTCAATGATCAGAAGGCCGACTGAATGATCACCTGCCGCCCATCGTGAGCGACCACTGATCACACACGGCGGAAACGGACTCAATTCCTTTGGGAATCGGATCTCGGCACAGCTCCTGCAAATAACTCTGCATGCGTACTGGTCTCTCCGGAAAAGGAATCACAAATGTTGATTCGGGCCACCAGATTCACTTTATCAGTCTGCTGGTCCGGCCCGGTCTGTATCCCCAGCAGGCAAGGTTGATCACACTGTCGAGCATTGTGGGCCTCGATCATTTCAGCGGTCGCGGATTCAGCCCGCGATCCTTGTTTGACAGGTCAATGCGGCTCCGGAGCCTGACTGCCTGAGGAAGGAAATCAAATGAAAGACATCAGTGCCACCGTGGCGTCGGACGTGATGCACTCGCCCGTGATTTGCACGCGCCCTGACGAGACACTGCAGAAACTGGAATCGAGATTCGACGACAAGCATGTCAGCGGCATGCCCGTTGTTGAGGACGGCGTCATGGTTGGAATTATCACGCAGGATGATCTTGTCCGGGTACCGGCGATGCTGGACGCGATGGCCCGCTACGTGGCCAGCGAAATGCAGACTGATGGCCCGATGATGTCCAGCGACGACCGGGACGACGACGGAGTGCCGGACAACCTTTCGTTCCGGGGCCAGATTCCGAATATGAAAGTCGAAGAGGTCATGGTCCGAAACGTCGTCACATGCACTCCGACGACTCCGCTCGAATTGGTCATTTTCCGGATGGTCGAGCACCACATTCACAGAATTGTGGTTGTTGAGGCGGGCGAGCCGGTTGGCATTATCAGTACACTCGAGGTGCTCGCGGAACTTTCCGGATAACATCTGTCGCCGTCGATTCTGGCCATCGCTGCGACACGAGTCGCCGCACAAATTCAACTGGAAGCCGTACCAAATGCCCTCCTGGGTTACTGACCTGATCGAAATCGCAGCCACCCTTTTCCTGGTTGCGCTAAACGGGTTCTTCGTCGCCGCAGAGTTTGCTCTCGTCAAAGTGCGACCAAGCCGCATCGACGAGTTGATTGAGGCCGGCCGCCCGTTTGCCAAATCCGCTCGCTGGCTGGCCGACCGCATGGAGCAGACGTTGTCCTCGTGCCAGCTTGGTATCACGATGGCATCGCTGGCACTGGGGCGGGTCGGCGAACCGGCATTTTTCAGCCTGCTGCTTCCGGTTTTTGAATTCACCGGGGTTGAAACAGAAGCAGCCAGGCACACTCTCGCCTTTATCGCTTCCTTCACAACGATTACCGCGCTGCACCTGGTCATTGGCGAGCAGGCTCCGAAAATCTTCGCGATTCGGCGTCCCGAGGACATGCTGCTGTGGTGTGCCCTGCCTCTGAGGGCCTTTTACATCCTGGGCTGGCCGCTGATGTCAGCACTCAACTGGGTCACCTCGCTGGTTCTCAGCGTTGTTGGGCTGGAAGCAGATTCCGGACACGGTGAAGTTCACACGGAGACGGAGCTTCAGACGATGCTGGCAACGTCGCTTGAGCACGGTCACCTGTCACGCTCGGAACACAATCTGATCAGTGCCGTTTTTCGCTTCGACGACATGGTCTGCCGCCGGGTGATGGTGCCTCGCTGCGACGTGGCGTTTTTTGACGTCAACGATCCTCCGCCAGACTGCATGAAACTCGCCCGCCGCACAAAGCACACACGCTATCCGGTCTGCAATGACTCCCTGGATGAAGTTCTCGGTGTGATCCACTTGAAAGACCTGGTCGGAATCCAGGTCGAGGCGAATTTCGACTGGGCGACAATCATGCGTCCGGCGAAAAAAGTTCCGGAGAACATGCCGATCAGCAAGCTGTTGAAGCATTTTCAGACGACTCATCAGCTGCTGGCGTTTGTTATCGACGAATACGGCACGGTCATCGGAATCGTCACGCTTGAGAACGTGCTGGAGGAAATCATTGGCGACGTCGACGACGAGTTTGACAACGATGACCCCCTCATCATCCCCGACGGGCCGGACCAGTACATCGTTCGCGGCCGAACTTCGCTCGACGACGCCTGCCTGAAATTTGACCTTGAGCGGCCCGATGCCGAGATCGACACCTTTGGCGGTCTCCTGCTGCACGCGGCTCAGCGGGTTCTTTCCGTCGGTGACCGAATCGTTCTGGGCCAATGGGCGGCCGAAGTTCTGGAAATTCGGGATGATCGCGCCCGGCGAACCCGGATGACGCGAAACACCTCCCCCGACACAGCGGAGGGCGACGCGGATCCCGCAACAGAAGGAGCCACTGGTGACTGAGCCGGGTCCGTGTCGATCCCCGCAGGTCAACATCGGAAGCGGTACCATGAACCGGGAGCGGTGGGCGCCGGTCGTCGATCGGTTCCTCAACGATCTGCGTTCGTTCGACTTCCCAGGCGGCTCGCTGGATGTCCGGGAAAACGTCAAGTTCCTGGGAGGCAATCCGGGTCGATGGGCTCACGAGAATTTCCCGCAGTCGGCCTGCGTTATTTCCGTCGAATTCAAGAAATTCTTCACGGACGAGTGGACCGGCGAGCCCGATCCAAAGCTTGTCAACGGTATCGGTGCTGCTCCTGGGTGGACCGTGACAGGTCTTCTGGAATCGCTCCAGAATGAGGGAACCGTCAGCCTCAACACATGACCGTTGTCGGTAGCAACGTCCCGCCTGCGGTCGTAGAGAAGTATTTTTCGTCTTCCCTCACTCGTCCGATTCCGGCCTGTAGATCAACCAGCAAATCCATGAAGAAGAAATCTCGAGCGATCAAAAGGAAGAAGCTCTCCGGTCGGGAGCGGATTTCCGATGAGCTGATTGCAGATGTCTGCACTCGGCTGGCCAAGGGCAGTCGCGTCCGCCGCACGCTGCCGGAGAAGGGGCGGCTGCACATTGATCGACAGTTGCCGTTTCTGTGTGTTTATCGGCAACCCGTCGACCAGGCGGATGAGGGCACGGAGAAGACGATCGAAGGTGAGGCTGCGTATCTCGTCGCGCCCGGTCGAGGCACGCATCACGCCCGCGTCGCGAAACTGGTCGAAGGAATTGTGAAAACGGTCAGCCCCCAGTTCGGTGGCCTGCTGCTGCTGGAAGTCTGGGCTGGTGATGAGGGCACGCGGGCTTCAGATCCTGCCCGCCCTGAAGAGTCACCGAAGATTCGAGTCTTCGCGTCTGACTCGGCAGCGATGGACCGCACCATTGATGCTCTTGTGCGGGCGCTCCTGTCGATCAAGGTCATGAAGCAACCGATCGAGGTGGACCTGGTCCGGCCCGGACGGACGGTGCCTCCCGGAAACAAGCCATTGATCTCGCGCAGCGTGTGCGGCGAATGTCACTGCGAAACGATCGGCATCGAGCTGCCACCGGTTTACCGGTCCGTTGCCCGTGACCAGCGTTTTCCGCTGCTGCTCCGAACATTCCGCCACCACCTCGCGATTGCTCTGCACAAGACGTTTTTCGCGTTTTCCCGTTCTCAGACGACTCACCGTCCACCTCACTTCCACGAGTTGGGGCGACGGGCGGTCGTCAAAGCCGTCTGGCAGGTGGACCGTCAGCTTTCGGAAGTGGGCTCGCAGTTTGACTACCTGCTGAATGTGACGCCGATCAACACGTCTCAGGCGTGGAACGAATTCAAGCGGAGAAAATTCAAGCGGGCGCCGGAATTTCATTACGCCCCGCTGCCGTTTGATCCGACACTCCTGAAGCGACAATTGTTTGCCATTCCGCTGGAGCGGATCGAAGACGCGGCCCTCTACAACCTGTTCCTCGAAAAGCAGGAAGAGCTGGACCGGAAAATCAGCATGCTCCGTGACCGCAGCACAGAGCGGTTCAAATACGGCAGCCTCGAGCTGTTTGGTGGCGTGACAGACGAACTGCACGCGGTGGCTCTCGAAATTCTTGCCAGACCTGGGAAGGCAATTCGCAGCACCGCCCGGAAACTGACAGCCGAGCAGTTTGCGACGCGCGCTGAAGCGGAAATCGCCTGGTATCGTGAAGTCGACCCGACGTTCACACCAAAGGTCGAGCTCACTCGAAAAGTCGCGGGCATGATGGTGTCACGGGGAAAACTGCTGGTCTCGCCGGAGATGTCGTTCAGCGAAGGACGAGTCGATCCACTCATTCAGCATGAAATCGGCACTCACCTGGTCACCTGGCACAACGGAGCCGCGCAGCCGTTCCGGCAGCTCAAGGCGGGCCTTGCCGGATACGAAGAACTGCAGGAGGGCTTCGCTGTCCTGTCCGAATACCTGGTCGACGGCCTCAGCCGACTGCGACTGCGACAGCTTGCCGGTCGAGTCGTCGCAGTTCGCTGCCTGCTCAACGGAGAGTCCTTTGTCGAGACGTTCCAGCAGCTCCACGACGCTCACGGCTTCAGCAAGAAGATGGCCTACACGGTCACGATGCGGGTCTTTCGCGGGGGAGGGCTGACCAAAGATGCCGTCTATCTGCGCGGGCTTCTTGCGGTGCTTGCCTATGTGCGAACCGGCGGAGACTTGAAACCGCTGCTCGTCGGAAAAATTGCGGCGGCTCACATCCCGATGATACTTGAGCTGCAATTCCGCCGAGTGCTGGTGCCACCGCCGCTGACTCCCCGATTCATGCAGAGCCAGTCCGCACAGGAGCGGCTCGCCAGACTTGTCGAGAGTGACATCAAGGTGACCGACCTGGTGACCGCAAACCTCGGATGAAGCGGCCTTGCGGTACGCATTTCTGCTTACATTGTTTATCAAGGAACCGAAAGGGCAGCCAGATGCGAATTGGATTTGTCGTCAACGAAGTTGCAACCGAAATGCCCGGCTACACAACGATCCGCCTTGCTCAGGAAGCCATCAATCGAGGACATGATGCGTGGCTGATTGGAGTGGGTGATTTCGCCTATGACCCGGATGACATCATCCGCGCGCGGGCGACGACTGTCCCGAAGAAGAAGTACAAAACCTCGGCGTCATTTCACGCAGAGCTGAACGGGAAAGGGGCGATCCGGGAACGCATCAGTCTCGAAGACCTCGACATCGTCATGCTCCGCAACGTGCCCTCGGATGATGCGATCAAGCGTCCCTGGGCGGCCGGGGCATCGATCGAATTCGCACGGATTGCCATGCGGCACGGCGTCATCGTTGTGAACGATCCAAACGGACTCGCCAAGGCAGCCAGCAAGATGTACTTCCAGATGTTTCCGGAAGAGGTCCGACCGAAGACGCTGATCACGCGCGACAACAAAGAGATCAAGGAGTTCGCCCGCGAGCAGAACGGCACGATCGTCCTGAAGCCGCTGCAGGGATCAGGCGGAGCCAGCGTGTTTCTTGTTCGACCGGACGACATGCCGAACCTCAATCAGATGATCGATGCTGTCAGCCGGGACGGATATGTGATCGCCCAGGAGTACCTGCCCGCTGCGGAAAAAGGCGACATGCGACTGTTCGTCATGAATGGCCGGCCACTTCGAGTGAAAGGGAAATACTGTGCTTTCCGGCGCGTCCGTGCCGGAGGCGACATGCGTTCGAATATTCACGCAGGAGGCAGTCTCGCGCCAGCAGAAGTGGACGACGTTGCCGAACGCATAGCCGAAATCGTTCGCCCGAAACTTGTTCAGGACGGCATGTTCCTCGTCGGCCTGGATGTGGTGGGGGACAAGCTGATGGAGATTAACGTCTTCAGCCCCGGTGGCCTTGGCTCCGCGCAGAAATTCACAAACATCAACTACAGCCGCTACGTGATCGAGGCACTCGACCGCAAGGTGCAGTACATGAACTACTACGGCCGCAATTTCGACAATGTCGATCTCTGCACTCTGTAGCGTTCCGCATGGCTGTGTCAGAGACACAGGACAGACTGCTGCACAATAGAGTCGGGCAAACACCCGGCATTCTCACCAGGTCCAGGTTCCTTAATGGACGGGCTGCAACAGGTGGTTGTTGAATAATGCGCATCGGAATCGTGGTGAATGTCATGGGCAGCCAGCAGAGCGGGCAGACGACCTACCGTCTGGCTGCCGCCTGCGCCTCGGCAGGAGACGACGTCTGGATCCTGAGCCCCGGAAACTTTGCGTCTGACCCGGACAACCACATTCGTGCTCTGGCCCGTTCCGTTCCGACTGGCAGGTACTCAAACGGAGACAGCTATCTGAAGGCCCTGAATGGCCCGGCGAGAACCGAAGAATGGATTACGGTCGACGATCTGGACATCCTCCTGCTTCGCAACAACCCCTCGGCCCAGAACGCCTGGGCCAGACATGCCGGCATGCAGTTCGGCCGTGAAGCCATCCGTGCCGGAGTCATTGTGCTGAACGATCCGAACGGTCTGGAGCGGGCTCTCAACAAGCTGTACCTGCAGAGCTTTCCGGAATCGATCCGGCCGGAAACATTGATCACACGCAACGCCGCCCGCATCCGTCGATTTGCCAGAGACCGCGGGACTGTCGTCGTCAAGCCTCTTATGGGCTCCGGAGGAGACGGGGTTTTGATGCTGCAGGTCAACGACGAATCCAACATCAACCAGATCATCGAGTCGGTCACGCGGGACGGCTACGTTGTGGCTCAGGAATATCTTCCCGCAGCGGCGAAAGGGGACACGCGGTTGTTCCTGATGAACGGAATCCCTTTGCAGCACAAAGGACACTACGCAGCCTTCCGACGCATCCGAACAGGAGACGATCTCCGCAGCAACCTTCACGCGGGCGGACGAATCCGAAAAGCGGAACTCGATGACAACGCTTTCCGCATCGCGGAAATCGTCCGGCCACGACTGGTCGAGGACGGCATGTTTCTGGTCGGCCTGGACATCGTGGGCGACAAGCTGATGGAGATCAACGTGTTCAGTCCCGGTGGTCTCGGAAGCGCACAGAACTTCGAGAAAGTGGACTTCACCAAAGCCGTCGTCGACGCGCTCCACCGGAAGGTGAGCTACATGAAATACTACCGCCGAAACTTCAACAACGTCGAACTGGCAACGCTGTAGCGGCGACATCGCCGATCAAGGTTTTATCCTGGTCACGGGCCGCTAACGACCGTCCAGGATCTCGCACGTCGGCAGCCGTTTTCGCAATTCGAGAACGCCCGCTGCCGAGAGTTGCGACTTCTCGACATGAAGCTCGCGCAGCGACTTCAAACCGGCCAGCAGCGGAATCGCCGCATCGGAAACAGCGGTCCCGTTCAGCCACAGCTTCTGCAGCTTTGTCATTTTTGCCAGCGACTTCAGTCCGACGTCTGTGACTTTTGTTTCGCCGAGGTAAAGCGAAGTAAGTTTCGTTAACCCGTCGAGCTGCGCGACACCCTTGTCCGTGATCGGATTGAGATGCCGCAGGAAATACGGCGCTCGTTTCTCGGCGTCCTGTTCTGGATTCGGAGCCGCCAGGGCGTAGTCAAAACACGCGCGGCTGATGACAAGCGACACCTTCCAGAAGTCTTCGGACTGTTTCTTGAAAAGAGTGAGCATCGCATGCTCGCCGACTTTCCAGTTTCCGACGCCTGCCGCGACGACGATCTTTCCCTTCTCAATCGCTTCCGACGTCTTCGCCACGTGCAGAATCCGAAACCGGCCGTCACGAACGCCACCCTTTGTGGCCGGCTCGACGGAATTCAGACACTCGCCAAACACCACGGTGTCCGACTGGGCGACACGTTGACTGAGCGTCAGCGGAGGACCAAACGACTCCCACGCGGCGGCGGTGCTTGTTGTGCCAGCGATCGACAGAGCAGTCAGCAGGATGAGCAGGAAGGAATGCCGGATCATGGGAGCCTCGAATTCTGCGTCCCTCAGCGGAGCGATGCTTAATCGAAATCGCTCCGAGGTGAGTGTAAGGGAACACTGCTGCTCATCCAAAACTCGAAGCGGTCGTGTAGGCAGGACCGCCAGCCGGCATTTGTCGTGCCACGAGTTCCACTCAACACCGGCGACACAGAAACTCTTCGTCATCGCAATTTCGTTTCAAGGACAGTTTCATTTTTTTGGCGGAACACCTCCCGGCCAATGTCCGTACGCGGAGTGGTCTCGCAAGGCCTCCCAGACCTGCCAGTACCATTCGCCAGGCGGCTTGGGTCCCAGTGAGGATTGTCCTGAGTTTTGCCGGTTAAGAACCCGATACTCCCTTTCTAAGGCAAGCAGTTCGTCAAGCCGGTTTGCGTTTCGTTTAAAGTCAAGAACCTGCCTTGCATGCCATCCTTCGTGAGCAAGCACCGCGACAATGCGCGATACGAGCGTTTGCGTTGCCTCGGCGGGGGAGTACAGGCCTCTCAGATAGACCGTGACAATTCCAGCAACTTGGCCACCACCAGGCACAGCCTGAAAGGCGCCGCCCTGACCGAACTGTGGAGGTGGCCCATCATCCAGAATTACCACTATTTTTCGCGCCGCCATCGCTGCCTTTTCCATAATAAAAAACGGGTCGCTCGTCGCGAGATCGATGGCACGCTTTGGGTCGGGAAGAGGGAGGGCTGAATTGACGCCGGGAGGATCAATTCCATGTTTCGGTCGTGACGGGAGCGGTGTCGGATTCGAATTCATGAGATCCTGGATCTTCTGAATGGCCACCCGAGCGCGAGCCAGCCTGCCATGCAGGCTCCTCAATCCCTTCATCCGCAGTCGATTCAGAAACGCTGCATGCTTGAATGCGTACCCGTAGCCTCCGACTTTGGGAGTCGTCAGTTGCCAGGAACCAATACCCGCTCCGCCCATGAACAGACCACCGACCAGCCCGCCGAGCAGTTTGGGGACAAAGCCCTTCGGAGTCGGTTTACCCTGAGCGGCGTGAACTCCAAGTTCGCCGAGTCCCAGCAGCCCGCCGAGAATCGGAACCATTTTGGCAAGGTCGAAGAGTTCGTTTCCGTAGCTTCGCGATGACCCCGACTGGTTCGCTGCCATCGCCCGGGAGTTGAGTTGCTGGATTGTCGCTGCCGCGGCCAGAAACGGGCAGGCAACAGCCATCAATCCTTCCAGGAAAGACTTCCCCCACGTCGGCCGATTCATGAAACGTGAGAGATCGGCGTCAGGATTGAACGAGCCGCTGCATCCACCCATGCCGCGCTGAACCGGGTCGGTTCCCATCGGGTCCATGAAGCTCAGCGGGTTATTCCGGGCGAAGCGGTACTGATTCGGGTCGCCGGCCAGGCCGATCGGATCGGTCTGCAGAAAGCGACCGTGGTGCGGCGAGTACGCTCGCGAGCGGAAGTCCAGGTACGGCAGTGAGCCCAGCTGCTCGCGGCCCTGGAAGCGGGCTCGGGAATTCGAGAAGGAAAGCGTCGGTTTGAAGGCAGCGTCGAATGTGCCGGCGACTTCGCCAAACGCGCGGTAGTGAAACCGCTCGGCGATCTTTCCGAGCGAGTCCGAAACCGCGATGACAGACGACGTCGGGTCCGGGTGCAGATAAGAGATGCCCTGTGAATCGATCTCAGCGAGCGGTTCATCGATCGCCAGGCCGGGAATGAAAGCTCGTGTTGAGGTCGTTCCACCAACCTGCCCACCGGTCACGGTCTGACGGAAAATCAATTCGGCTCCGTTCCAGACCATCGTCTCTTCCGCTCCATCCGCCGTCCGTTTCGTGACTCGACCCAACGGATCGTAAGTCTGCGAGAGGACGTCCTTTCCCGTTTGAGAATCTGTCACTCGGGTGAGCCGGCTGAATCCGTCATAGCGGAAGCGGTATCGACCATCGTCGATCAGGTTGCCGGCCGCGTCGTATTTCTGAGTCGTCCGATCGACCTGCGAGTAGCGGTCGGCCGAGTCGACGGAGTAGTTCGTGCTGGTCGTTTTCCCGCCGTTGATCCGCTGAACCCGCTTGCGGTTTCCGGCCGCGTCATACTCGTACTTCGTCGTTTCGCGTGCCGTGCCACCGGGGTCGAGCGTCAACAGCAGCGCGACCAGATCACTTTGCGACTTGCCGGGATCCGGCTTCGAAACGCTGCCCGACGGCAGCCACGCCGAGAGATCCGGGCTCGCCACCGGCGCTCCCTCGCGGACCTCGACCAGCTGACCCGTGTCGTCGTAATCGCAGGCCGTTGCGTGGAGCCTGTCTCGCAGCAGACTTCTCACCAGTCCCGCCGCGTCGCGGAGCGTGTCGATTTGCTCGACCGTTTTCCCGTTTTTGTCCTTCGTTGTGAGCGAGAGTAGACGCCCGGCCGCGTCGAGCTGCGAATCCGTCCGCATCCCGTTTCCGTACGCACGCCGCTGCGGCATGTCCGCGCCGAGGTAGTCGAACGTCGCGATCGGTCCCGCCGAGCCTGAACCCGGAACCGTGATGACTGCCCCGCCGGCTTTCCAGCGAGGCTGAAGCGCTCTCAGTCGGCCGTGCTGATCCCAGTGGTGCTGCAGCTTGAAGCCGTCCGGATTTGTCACTTCGTTGAGCAGCTGATTTTTCAGGAACGTCCATTCGATCGATCGGCCGTCGACCGTCTCGCGATGCGTGCGACCGAGCGAGTCCGACTGCTGCTGCACCGTGTGATCACCGTTCGAGGCCGTGCTGAGGTTGCCCCACTGATCCCACGTGAAATTCTGCTGCGTGACTCCTTCCACGTTGCCTCGCAGCGAGATGTCCTGGCGAGTCGGCTGCGACAGCTCGTCAAACGTCGTGCGGACTCTGACACCGCGCGCGTCCGTCGACTCGACAATTCGACCAGCCGCGTCGTAGCGATGCTCGAAAAGTAACGTGCCATCCGGCAGCCGTGCCGATACCGGATTGTGCCATGCGTCGTAATTCAAACTCGTGATCTGACCTCGACCGTTCGTTATGTCGAGCAGCCGGCCAGCCGCATCGTACCGCCAGCGGGAAGTCGTTTTGTCGCTGTGAATCTGCTGAATTATCCGCCCGGCAAGATCATATTCGAGCCGCTCAGCTGACCCATCCGCCGCCGCCTGACTCACAAGCTGGTTGAGCCCGTCCCACTGAAGCGTGCTTCGATTTCCGAGGCCATCCTGCTGCCAGATCAACCGGCCGAGATTGTCATAACCAAAACGCTGGACGAAGACCTGCCGCTTCGTCGGAGTAAGGCCGTCGACCAGTTCGGAGATCTGAGACGTCACAAGACCCCGGTCGTCATACGTCGTTCGATCCACATTGCCGATCGAGTCGCGCGTCAACACGAGCTGCCCGATCTTGTCGTACTCAAATTCGGTGCGGTTGCCGAGCGGATCGATCGTCGCAACGACCTGGCCCGCGACGTCGAACTCGACACTCGAACTCAGCCAGCCTTTCGTTTTTCCGTCCGGCCCGATGACTCGTTCCTGCTCGGTTGTGACGCGACCGAGCTCGTCGTATTCCGAGCGGAGCTCGCCCAGCACCCGGCCGGTCTTCGTCGTCGTTCTCACCGAAACAACGCGATCGGCTGTGCGGTGCCAGTTCAGTTTGAGACGATTCCCGACCGGATCGACCGTTTCCAGCGGCCGGTCGTGCCCGTCGTACTTCGTCGTCGTTCGACGCCCCAGTGAGTCCACCACCGCCGTCTGGTTGCCGTTCCGGTCGTACTCGAACGTCGTCGCAACTTCCCGACCGCCGCGCTTGAGGCCGGGATTCGAAACCGTCCGCACCAGCTGCCCGCGATCGTCGTACTCAAATCGCCCGACACTGCCGACGGCATCCTGCGTCTCGATGAGGTTGTCGTCCGAATCCCAGACAAATCTCGAGACAGCCTTTTCCGTCGCGGTGAGCATTTCGTCCACAGAAACAACTCGCCCCTTTTTGTCGTGCCGGTACGACGTCGTAATCCACTCGGGCGTCCGGGCTGTGCCGGCGGCGTCGAGATTGCGGACCGCTTCGCTGGTGAGGAGACCGAGCTCGTTGTACTCGTACCGGACGGCCGTATCGAGAATCGCCGGTTCAGAAACTTTCAGCAGCTGATCCAGTTCGTCGTATTCGAATTGTGTGGTCACGCCGGAAATGTCAGACGACTCGACGAGCCGCCCTGACGAGTCGTACCGAAACTGCGCGACGAGTTTTCCATTGATCCTCTGTTCCTTCGGCAGCCCCGCCCCGTTTCCGGACGAGTAATACGAAAAGGTCATCTTTCTTCCGGCCGCGTCAGTGACCTCAACCGGCTGGCCGAACCTGTTCCACTGCAGCCGCGTTTCGGACTTCGTTTTCTTTCCGGAGAGAGTGACCGCTGGCGGCACGACCCGTTCCACCAGCCCTTCGTTATTCAGAGTGCTGGTCGTGACCGACCCGTCCGGCAGTTGAATTCGAACCGGCTGATTGAAATCGCCGTATTCGATTTTCGTCACGAGGGGAGCGCCGTTTCCTCGCGGGTGCTGACGAATCTCCAGCGCGCTACCGCGTCGCAACGGGTCCTGATTGTTCACATCCCGCTTGAACAGGACGGCATTTCCCAGCGGCTCGTGAGCCGCCACAACGTTGCCGAGCGCGTCGTACTCGAACCGGCCATGCGGCTCGGCATTCTCAGAAAACGCGTGGTGTACCGACTCCAGCGGTTGCCCGGACTCGTTGAAGTCGTGAGATGTTTTGAGCCCTTTCGCGTCGGTAAAGACCGCTCGATGAGCGATCGCATTGGAGTCCCGCGGAGACTCCTCCAGATCGGTGAGTGAATTCAGCTGCGCTCCCTCGCTCGATACCGCTTCGTTCTTCGCGTCCGGGATCGGGATGTACTGAAACGAAACTCCTTCGCCTGCGGCTTCCTGTTCGACAACTCGGTTAAAAGTGTCCGGCTTCGTCCCGAAGATATTCTCAAGAACCAGTTCGCCATTCGTGTCCCGGATGCGTTTGAGGTTGCTCCACGTTCGCGGGTCGGATCCGTTTTCGTACTCGTAATATGTCGAACGTCCCTTCGGAAGCTTCTTCGTTTTCGGCAGTGTCACCTGAATCAGATTGCCACGAGTGTCGTAGCGGTATTTCCAGACTCGCCCCGAATCGTCTTTCACCTGACGAATCGGCCAGCCGACAAACGAAACTTCGCGTCCCGTGCTGTTTCGCAGGCCGGTCGCATGTCCGTGCTTGTCGCGAAGGACGCGAGCCCAGTTTCCAAAGCGATCGCTGAGTTTCTGAATGCGCCCGGCACTGTCGAACTGCTGAGTCGCTCCCTCAACATTCTCCAGCTGAAATCGACGGCCACTTTTGACGAGCCGCCACGAGGAACTCACAGGCACCTGGAAACCACCCGTCCCATCCGGAAGAAACCAGACGCCATTTCCATTCCCCAGCCAGACATAAACCGCTCCACTTTTCATCTGTCGGCAATGCGCATCGAACCACGACGTCCATTTCGCGCCGAAGCTTCCATGGCAGTAAATCTGGTTCGAGTAACTGCGAGTCACCGCCAGAGGCATCGTCCGGCCTGGTAAGGCGACATCGGTGTGCTCGCTGAGAAACGCTCCGGACACCAGGTTGACCGGATCGCCGGACGTCATGCCTTTTCCAAGCGGAGCGTCCGGTTGAAAATTCTTATTGCGGCGTTGCAGCGAAGGTTGCCATTTCTGCTGAAATAACCTCAGGAAGTTTTTCGCATTGGCCTTCGCCGCGGAGATCTTTTCTTTCGAATCACTGTACTCCAGCAGAGTTCGCCGCAGCTGCTCCAGCCGCCGCTTGATCTCCGCGATCGAGACATTTTTGTCCTTCAGGCGGTCGATGATCCGGTCCAGGTCCCGGTATTGGTCATCCGCTTTATCCGTCGCGTCATCGAGTTGAACGATGATCGCCTGGAGCTTTTTGAAAGCCTCTTTGACTCTCTGCTTTGCGTCTTCGAGTTCCTTGTCCGTGACGGAGTAATCGTCCTCGCCGTGGTCATCCTTTTTGCCGGAGTCCGTCTGCGTTTCCGGCTTCTTCTTTGTTGCACCTGGCTTTTTCTTGACGGGCTTCGTTCCGCCGCCCTTTTCGCTGTTGCTGTTGCCCGTGCCGGACCCTTTGTCATCACCGCTCCCGCTGCCCCAGCTGACGCGAGAGCCGAGGCCGTCGTAACCGGGATTCGACGTCGGTTCCGTATCGTCGACCGTCTTTCCGGTCATCGTGACCAAAGCGCGCCTGCTTCTCTCCCTCGTAAGTGGAGGTAACCTTCGCGTAGGCATCGACGACGTCCTGGTGTGTGACGCCAGGCCTGAGCCTGACAACAGTTGTACTCCCACTCCCAGTCAGGTCCCTGACGTGGTAGCCGCCCGACACCGCTTCCCACCGTTCGTGAGGTGCAACGCCTCGAGCCCGCGTCACAGTGAAGTCGTACTTCGAATAGTTGATGGCCATACTCCTCGAAACTTCGAGAATTGCTGCTGCTACTTGTGCTGCCAGAGGTAATCCACAACGCCTTGGGGAATTCGCCGGACGTTCAATGGAACCGGAAGTTCCGAGAGATCGTCAAGAGCCGCCTGGATGTCCGCCCGCGGTGCGCGACGCACCTGAGCCACTGTGTCGAGCCCGCTCCAGACGAGAGCTGTCGCCGTCGTTTCAGAAATTCGAAAGGCCTTCATCAGAACGACGACGTCGCGCAGTTTCTCGACCTCGTCTTCGCGAAGACGCATCGGCTCCGCCAGCTTCCGGCGTCCGGAAATCAACCGCGCCCTGGCAGAGAGATCGTCTCCGGTGACGACCTTCGCCTCAGCCGCCGCCGCTTTCTGCCACGGGTTGAGCAGTTCGAGTGACGACAGTTCGACGACTCGATCCTGCGCCTTTTCCGCGAGCCGCTTCCACCACGATTCGTGCTGCCTCGCCACTTCGCGATTGAGCTGCGGCGACACGACCAGCAGCGACGTCTCCTCGTAGCGGTAAAACGAAGACGACGTCCAGTTGTGGCTGCCAGCCAGAACTTTGTCGGAATCAAACGCGACGGCTTTTCCGTGCGCGGTGACGTCCGGATAGAACGGCCGCACGGGCAACCCGGCTTCACGAACGGCTGCGAAAGCGCCTTCGTTGACCGCGCGAGCGTTGTGGTAATCGCCCGGCAGGTCGTGATCGAGAATCAGCCGCACATCGACTCCCCGCTCCTGCGCGGCCTTCAACTGAGCCACAATCTTCCCGCCCGGCGAGCTCTCTCCATCGACGTGAAAGAAAAACATCGAGCACCAGATTCGCTCCTTCGCTTCGGCAATCAGCGACTCCAGAAGCGGCAGATACGCACCGCTCGGCACGGGAGCGACCTTGATCGTCGTGTCCGGTTTCGGTTCCGCAGCAGGCCGCGTCGCGCGTCGCACATCGCGCCGATCCAGCAAAGTCGAGGCCAGGACCAGACGCTCTGTCGAAGGCACCCAGAATCGTGGCCGACCAGCTCGATTCGCGATTCGAGTCGCCGCGTGCTCCAGCGTCTCGATGAGAATGTCGCGCGGGTTATCGGCGTCAGTCCACGGGACAGTCAGCCGCCGCTCCACAACCGCTTTGACAAAAGCCGGATAACCCTCGCGCTGAATTTCGCGTGTCACCTCAGCAACCGCAGGAGCCTGTGGCCAGTCGATCGTCAGACTCGGTAGAGCCTTTTCAAACGCCGATCGGCTCAAGCCAGCCGCCTGGCGAACTTCCTCGAAACTTGTGAATCGCCCGAGTTTCTCGCGCTTCCCCACGATCCGCCGAGCCGACTGCAAGCCAAGTCCCGGCAGTCCTTTTAGTTGTGATTCCGTGCAGAAATTCACGTTGACCCGCGCCAGCATAAGACTCGGAACGAGTTTCTCCCCGGTGCCGCCCCGTTTAGCAGTCAGCGCGAACCCCGGCCAGTCCTGTCCGCCAGGCACCGGCACCAACTGCCGCAACTCGGCCTCGATGGCTTCTTCAATCACCAGCTGCTGGTAACGCTCGGCACCGCTGACCAGAGGATTGGCTTCCGCTTCGTCCATCACGCCAAGTGCCGCTCCTGCTTTCCGCACGGCGTCCTCAGCGCGGATCAATCGTGCCTCGCCCCAGCCAGGCGGTGGCTCGGACGAGTCCACAAACTGCGTCCATGACAAAAGCAGCCGCTCCACGGTGAAACGAAAACGCGTTGTTCCTTTGGACGAGTCGGTGCTCATGAGAGTGCCTCCGGGTCTCGCGCGGCATCCCAGTTCCGCAGAAACCGCTCGCCCAGCCAGCGCATCAGATCCGGTGAGGCAACCTGCAGCGCCATCTCAAGATTGGACGCGACGGCACCGTGAGTCAGATTGCCGCTGCCGACGATCTGCGAGTCGTCATCGAAGAGAAAATACTTCGAATGCGTCGAGACGTGCCGTTCGCTTTCGTAGAGCCGCACCGCAACGCCGTGTCGCAGCAGGTAGTGTCCCGTGACTTCGTTCGTCGGCAGACCGTCGACCGAGGATTCAAAATCGTCGAGCAGCAGTCGCACATCGACACCGCGCCGACTCGCCCGCACCAGCGCGTCGCAAATCTCGCGCACAAGTCGATGCGGATCATGATCGACGGCGACGCTTGCCAGAAAGAAGCAGCCCCAGATTCGTTCTCGCGCTTCCTCAATCGCCAGCAGCGAAGCCTGCGCAATCTCGGGACCCGCAAGAAACTCTGCCGCGTCGGCATCAAATAACGGAAGGACAAGTTCACGGCTCATGATTTCAGAACCTCGCCATGCCGAAGCACTGTGCCCGTTCGAATGTCGGCTTTCACTTCGCGCATTTCCTGAGCAACGTCCGCAGCGAGATTTCGAAGCGTCGCTTCCCGATCGAGCAGTTCACGGAGCCGCGTTCGATCGACAGCCGAAAGGGCTTCTGCCTGCACGAGACTTTCCAGCTCGCGAAGATCACGCCGAGTCACGCGCAGATGCACGGCGGCTTCAATGGCGAGCAGTTCCAGGTGGTCCGCTCTGGCGTGCAGCCAGCCTAATTCCGGGTGTCTCATCGTCGCACTTTCACGTCAGCACGTTCGGGCAGGGTCGGATCAACCTGCCTCTTCATTGAGGCCGCATCACTTGATGGCGGCACTTCCGGATCACTCTTTGACTTTGCTCGCTCCGGCCGCCTTTTCCTTTTCCTTACTTTTCCAGCAATCGTTTCAGTTCTTCGACGGCGTCCTCGTAATCGCTCAGCGCCTCCTCGTACTCGTCCATCGGATCTTCAATCCCCTTCTGGCCCTCGTCCGAGTCCGCTTGCACTTCGACCTGCAGTTGCTCAGCCTCGCGGACAAGCTCAGCCAGTTCCCGCTCTGCGCGCTCGGTACGAGTGCGGAGCATTTCTCCGAGCCGTTCAAATTCCACTTCCTCATCCGACGTCATGAGCCGTCCGGGTTCGTGGTCGAATCTGAGCTCGATTTCGTTCGAAGCTTCCATGAATCCGTTCGCAGCTTCGTTGAACCTGGCGACGGCCTCCTGCTGCACGTCAATCGAGAGTCGGACGGCGTCGACGGAGTACAACGCCTGTTCAAGAATCGCGACGTAATCCTGGCTGACGTCCGGGTAGGACTCCCATTGGGCACGAATGGCATCTTCAGCCGCGTCCGCTGAAATCGTTCCGGCGAGAAGCGCTGTCATGACCGAATCCAGGCCGAGCAACTCCAGCCAGTCATCAAAAAGTGGTACCGCTGTCACGTTGACCTCAGAACTGCGACCGGTGGCCAGGAGAAGTTGAGACGTCAGTCTACCACTGTGCTCCAGAGAATCACTTTTGTTTTTCCGTTTCCGATGCTGAGGAACAAATCCGGCGGCTCCGCCCAGTCCGACGCGACAGATTCGCATTTTCCGCCTGCGCGACTCGACCCGTTGGCAAAGATGGTTACGGGCGGCGAGGGGCATTCGCAGAAACCACAACTCGCCGCAGTGGCTGCCTCAATCGGTTCACGGCCTTTCGGACGCAGACCGCATTCCGAAAGTGGAACATGCCAATGTCATCTTCCGATCGCTCACGCCAGTCTTCTCCAATCGTTGCGTAGCGGAAGCTTTCCGTTAAACTCCCGCCCCGATTCAGCCACATCGAGCTGAATGTCGTCAGAGAGCGTAGCTCAGTTGGTAGAGCAACGGACTTTTAATCCGTAGGTCCAGGGTTCGAGCCCCTGCGCTCTCACTTGCTCAGGAGTTATCACAGGCTGTGGTAACTCTTCACCAGCTAACAACTTCCGCCCGGTTCCCCGGGCGGTTTTTGTTTGCGCTGAAGCGCCTGACAACTCCTGAGATTTCCTTGGTTGCACTGGTTCTGGTGCAACCATCGTTGCAACCATAAAATCAGTGGTCCCGGTCGCTACCGGCCGCTCAGCCTCTCCCGGATGCTTCGGGATGCCCGGCATCGACTCCAGCGCCGCGTTCATGTCCAGCAGTCCGACGTGCGTGTAATGGTCCATCGTCAGCATGATCGTCGAGTGCCGGGCGAGTTCCTTTGCCAGTTTCGGGTGAACTCCACTGCCGGCCAGATTGGTGATGAACATGTGCCGAAGTGCGTGGAAGTCCGCCCGCCCTTCGTCGGTTTCGAAAAGCAGGAAGTCGGAGTCCTCGCGTTCCGCTTTTTCGGCTTCCGAATTCGCTTCAGAAATCCAGGTCGCACGAGCGGCTTTGAGGTCGCGGCGGATCATCTTCGCGGCTTTCTCCGGCCACGTACCGGGAAACAGTGGCTCAGCTGCCGCCTGCTTCGCCTCTCCCGTGCGTTCGGGCATTCGAATGATGTCCGGGTCGACTTCGCTGCTGCGTCGATTCTGAAGCCACAGTTGCAGTGCGGTGGCCAGCTCAGGATGCAGCGGTAGCACGTCTTCCTGGCGATGCTTCGAGTTGGCGGCCTGAAGTGTCACCGTCGGCGGCTCGGTGCGGAAATTCAGACTGCGTTCCGTCAGCGATGACAGCTCGGCAGCCCGCAGCCCGGTAAAGCCGGCCAGCAGATACAGAATTGCCCGATCCGCGCCGCTCAGATCACGAAAAGTCCCGCCGACCTCGGCCGCCGCAATCAGTCGGGCGAGGGCTTCATGACACAATGCGCGGCGGACGATTCGCACATCGACTTTCGCGTTCACCCGCGACACGTGGGCGAACGGATTCTCCCGAACGCGGCGGTCCTTGAGTAACCAGTTTCCGAACGTCTTCATTGCCGTGAGGCGTGCGTTCGAGGTCGACGGGCTCAATCCGGCACTACGGCAATCCTTCAACCATCCCGCCAGCCGGCCACCGTCCAGATCCTCCAGAATGGTGAAGTGACAGTTTTCGAACGCCTTACGGATTCGATTGACGGTCTGGACGACGTGTTGCTCAGTTCCGGCTTTGGCCTGGAGATGCCCTCGAAACCCGTCCAGGTGATTTTCCTCGCAGCCTGTCGGCTTGCCCGACGCAGCCGCGCAGCCAGCTCCCGCGCACTTCGGGCAGACCAGCGGTGTTGTTTGATGGACCTCAAACGGGTCGTGGCGACGAATGCCAGCTCGGAATTCTCGCTCTCGCTGAAGAATCTCGGCCAGCATTGCCTCACTGGTTTCCCGGTCGTCGAACAGACTGCGGGTCTTAACCTGACCGGCTGCGTCCGTGTATTTGGCCCGCCATGTCTTCGACTTCTGGCGGACGCGCTTCGCACCGGGTGTGTCTTTTCGAACTCGTCGGCCGTCTTTATCGACGTATCGGA
>JAQBVJ010000247.1 GCA_027623235.1 Planctomycetota bacterium
GCTTTTTTCGTTGGTTTTTCGCCTGTTTCGGGTTCGTCGCCCGTGGAGAGATTCGACCGGTCACCTTTGTCCAAAGTGACAGGAAACGACCCCGATTGCCCTGTTTGGACTGTGTTTGGGGCAAACGCTGGGGCAAACGGTCCCGTGGTGCCGGTGGCCTTCGCATCGTCTGGCGATTGGCGGGCTTTGGCGATTGGCGGGCTTTACTGTCCAGTGGCAAATTCGGTAGCGACTCCATCGCCCCGGCCACGTCGAGCAATCGCGGCTCCGTATAAACGTTCATGGTCAGGTCGATGCTCGAATGTCGCATCGCCGCTTGAGCCGTTCGCGGTGCGACTCCGCCCTGACTGAGCATCGTGCCGAACGTGTGCCGCAGTGCGTGAACGTCGATCGTCCGGCCCCGGTCGTCGCGTTTGGGGATTCCGGCGGCTTTCAGGTCACGGTCGAGAATCCGCCTGAGCCCCGTCGGGACGTTGAACAGCGGCGAGTCAGCGGGCAACGCCACCTTGCCATCCAGCCGCAACGGTGCGGCGTTCTGACGGCTTCTGAGCCATCCCCGAATATCCTCAGCCAGGTCGGCCCGCAACTGGATGTCGGAGCCGTCGCGGTTCTTTTCGTCCGCCGCTTCAAGTTCGATAAACGGAGCCGGCCCGTCGAGGAAAACTTGCCCGATTGTGATTGAGCGAAGTTCGCCGCTTCGCAGCCCGGTCAGAACCAGCGTCTTCAGAACCAGAGCCCGTTCACGTCCGACCGCTTCGAGTTCTTCAATCCGATCCGGCTTCATGGCGAGACGTTCGCGGGCTCGCTCGGTTGCGGCTTCGAACGTCTCGTATGTGAGCGGTGCCGGCTTCCAGGTGTCGCGTTTGCCGATCATTGCGGACACACCATCCGCAGAATCCGTTGAGGGCCTGTAAGTAACTGTTGCGAGTTCGAGAGGCCATGTCGGCGTCGAGTTTGTTCGCCAGCCAGGACTCAACCCGAGTCGCTTCGATGCCGCCCAGCGATCGGAAGCCACAGTCAGCGGCAATCTGCGTTGCTTGCCGCTTCGTGTCCACAATGTGCCGCTTTGACCGGCCAGCGGCTTTGAGGCTGCGGATGTAGTCGTCGAGGTGACCGGCGAGAGCCGTGGCCTGATGATTCGCAACCGCGTCTTGGCCAGCCGTTATCACGTTCGCCTTGACCAGTTCGGCCCGGCGTTCCAATCCGTTGAGCACACTCTGAGCGGCCTGCCGGTCCCGGCAGCCGGTCGCGACTTCGTGAATCGTCCCGTCTGCAGACCGGTACTTCGCGGTGTAGGTTGCCGCTTCCGTCACGATGCGGTCAGAGCCGTCGCGACCGGTCGTCAGCTTCGCGGTTTTCTTTTTGCCGTGCCCGTCGAGCCATCGGACAAACCGCTCACCCCGTCGTGTGAACAACTCAGCCCCTGTCGGAACCTGGCGAGTAGCAGTCTTCTTTCGAAGCGATCCCATTCCTATTTGCTCCTCTTTCGCTTTGACTGTTCTGCCGGCTTCAGTTCCAGCCCGCAGTAAGCTGCCAGCGTGTCCGCAATGTCGAGTCGCAGTGACGTCTCGCCCCGGACAAACTTCATCAGGCTTTGCCGCAGCACGCCGCATCACAAGTTATTCAGCGAAAGCGGAAGTTTACTCCGCAAGCCCTGGCTCAGTCGTTCATTCTCGCATTGCTTCAGAATCCCAAAGCCAACGGCGAAGACATCGCCAGCATGGCCGCTGCCAGTGGAATCGAAGTTTCTCCTCAAGCCGTCGAGCAACGCTACTCGCCACAGTTGGCAGACTTCTTTCAGAAGTTGTTCCGGCGGATGACGCAGCAGGTCATGTCCTCGGAGACGGCGCTGGCTCCAATTCTGGAACGTTTCTGCGAAGTCATCCTGATTGACAGTCGTGTGATCACTCGGCCAGACAGCGAGGAGGAAATCTTTCGCGGATGCGGCGGAAGTTACGAAGGTGGGAAGTCCGCGTTGAAACTGCAGACCGAACTGGACTTGCGAGCGGGGGAACTGCGTTGCGTGCAGATCGAGCAGGGACGGTCTCCCGATGGAGCCAGTGACCGTCAACTCGTCGCGTTCACGCCGGGTTCGTTGCGGATCGCCGACCTGGGATATTTCAACCTTCCGGTGCTGCAAAGGATCGCTGACTCGAAGGCGTTTTTCCTCACCCGGTTGCCGCATCACACGAAAATCCATATCGCCAGCGAGCAGCACGACGTCATCGCGTGGCTCAACGCGCACAGCAGAACGGTGGTCGATACGTGGATTGAAACGGGTGCCCAGGCTCACGTGAGATGTCGACTGATCGCCTGGCGCGTTCCCGAAGAGATCGCGAACCGTCGCCGTCAGAAGCTGATCGAAAAGACGCGTCGCAAAACCGGACGGACACCCACGGCTGAATCGCTGGCCGCGTGTGACTGGGAATTGCTGGTCACCAATCTTCCCGCAGATCAACTCAGCGTTCAGGAAGCCATTGTGCTGTATCGAGCGAGGTGGCAGATCGAATTGCTGTTCAAGCGTTGGAAGTCACTCTGCCTGATCGATGAACTGGACGGCCGGAATGACGTCGTGACCATGGTGAGATTCTGGGCTCGCCTGTGTGCGGCGATCGTTCAACACTGGCTCACCGTGAGTGCGGCGTGGTCTGGTGCGCTCCACCTGAGTTTCACGAAAGTCGCGGAACTGGTGCGGCAGTTTGCCGATGATCTGGCCATCGCCATCAGCTCAGATGCAGACGTGGAACTGATCCTGAAGCGATTCTGTAAGACGGCTCGATCCGGGTGCCGACGAAATCGACGCCGGAAGAAACCGGGAACCATAGAACTATTAAGAAACCCCGACTTGCTCGATTACAGTTTAACCGGCTTAACTTGTTAACCGGCTTAACGAATTGCGATCTATGCGGCTTCATGGATGAAGACGCATAGATCGTGCGTTGAACTTTTCCGCTTCGTGAGTCGAACTGCGGGGTACTGCGGAATCAATGATGCTCACGAATCGGCACGGGGGCAAGTC
>JAQBVJ010000134.1 GCA_027623235.1 Planctomycetota bacterium
CAGGTCAGTATGTGATCATCGCCAACCCCGGGACCGATCCGGTGGTCAATCCGGTGATCGGCACTTTCGCGGGAATCGCGGAAGGAGACCAGATCGACACAGACTTCCTGGGCAGTGGCCAGCCGGCCTTCGTGACCTACGAAGGGGGCGATGGCAACGACGTGGCCATCACTGTCGGACGGGTGATCGTGGACAACGGCGTGTTAATCGTGAATGCCACCGAAGAACGAGACAGTATTGAAATCCAGCTGTCCGGAACCAATGTGATCGTCTTTTCCCGTTTCGACGGGTCCAGGCGAACGGGCATCATATTCGCGGCCGCAGCCATCACCTCGATCGATGCCGATTTGAAAGGTGGTAATGACGTCCTTTCCATCCGGGGCGCATTCACAGTTCCGGTGACCGTCCTGGCGACAGGTGGATCGAACAGGATTATCAGTTCCAGCAATGGCGACACGGTGGTCATGACATCCACCGTGACCACCGGCGATGACTACATCAGGACTGGAAACGGCAACGACACCATCGAAGCGGGGGCCGGCAACAACCGTATCGTTGGTGGCAATGGCAATAATACGATCACCACCCTGGGTGGACACGACATCATCACCACAGGAACCGGGGATGACACGATCAACGCCGGAGACGGAATAAATACCATCCTTTCCACCGGTGGCACAAACGTCATCAATACCGGCGCCGGGAGAGACATTATCAACACGGGTCCCGGCGACGACACGATCAATGCCGGCGAAGGGAACAACGGCGTCGCTGCGGGTGACGGAACCAACAACATTACCACGGGCGATGGTGACGACAGCATCCGGACTGGAACCGGCAATGACACCATCGTCGCCGGAGCGGGATCGAATAAAGTGTACTCCGGCGGTGGAAATAACATGATCACCACCCTGGGCGGAGTGGATTTAATCCAGACCGGCACCGGCAACGACACGATTGATGTCGGGGCAGGAATGAATTCGATTTCCTCCCTTGGTGGGAATAACACCATCACAACCGGTGACGAGCGTGATGTCATCAAGACCGGATCCGGAAACGACACGATCATTGCCGGGGCTGGAAATAATTTCGTGTCGGCCGGCAACGGGACGAACAACGTCACCACCGGCGCCGGCAATGACCAGATTTCTTCGGGCACTGGCAACGATATCATCAATGCCGGCGACGGCAACAACGCGATCTCTGCTGGTGATGGCAATAACACGATCACCACTGGCTCTGGTAACGATCGGGTTTCCACCGGCACCGGCAATGACACAATCGACGTCGGCGACGGTACCAACACGGTCAACAGTGACGACGGTAATAACACCATCACTGGAGGCAGCGGGGCTGACGGTGTTCGCGTGGGAGCTGGCAACGACACGATCAATGCTGGTGACGGGACGAATTCCGTGAATGCCGGAGACGGCAACAACCTGGTCACCACGGGGAGTGGCAATGACAGTATTCTCACAGGAAGTGGCAGCGATGTAATTATTGCCGGTGCCGGGAACGATCTGATTCACAGCGGGAGTGGAGATGATGCCGTCTCGGGCGGTGACGGGGACGATCGGATTACCGCCCCTGCTGGAGACAACATTCTCATCGGAGGCCTCGGCAATGACCGAATCATCAGCGGAGGCGGCGCCGACCTGCTGATCGACGGCACTTCTGATCAGGACGCATCGCAGGCGGGCCTGCAGGCGGCTTTGGCCGCCGTTGGCGTGAATGCGAGAGCCGCCGCACTGGGCAACATTACAAATGACGCGGATGTCGATACCCTGCAGGGCGGAGCCGGTGCCGACTTGTTCTTTGCCAACCTGGCAAACGACCGACTTCTCGACTTTGTCACAGGAGTCGACACGCAGATGTAAGGCAGGATGATTTCTTACCGAAAACAGGCACTGACCCGCCACGTGGTGAGTCAGTGCTTTTTTCTTGCGCCGGATAACGCCCACGGCTAAGTGCTGCCGCCGCTTCGCGGCTGAAGTTCAACTTCAGGAAAGCGTCAGCGAGGGACGAAAGCCGAAGGACGTTCGCCCTCGCTGACGCGTCGATTTACTTTGACGCCCCACTGCAGATTTGCGAACCGGACCACCAGGTTGTCCGGGGTGCGCCTGGACCGGGAGGCTTACACCCTTCCGCTTAAACCGTTTTGAGTTTCCCCTTGGGCATCAAACGCCCGTTGAAAATTCAGCGCCATTGGGTTTGCGCCGTGCCGCTACTTTCTCAACAGGCCGCCGGGCCGGGGCATGAGAGGACGTCCTTGTCCGTGGGAGGGTTCGTCCAGGATAAGGAAAGGCTCATCCGGGACGTCGGAGAGCTCATTCAGGGTGCGACGAAATCTCGACAATCGGTCCTACACGAGTTCCGGCAGGGGCTCGCCCGCGTCAAGCAGGTACTGCGGGCGGCCCTGGGGGTCGATGATTGTTGTGTTGCGGGCGTCGATTCCCAGTTGGCCGAAGACCGTCGCAAAGATGTCTTTGTAATCGACGGGGCGGGAGGCCACCGTGCTTGCGGTGCGGTCGGTCGAGCCGATGACCTGCCCGGATTGCAGGCCGCCGCCGGCGAGGATGGCCGGGCCGACCTGGGGCCAGTGGTGGCGGCCGCCGGTTTTCGGGTCGATGCGCGGAGTGCGGCCGAATTCTCCCCAGGCGACGATTGTGACATCGTCCAGCAGGCCTCGCTCTTCCAGGTCTGTGACGAGGGCGTGGAGGCCGTGGTCGACCAGCGGGAGCAGGTTGCGCATCCGCGGGAAGTTCTTCGAGTGCGTGTCGAAGTCGCTGATTGAAAGACTGACGACTCGGACGCCGGCTTCGATCAGTCGTCGCGCGAGCAGAAACTTTTTGACGGACTCAGGTCCCTCGGCCGTCACGAACTGCTCGCCACCGAGCTGAATTTTCGGCGTGTAACGGGCGAGGACTTTCGGATCTTCGCGGGACAGGTCAATCGCTTCGGCGAAGCGACCGGACGTCAGGATGCTGACGGCCTGCTGAGTGAAGCCGTCCATCGCGTCCATCATTCCCGACGCGTCCATCTCGCGGCGGATACTGTCGAGTCCGCTGAGCAGGCTGGTCCGGGTGTGCAGCCGGTCGAGGCTGAGGTTCTTATCCAGGGTGAGGCTTGTCTTGTGATCGCCGCCGAGCCGTGCGAGCTCACCTTTCATGCCCGCTTCGAGTTCCCGCTGGAACATGTCGGAGAGGTCGGGTCGAAATGCCTGATACGACGGGCCGAGGAAGCCGGGCCGCGCGCTGTTCCGGACGAGCGGTCGGCCCTGCATCATGTCGACGAAAGTCGGAGCGACGTCTTTGGCGGTGCCCTGGAGTCTGGCCACGACCGAGCCCATTGCCGGGCGACCGCCCATCGACTCCAGGTCTTTCGTGTTGAATCCGCTCTGACACTGAAACGCGTCGTGCCGGCCGGCAGACCCGGTCAGGGATCGAATGAAAGTAAATCGGTCGGCCGCTGCGGCGATTCTCGGCATCAGCTCGCACATCTGAAAGCCGGGCAGGGCGGTCTGGATCGGAAAGAACTCGCCGCGGATCTCGGACGGGGCCGACATTTTCATATCGATCATGTCCATGTGTGGCGGTCCACCATCGAGATGAACGAGGATCACCGACTTCTGTGACTGACCGAGGCCCGCGACAGATTCCGCTCGCAACAACTGCGGCAATGTGAGGCCGAATGTGCCGAGAGCTCCGGCGGTCAGAAAGCCGCGTCGCGACAGACTGCCGTCTGTTTTCCTGTGTTTTTCCGTGAGAGTGATCATCGCTCGGTCCGAAATGTTCGCAGTGCGGAAACGCGGGGTGATGAGGCTGCCATTCAAATCTCGTCCGGCAAATCGCTCGCCATTGAGCTTACCTCATAGCGTGCGGCAAATCAGCAAATCAACTGTCATCAGGAGTCGGGGCTTCGGGCGACAGTTTCTCGTCCCGACTTTATTCGTGAGACCGGCCTTCAAACCGCATTGGCGTTGCGGAACGATCGCTGCTTTCTGAAGATGACGGCAGTCACGCCAATTCTGAATCCCCGGGACTGACGGGTGAGATCGCGCAATGAGGCAGACCATGAGACCACTCGTTCTTCTGATCCTGGCATCCATCGCTGTCGCCGATCCGCGCGGCGCGTCGGCTCAGCCGCCTGCTTCGCCGCCGGAGCCAGCATCAAAGTCGAATGCTTCGCAGCTTGTCGAGCAGCTTGGGGCAGAGAACTGGGTTGATCGGAAGGCGGCGGCCACGTCGCTCACGGCAGGCGGTGCCGAAGTCACAGCCGCTTTGCGACAGGGGCTTGTCCACGCGGATGCCGAAGTGCGACGTCAGTCTCGTCGACTTCTGGCCGACCGCGTGAAGAGCGAACTGCAGCTCGGCATTGCCGAACTCAGAGCAGACAAAATCGGAGAGCACGCTCAGAACCTGCCAGGCTGGAAACGCTACCAGAAGGAAGTCGGCACCGACGTTGATGCCCGAAAGCTGTTTGCGGAAATGTTGACGGACGAGGCCGCTTTGCTGTTTGCCTGTGAGGCCGGTGGCAAAATCGCATCGCAGGCGGCCAACGCGCGGCTGCGGCAGGTGATTGCCGGGCTCTACAACCGCATCTCATCCGAGCGGCGAGCTCCGTCGCGGGGAACAATCGCAGCCATGCTGTTTGCGGCGTCTTATCCGAAGGTCGAAGATGAAAACGGGTTGATGACCGGGCAGTGGATGTCGAATCTGATTCGGCAGTCCGCGTTCGTTTCAACGCTCACGTCCAAACCACCTTCGCGTGCGTCGCAGAAACTGGTCGGTCTGTGGTTGCGAACCGAAATGGCGGGGCAGGAGGTGTACAGCCTGCAGATCGCAATCACCTACCAGATCAAAGAGGAAGGCCTCAAGCTGGCGATGCAGGTTCTTGCCGACGCGAACGCGGCGGCCAATAACGTTGTGACGCTCGCGATGGAGGGGGTTGCCCGGCTGGGCGACAAGAAGTACTCGCAGCTGCTTGTCTCGCTTCTTGACGACAAGCGTGCCTGCGGGGTGCGAGTTGTCAACAAGAAACAAATCCAGATTCATGTTCGGGACATTGCTCTGGTCTGGCTGATCTGGAGCACCGGGCAGGATCCTGCCCAGTACGGATTTCCCCAGGCGAAAACGTATCTCGACCGGCTCAAGTCAAATCCCAACACCATCACCAGCACGTCGTACTTTTACTTTGATTCCGACGAGACACGAGAGGCCGGGTTCAAGAAATGGGCCGAGTGGGTCGCAAAGAACCCGCTGCCAGAGTTGCCGGAAGATGCGATTACAAAGCCGACGAAGGAGCCGGGTGATCCGAAAGTAGTCGCTCAGAATCCAGGCGGTGCAGGAAAGCCCGGTGCGGTTCAGGAAACTCGACCGGATGATGGGCCGCGCGGCGTTCCCGTCGCGGACCGACTGCGCATGCAGATGTTGCGTCGAGCTCAGGACCTGCTCGTTGAGAATCCGGGACACCTCGAGGCCATCTCACTGATCGGCCAGTTGCTGACGGAAGACCGCGAGTGGGTCTTCCGCACGGAAGGCGAAACGCCGGTCTACAGAACGATTCGGTCTGAGGCCGAAGACATCATCAGTCGTCTCACCGTAAGACAGTTGCAGCTCTACGAGCAGCAGTTTGGCAAGCTCGCCGAAGTTGATTTTGCTGACGCCGTCACGGAAGGCACTTCCGAAGCCGTGGCAAAGATTGTCGAGAAATATTTCTTCACACAGGTCGGAGCCGACGCGGCTTACTGGATCGCGTCGATGCAGGTCGACCAGGGCCAGTTCTTTCCCGCTGCACTGTGGCTGTCACGGCTCAAGCGATCGCATCCGGCGGCGAGTCGGTTTGAGCCAACACTGTCCGTGCTGCTGGCTTTCTGCTGGTACGAGTCCGGTGTGACCGAGCGAGCCGAGGACGCGCTCGACCGGCTGCGTGAATCCGGGCACGATCGCGTTGAGCTCTTTGGCGAGATCCATCTGCTGCCGTCGCGTGCGGAAACCGGGCCGTGGCTGGCGGCCATTTTCGCGAATCACGGTTCGCACGGTTCGTCGGCGTCCGAGCTGATTTCCGGCTTCACTCCGATCGAGCAGCGGCCAACGCATCGCATTCGCATCGAGACTGTTCACGATGAGTCGGTGAAGCGAGCCTTGAAACTCGTCGACGGCATGCACGAGCAGTTTGGTGTCGCCGCGATTCCGCAGACTCGGCCGGTCGTCGTTGGCGATGCTGTCATTTTCCGCTCGCTGACGGATCTGCAGTGCGTTTCGGTTTCGTCGAATCAGACGCGGTGGCAGTCATCCGTTCTCAGTGGCCTGGACACGCTGCTCGACGCGACATCGACCAGTGGAAAGAAGACTCCCGACATCACGCTCGCTCGGGCTCTGCGCGAACAAATCTGGGATCGCTCGGCGGCCAGCAGCCTGGTGACCGACGGGCGACGCGTGTTTGCCGTGGAAGATGTTTCGCCGGAAAGTGGCGGGCATTTTCCCGGTCTGGAGATTCTCCCCGACGGCACTCCGACTCTCCGCGAGGGGAGTGGCAAGACCCACAACCTTCTGACTGCCTGGGACGTCGGGACCGGCAAAGTGTTATGGGAATGTGGCGGGCCGCCGATCCGCAAGACCGACCGGGAGACTGAGGGTGAGCAAGCGGCGGCCGAAACGGAGGCCGTTTCCCGATCGCTCGCCGGAGTTCGTTTCATTGGGGCTCCGCAGCCGCTTGGCGATCAGCTGTGTATTCTCGGGCAGGTCGAGGATCAGATTGAGCTGGTGCTGATCGAATCGGCGACGGGCAAAGTCGTCTGGACGTCGACACTGCACATGCCGGACGAAACAACTCCGACGACCTTCACACCGTGGATGCCGTTTTCGAAGACCGGCTCCTCGACGTCGAGTGTGACCGGCAGCGTTCCGGTTCTCAGCGATGACTCGGTGTTTGTCTACGTCGGCTACAACCGCTACGTCGCGTTCGATCTGGCGTCGCGGCGAGTCGTGTGGGCGTACGAGGAAAAGCGGAATGAGGACCCGGGCCCGCCGAACATGCGGAACATTGGAGCGATTCAACAATTTGCTTCACTTCAGATGACGGCTCCGGACCGGTGGATCAACGCCACGCCGATCGTCGAGGGCGATCGTGTTCTGATCACGCCACCGACAACGGATCTGCTTGTCTGCCTCGACCGGGACAGCGGACGAGTCGTCTGGGAAGTCCCTCGGAAAGACGGACTCTTCGTGCCGGGAGTCGTCGACGGAGTCGCTCTGATCGTTGGTCGCAGCTTCGTTCGCGGAGTCCGCATCGCCGACGGGAAATCCGGTTGGAAAGAATCGTCCATCGCTCTGCCTGATGGCGTTCAGCCGGCCGGGCAGGGATTCGTCGTCCCGACGTCGTCCAGTGAGAATCCGAAGCATGCCGAGCTGCATCTGCCGCAGGCTCATGGGATGGTCGCGGTGCTCGACATCGCGACCGGCAGGTGGAGCACCGGCGCGTGGCAGGTCAACGGCCCAGCCGGAAACCTGACGCCGGGTCTCTCTGCGATCGTTTCCCAGGACGCAACAGGCGTCACAATTTTTGCCCGTGTCGACAAACGACGTGACGAAACGATCGCGAATCTCGCGGCCGACTCGACCGATGTCGACGCGCTGACAGCCGCCGCCGAAATGTCTCTCCAGGCCGACGATGTCGCGCGAGCGATCGGATTTGCGACGCGAGCGATCAAGGCGGGCGGCGGCCAGAATGCCGAAGACAGTCTGGCACTCGCCCTGACCACGTCGCTTCGCCGAACTCCGAAGAACGCCGCGACTGCTCAGGAAGCCGTGCGGGAGACGCTTGAGTCCGCGAAGCTGCTTTCAGCCGGCAAAGGCAAAGCGGATGTTCTGCGAGCGGTCGCCGGTCTCCAGCGGGAGAACGGTCAGCTTGTTGCTTCGCTGGACAGCTGGCTGGAAATTATCGAACTGCGTGCCGGAGATTCGGAGAAACTGCGACCTCGCTCATTCGTGTGGCGGGTTCGCGATGACCGGTGGATTCAGGCCGAGCTGTCTGAGCTCTTCGCCGCCGCGTCGGATGCCGATCGAACAGCGATGACCGAACGGATGCTCGCTTTTCGCGAGAGCAAGCCTCACGGCACGTTCATTCGGTTTTTCGGCTTTCACGAATCGGCGAATGTCTCGCGACTCGCCGAGGCCGAATCGGAGATCAGTGGAAAACTGTTGCTCGCTGCCGAACAACTGCTGCTGCCGGTCGCGAGAACCGGCTCGGTGAAAGAACGTGCGGACGCAACCCGGCTCCTCGTCGAATTGCTCAAAGGAGCCGGTCAGAATGAACCGGCTCAGCGGCATGCGGAATCTCTGGCGTCGGCGATCGCGGGCGACTCGTCCGCAGACGGCAAGGCAGCTCAGGCGATTGCTGAGTCACTTTTGCAGGCCACAAAGAATCCGGTCAGTCCTGATGCTGCCTTCCCCGTTGGTCCGGTCTCGGTCGACGAATTTAAGGTCAGCACGGCGGATCGATCGAACTGGGTGACCGGTTACGCCCTGCTCCCGGAGTCGCGTGCTGACGATTATCAAACGGGTACGGTCGAACTCGATTCGCGACTGACAACACTCTTCGCCCGGGATGCGATGGGTCGAGAGAAATGGAAAATTGCCGTCAAAGATGCCGAGAATTCGACAGTCCGCTATCTCCGCTACGCCGTGCGGTACAACCAGTCGCGATGTGCCCGGCAGGGAGAGTTGACTGTCGCCTGGCTCGGCGATCAGGTGTGTGCTGTCGACGGGATTGCGAAGACCGGCAAGCCGCTGTGGACTCAGACATGTTACATCAGCAATCCGCTGGACCCGAATTCTCAGCAGTACCGTGCTCAGATTCGTCCACAAACGGTGACTCATCTCGACGCACAGAAATTGCCGCTCGTTGTGACGTCAAGCTACGTCTGCTTTCAGCGCGGGCGCAAACTGATGGCCGTCGACCCGCTGGATGGTTCCGAGTTGTGGTGGCGGGACGATCTGCCGACGGATTGCGACTTGACCGGCGACGGTGAGCTCGTATTTGTGAGGAAGCCGGATGAAGCGACTGCGATCGTGTTGCGGGGTCTCGACGGAAAAAAGCTTGGCACGCGCGAGGTCCCGGAGATCGCCGATCGAGTCATGTCGAGAGGACGACGTTGTGTGACCGCAAAAACGGTTAACGACAAGGTCGAAGTGATTGCGAGGGATTTGTGGGCAGAGAAAACTCTCTGGCAGCGGACACTCGCGAAGGGCTCACACATCGACGTTGTGAATGCTCAGGAACTGGCACTTCTGCAAAAGAGCGGCCAGTTCGAAATCGTTGACGCCGTTGGCGGCCAGGTGCTCGCCAGTGCGACTCTGGAAACGCCAGACTCGATCAGCGATATCGTCGTGCAGCGACGCCTCGAACGTCTTGTGGTGGTCGTGAATGAGCCCGAGAAAGCCAATAATCCAATTCAGATTGTTCAGCAGCCCACGCCAGGCCACCGCAGCGTCAACGGTGAACTTTACATCCTCGAGGAAGATGGGAAGGAGATTTCTCATTCGCGATTCGAACAGCAGTCGCTCAAATTGAATCAGCCGGAGCAATTGCCTCTGCTGATCCTGTTTCGTCGTTATCAGGAACGAAAGCCGGTGGGCAATGCCGGCGGCTTCACGTACGGCCAGCCGAAGACAAAGGTCGCGCTGATCGATGTCCGGACCGGACGAACCGTGCACCAGTTTGACCGGGGATTCGGAAGCGACACGGATTACCAGCTCGTCGTCAAGCCGGCGGAGCATCAACTTGAACTGACCACCCGCACGGTCGGGCTTCGAGTCGACTACTCCGAACCATGAGCTGATTAAGGCCGAAAAACCGCTTGTGCCTTCGTGAGCTTTTGATGAGGAATCCTCGCGAGAAGCAATGACGCGGCCCTTGTTCGGGCGGTAGACTGCGTCCGGCAAATTCATCTCACGGGCCGTTCGATGCTTCGATTTGACTATCCCGAGCTGTTTCTTCTCGCAATCCCTGTCGGTTTTCTCTTCTGGAAGGTCGGCCGGGTTCGGGGTGTGACCAGCTGGCTGCGGGCGGCGATTCTTGTCGTGCTCGTGTTTGCGATGACCGGCCCGCGGCTCAATATCGGCGGCCGCGGCATCGACGTCATCATTGTGGCGGACCGGTCTCGATCCCTGCCGGGCGGGGCGCACGACAATATTCAGGAGCTCGTGCAGAATCTGCAGAATCACGTCGTGACCAGAGGCAGCGCCGACCGCGTCTCACTCGTCACGTTCGGCACGCGAGCTCAGGTCGAGTACGAGCTCTCTGATCAGGTTCGGCAGACAGAGTACGTCAAAGAAGTCAATCCGGACGGCAGCGATCTTCACGACGCGATCCTCACTGCGCTCGACCGAGTTAATCCGAATCGTCCGGCAAGAATTCTCGCGCTGTCCGATGGCGAGTCCAACGGCCCGGACCCGCGTTCCGCCGCTCGACGCGCGAAGGAGCAGGGGGTCCCGATCGACACGCGAGTCTTCGAGCGATTGAGTATCGGCGACGTTTCGATCGAGTCCGTTCTGCTGCCCGAATCGGTGCTGCCGCGCGAGCCGTTTCAGTATTCGGTCTGGGTTTACGCCGATACGGAAGCGACGGGAAAAGTTCGCGTGCTGCGTGATGGGCAGGAGGTCGCGTCGAAAGAAAATGACTTTGCGCGTGGCATGAATCGAATCCTCTTCCGCGATCTGCTGGAAGTGAGCGGCTTCTACAACTACAGCGTCGAGCTGGAAGTCGCAGGCGATCCGGTCACCGAGAACAACCGCGGAGCCGGCATCGTCCGCGTCGATGGCGGTCCGAGAATCCTCGTGCTGACTGCCGATGGACAGTCCGGCAACCTGAAGCGGGCGCTTGAGGCAGCCCGGATCGACGCCGATGTGGCGATGGCTGCGGCGCATCCCCTGACGCAGGACTCGCTGGATTCGTACCGCGCGGTCATCCTGGAAAACGTCTCGGCCGACGATCTTGGGCGAGTCAAAATGGAGCGGCTGGCTCAGTTCGTTGAGGATCTGGGCGGCGGTCTGATGCTCACCGGCGGAAAAAGCAGCTTCGGCACCGGCGGCTATTTCAAGAGTCCTCTCGACGATGTCCTGCCAGTGTCGATGGAGTTGCGGGAAGAGCACCGCAAGATGCGCGTGGCGATCGCAATCGCCCTCGACCGGTCCGGCAGCATGACCGCTCCCGTTGCCGGCGGAAAAACGAAAATGGATCTGGCGAATCTCGGCACGGCGGAGTGCATCAAACTCCTTTCGCCCAGTGACATGGTGTCGGTCATCGCCGTCGACAGTTCACCGCATGTCGTGATTCCACTTAAGCCAGTTGACGATCCCGGAGGGATGGCAAAAAAAGTGCTCGGCATCGAGAGCATGGGCGGCGGGATTTTCGTCTACGAAGCGCTTGTCGCGGCCGGCAAACAACTTTCGAAAGCGTCCGGCTATTCGACGCGGCATATCATTCTGTTTTCCGATGCCCAGGACAGCGAAGAGCCGGGCAGCTACAAGTCTCTGCTCAAGAAATTTGCGGCGAGCGACATTACGGTCAGCGTGATCGGGCTCGGCACCGACCACGACGTGGACGCCGCTTTGCTGAAAGACGTGGCGAAGCTTGGCAATGGCAACATCATGTTTACGTCCGACGCGAAAGAGCTGCCGCGGCTCTTCACGCAGGACACAATGACGATCGCCCGGAACACCTTTATTGAGGCGGATCCGGAAACACAGCCAGCGGGAATTCCCGGTCAACTTCTGCCTGACGCCCGCCTGATGGGCAGCCTCGGCAACGGAGCCTTCCCGAATGCCGGCGGTTACAACCTCAGTTATCTCAAGCCGGACGCGACAATGGGCGTCGTGTCCCGCGACGAGTACAACGCTCCCTGGTCGGCGTTCTGGTATCGCGGCATCGGCCGTGTCGCCGCGATCACGCTGGAACTGGACGGCGAGCATTCCGGAGCGTTTGCCAGTTGGAACGACTACGAAAATTTCATCGTCACTCACGCGCGATGGCTGCTCGGCGGGACGGACCCGAACGATGTGTTTGTCGATGTTCAGCAGGAGGGCCAGAACGCCGTCGTGACGGTTGAGCTCGACCCCGACCGAGCGAACCAGGATGAGACTCAGCCGCCAAAGCTCGTCGTCGTCCCGCCCGGCAGTGAGCGGGAACAGGTCATCGAGCCGGATTTTGTCTGGACCGGACGGAACACACTGGAAGCGCGATTCCAGATGGATCGAACTGGCAGCTACCGCACGCTCGTCAAAACGCAGGCTCGGCAGTTCGCCAGAGGGCCCGCGGTCACGCTGCCCTACTCGCCCGAATTCGTCCCCAGAATCGGTCTGCCGGAAGGCAAGGACACGCTGGCGAGCCTGACGGAGCTCAGTGGCGGCGTGATCAGAACGGACGTGCTTGAGATTTTCAACGACCCGCCGAGGACTTCGCGGACCGTCTCGCTGCTGATCCCACTGATGATTGCCGGCATTCTGCTTCTGGTTATCGAAATCGCCGGGCGCCGGTTGTCTTTGTGGGAGCGACTGAAGGAAGCGGGTTCCGCTCGAGAACCAGAATCCGTCGTGGCTGCTGCTGCCGCGACCTCACTGACTGCGACTGGGCCGACAGGCTGGCTGGCCAATTGGAAGTCAAAACGCCGAGGCCAGCAGTCAGCTCGACCGAAGGCCGTGGCTCCCACTGTGGCTTCGTCGCAGGAACCACCGAAGCCGAAGAGCGGCCCGGCACCGGCGCCGACTCCGCAGACCCCGGCCGAGGGTGACGCGGCCACCCGGAAGTCCGTTTTCGAACAGGCCAAGAAGCTAGCTCGACGACGACTCGAATAGACGGTCGTGCTTGCTCCTGGAGTGGCCGCTTGTTTCACGGAACTCACTGTGAGTTGAATCACTGTGAGTTGAAACTGCCGGAGTGACTCAATACAAGGCTGTCTCTTGACTCAAAGGGCGGCCTTCGCGACGCCAGGTACTCTGCAGGATTAGATTCATATGGCCCGCCTGACTCAGGCCGACCTGGCTGACCTCAACCAGACCTTCGAAGAACGGACGCCGCAGGAACTGATTTCCTGGGCGAAGGAGATCTTCGGTGACCGCGTCGCATCGATTTCGGCGATGCAGGAGGCCGGAGCGGCCGTCTGTCACATGATTCACACGACCGGAGTCGACATTCCGGTCATCTTCGTGGATACGGGCGTGATGTTTCAGGAGACGCTCGAAACGCGTGACCGAATCCGCGACGAGTACGGCCTCAACGTGATTTCGCTGCATCCTGAGCTCACGATGGAAGAGCAGACCGAGAAGTACGGAGTGCTTTATGTGACTCCGGAAGGTCAGCAGCAGTGCTGCAACATGCGAAAAGTCGAACCGCTCGCGGCGATCAGTGGCCAGTACGATGCCTTGATCGGAAGCCTGCGCCGCAGTGAAGGGGGACGTCGCGAGAGTTGCCCGATTCTGATGGTCGACATCCCGACAAACACCGTAAGAATCAACCCGCTGGCCGTCATGGAAGACGACGCCCTGCAGGCGTACCTCACTGAGCACAAGGTGATCACGAACCCACTTCACAGACAGGGCTACACCACGATCGGCTGCAACCGCTGCACGACGCCGGTTCTTCCAAACGAACCGAAACGGGCAGGTCGATGGCGACATCTCGGTCCCTGGTCCGTTTACTGTGGGATCAATCCGACCGACCGGGATCAGACCAACTCGCCGGCAATCGATCTGCCGCAGGATCTGGTCGACCGAATTCTCGGCCGAATGACGGACTTCATGATTTGAGATCCTCGGCTGTTAAACGAGAACCTGCGAAACGAAAACTCCGCAGGGACGCGGAGAAACCCGGCCAACATGGCCGGGTTTATTTTTTCGCCGCGCCGGACTCACACGTCGAAGCCGTCTCCTCGGAGCAGATCGATTGCCAGATCGAACGCGCTGACCGTCTGATCGACGTCCGCATCTGAGTGAGCCAGCGACGTCGATCCGCCCCAGCCCATCCAGTCGACTCCGCCGAGCAGCAAGGCGCACCGGTAGGCGTGATTCAGATTGCCGTCGAACTTGCGATCGATCTGCCGCCAGTCACCTTCGTACGGAATGAAGTCTTCCGCGTCGCTGCGGGGTCCTTCGTAATCGGGAATGATCTTGATGGCCGAGTAATCTCCGTAGGCGACGAAACGGGAACTCTTCCGCTGAAAGAGCGAATTCAGCTCGCGCCGCAAAGCAGCCGCGCACTCGTTGGACACGCGACTCGGCTCACCGGTTTCGACGATCTTCAACGCAGCGACTCCCGCAGCAGCGGAGAGCGGGTTCGCATTGTACGTTCCCGGGTGTTTCATTTTTCGACCGAGCGGATTGTCAAACGCGAGAACCTGCATCAGGTCCGCTCTGCCAGTCAGACACCCTCCCGGCAGGCCCCCGGCGAGAACCTTGGCGAGTGTTGTGAGATCCGGTTTGATTCCGCACAAACCCTGGAAGCTGTTCTGGTGAACCCGGAAACCGGTGATGACTTCATCGAGTATGAAGATCACACCTTTTCGGTCTGTCACTTCGCGAAGCCCCCTCAGGAACTCCGGCCGCGCAGGAACCGTGCCCCAGCGTGTTCCGTTTCCTTCGTGAATGACGCACGCCGGGTCGTGCTCGTCAATGGCGGCTTCCAGCGCCGCAAGATCGTTCGGAGGGACGATGATCAGGTCGCTGAGATGTCCCTCGGGGATGCCCGGAGTTTTGTACGCCTCGTCATGCGGTGGCTCGGCCGCGTGAATCAGCCCGTCGTGCCAGCCACCGAAGTGCCCGGCAAATTTAATGACCTTTGTCTTGTCGCTGACAATTCGCGAGACGCGAATCGCCATCAACGTGGCCTCGGTCCCGCTGTTTGTGAATCTTGTCAGCTCGGAAGACGGCACAAGTTGCTGGACGATTTCGCCCCACTCCAGTTCCAGTTCGTGGCAGGCCCCGGGGTGCGTCGCGAGAGGAGCCTGTTTCTGAACGGCCTCGACGACAGCCGGGTGCGAGTGGCCAAGCAGCATGGCTCCATGCCCGACCCAGTAGTCGATGATGTCGGCCCCCTCGACTGTGACCTTTCGCGAGCCCACGGCCCGGTCCGCGTAAATCGGAAACGGCTTCAGGTATCGACCGTCGTGAGTCACACCGCTCGGGAAGAGCCGAGTGGCTCGCGAGTAAAGTTCCGCGGACTTCGAAAACTTCTCGGCGTAAAGCTGCGTAATCCGGGATTCGGTGACTGTGGACATGGTGTCGCTCCGTTCGGTTGCTCAAGTTGCAGGCTGCCAGCGTCGCGAGACTTCGCGTGAGTTTCAAGTATCCGGTCAGCTTTGGTCTCCGCCGCGAAAGCATCCTCGAACCTCTGATTGGCACTCGGTACACTCCCCGGCTCTCGGCGAGCAAGTGCCGTTGCTGCCAGGTCGAAAACACAAACAAGTCACCGGAGTCTCAACATGCTTCCCGGCATTAAACAGTTTGATCTGACAGGACGTTCGGCCATCGTGACAGGCGGCTCCAAAGGGCTCGGGGCAGCCATGGCCGAAGGCCTCGCTTCGGCGGGAGCGAATCTGCTGCTCGTCAGCCGGAATCAGGAAGAAGTCGATGCTGTGGCGAAGCAGATTGCCGCGGACTACGACTGCAAAGCGATCGGAATGCAGGCCGACGTGACAAAGCCGGACGAAGTCGACGCGATGGTGGCGAAGGCAGTCAGCGAGTTTGGCGGTATCGACATCCTCATCAACAATGCCGGCATCAACATCCGGGGGCCGATCGACGAACTGTCGTACGAAGACTTCCTGAAAGTCCAGGACGTCAACGTGAACGGCGTCTGGCTGTGCTCAAAGGCGGTTGTGCCTCACATGAAAAAGGCCGGAAAAGGTCGGATCGTCATTCTGGCGAGCACGCTGGGACTCGTCGGTCTCGCAAACCGAACTCCTTATGCCACCAGCAAAGGGGCGACCGTTCAAATGACGCGAGCCCTCGGCCTGGAACTGGCACCGTTCGGAATCAACGTCAACGCGATCTGCCCTGGTCCGTTTCTGACCCCGATGAACGAACCAATCGCCGACACTGAAGAGGCGAAAAAGTTCATCGTGGGGGCCGTCGCCCTGAACCGCTGGGGACGCCTTGAGGAAATCCAGGGAGCGGCAATCTTCCTCGCGAGCGACGCTGCAAGCTACATGACCGGTAGTCTGGTGACCGTCGACGCTGGCTGGACGGCGAGGTAATAGCAGTCCTAAGTTCGATCCGCCTGACCCTGTTCCTGCTGTATTGTCTGCCAGTTACGAAATGACCGTGCCCGATCTCAACGTTCTTTACGAAGACAACCACTGCCTGGCAGTTGTGAAACCCGGGAGACTGCTCATCGCCGGTGACAAAACCGGTGACGAGACGCTGCTCGACCTGGCCAAACAGTACATCAAAGTGAAGTACGACAAGCCGGGAGACGTGTTTCTGGGAACCGTTCACCGCCTGGATCGCCCCGTCTCCGGCGTCGCTCTGCTGGCCCGAACAAGCAAAGCGGCCGCGCGGCTGTCGGAGCAGTTTCGCAACGGGACGGTTGAGAAACTCTATCACTGCTGGGTCAATGGAGTACCCAGCCATTCGCAGCAGACGATTACTGACTGGCTCCTGAAAAATTCGACCCAGAACACAGTTCAGGTCGTGCCATCCGGCACCCCTGGAGCGAGAGATGCGAAGCTGACTTATCGAATCCTTGAGGTTCAAGGCAAACGGTCACTGCTGGAAGTGCAGCTGCACACAGGACGATCTCACCAGATTCGTGTCCAGCTTTCGAGCCGCGGCTGGCCGATCCTCGGCGACCTGAAATACGGCGGGCCTCGCTGCGAAGATAGGACGATCATTGCCCTGCACTCGCGATCCCTTTTGTTTCAGCACCCGACAAAAAAGGAGCCCGTGTTTGTCGACGCCGCGATTCCCGACTGTTGGAAGGATGTATTTCATCTGTCCCGAGATAGCCATTAACGAGTCGCGCTGTCTAGCTGGGTGACGAGCTGCCGGGAAGAATTGCGCCACTCAGGACTGAGCGTGTGACAGAAGTCCCTTCTTCAAGGCTTCTCGTGCAGCTGAAAAACAGTGATCGGGGCGATTTCCTGTTTGGTATACCCAATCTCAATTCCCCGATGCTCTTTGACAAATGTCGCAAGCCGTTCGATATTCTGCTCGATCGTGATCACACGAATGCGAGGGTCCGAATACAGGGCCGTTGTCAGGTCGGTAATATTGTGTTCTTTCAGAAAAGCATGATAACGCGGTGAGCGCAGATCACCGTCAGTGTAGAGAAAGTGCCAGTCCTTCCAGTGTTCCATCGTGTCAAATGGCGAAACACGATGAAATGGAAACTGCAATACGATCAGATAAATATGGTCGGGACCCTTGTCGAGGCGGTCAACCAGCTTCATGAAGTCGGGGCGATGACGAACTCCAAGACGGCTCTCGGAATAGTGCTCCTTTATTTGATAGGCCGAGAGACCAATCGCACCGATAAGAAGACCTCTTGAGAGGCAGTATGAGAAAGAGGGGGCGCGAGACGGCTTGCCGGTGTCGTCACTGACGGAACACTCATTTTGTGTCGGGCTTCCTGCCTTGATGATCAGTGTGCTCAAAAGTGCCGCGGCAATCGTTGGGACTGTCACGTGGGGTTCGAGTTTCTCGATACAATGCAGCGCCGTCAGGACAACAATCGCCGTGAACCAGAGGAATGCACAAGTGATGTAAGTAGCCCAGCGACTTTCGCATGACATCGCTACAGCGAGGATTGCAAAAAGAATCAGCAATGGTTGCGTAATCAGTTGTTTAAGTACGTGCAGGCAACTGGCAGACCACTCTTCCCGGGAGGGGGTGTAGGAAGTCAACTCACGGTCGACACGGTCGACGTTCTGTGTCGAGAACACCGTCTCATCAATGAAGAGCCAGCGATCGAACAACCCGGCGTCATTGTAGGTCCATCCGACAGACTGCAAAGTGGCTGATGTGTCGTCCGATTGTCCGTCAGCTTCATACAGCAGCGGTCCGGCACGACGGTTATTGATCAGGTGCGCCATCGGGCGTTCGAATTCCTTGAACGCACTCCATCCCGGGTCCGACCGCAGTTGCATCTGGCTCCACGATTCAACGGTGAACATCGAAAGGATCGCGATGGATGCGATGATCAAGTGCCTTGGTCCGCTCACCGTTCTCCATGACTGTCTCGCAAGGATCAACATCGCGGGCGCGAGAATGAGCCCCATCAACTGGACAGCCTGCCAACGAATCATCCCTGCGAAAGCAACCAGAGCCCACCCAAGAATCAAACGAGTATAAAAAGGAGTTCGACGCTGTGTGGCCGCTTCCTCGATGACAGCACCAGCAGTCAATGAAATGCCTGCCATTGCGACGATACATGCGACTCGAGTGAAGTTGATGCAAACCCAGATGTGAGACCCAAAGGTAAACACAAACAGGATGACGGCAAGTCTCGTTCTGACGTCATTCGAGAGACGAAAGACTGCGTAGATAATTACCAGATGAGCAAGGAGACAGCTGCCGGTCAGGTAGATGCCGTACCAGGGCACGTCTGGCCAGGCGACATACAAGCTGGATAATCCGCAGCCGATCAAGTGATTCGAGTATAAGAGTTTGTCAGACGGCCCGCCGGGTACGCAGACACCTGATGCGAACATCGACGCGCGCACGTCGTCGGTGTTCCCTCCGTACGAAGAGATGCCTGCGTAGTGAGGTTCAAATCCGCACAGGACAAGACCACCAAAGGCAAACGTAAGGACCAGCGCATAGAGAAACGACGCATGGGCATGCGGGCTGGAATCGTTTGTGGGTGGTCGCGTGTCGTGAGCCATCGTGCCCGGTCATCTCTCTGGTGAGGGAGCACGACTCGACAGTCTGACCAGCGGGTCTTATCGAGTCACCAAGAGATTGGGTCGTGGAGCGACCCAGTGCCGGACCGTAACGCAGCAGTGTGTGTGCCGTCCGGCCCAGGCCCATCGGCGATTGGGAGGAAGACCCTGGAAAAAACCTGGTGGCTGTCATAACAGTTCAGAAAACCATAACAGTTCAGACAACGAGATGACGATTTGGCAGCAGTGTCGACTCACGGTTCGCGGCGGCAGGCATGATGAAAAAGGTGTGAATGAGCGGGGTGCAGTCTTGTAAACAACCGTGTGCGTCCGGCTTTACATCGCCAAAGGTGTCGGATGCTGCGGGATGAATCAACGGTTCTTCGCGAAAAGCTGGGGTTAATTGTGTAGTGTATTCTATCCGGTGAGTTTGATTCGTGTGTGG
>JAQBVJ010000135.1 GCA_027623235.1 Planctomycetota bacterium
CCGCTCGCGACCCCAGGCTGTGATGTGAAACGCCTTCGGCGTAAACACTGCTCTCACCCAACATCTACTTGACTGTTTCGATCCCCAGTTCGATTCTCAGCTGCCCATCGGTTGTTTTCAGATCGAACGATGCCTGACGGAACAGGGCGAGGACTTCCATGAGGATGCCGATCTGCCGCTCCGCTTCTTCCCGAGTGTGACCGTCCGAGATCATGTTGTTCGCAATCAGCTGTTCGCGATTGTCGTTCAGAGCGACTCCCAGATTCTTCGCGTCGAGCCGCATTCCCGTGTTCGACGCAGATCGCTTCTCACCGCGTTTGCCTGTTGTCGCGTCGGCGAGTTCCTTCGCCAGCGAATTGGTGCTGGCGAGGATGAAGCGGTCTCCGGCAAACGCGAGCGACGGCGAAAAGTTAAATTGAATTTTCGCTCGTTCGGACTTCTTATCCGCAGGTTCAGGAACGAACGACGCCGTGTAGATTTTGTGGTCGCCGTGTAGCTCAACATCCTGATCAAGCTGGGGGTTGCCATTCATCGCACCGATGACGTTCAGGAATCCGATCAAGCTTTGAAAGGTGCGCCGCAGTTCCGTCTTCGTTTCGTCTGCGTTTTCGAGGTAGCCGGTGAGGGCAAAGCTCGGCAGCCGAATCGCGGGTTTCGGGAACACGTCGGCAAAGTCCTGGCGATTCACAACGAGCTGCAGGTACGGACCGAACGAGCCAAGAATATCCTCGCCGAAATCCTTGCCGGCAAAAAACGTGGTGAGGTTGGCATCGGCCTTGGCGAGTTCATCATTCATCCGCTCGTCAAACAGGTCGCCCGCCCGCAGCCACATCTCAGACACATTGCGATAAGTCGTCAGCGAGAAAATCGTCGATTCGGTTTCCAGCGGCGGGTCAGCAACTCCGTTGCCGTCCGGTCCGAACCAGTACTCGCGAAATTCCTCGACCCACTCTGACTTGTGCGGAGCCGCCAGTGTCAGCCGCGTTGACTCGCCAGTGACGTACAGAGCTCCCGTCACGAACGGCGTCTGGCGAAGGTTCGTGAGGATGCCTCCCACCAGAAGCTCGGCCGCAGGATTTTCCGTCTGGTTTTTCTCAAGCCCTTTGGCGAAGCCGGCATCGCGAATCGTGCCCAGATCCACCCAGGCCCAGAGAGTCGGGTCACCGTCGATCGACGCGCGGGCCGCTGTGAACTTCTCGTTGTTCTTCAGCGAAGAGTCCGAGCCGTCGAGCAGCGTATCGATCATCTTTCTGCCGAGCTCGCCCTTATTCACCATGACCAGCCAGGAGCCAACGATCGCAAATCGACCATCGTCTTTTCCGTAAACGGTGATGCCTCGATATTCGTCCTGGGGCAGTTGCTCCTTGCCTTTCGATTTGGCGTCCTGTCGCCCAAGCTGAATGAGCGTTTTGAACGTTGCGGCCAGCTTCTCCCCGTCTTGTGCCCGGACAAGTGCGACGACACCCTGGGTTGCCGGATCGAAGGCCACGGTGATTCCACCGCCAAGAACGGTGTCGTACGCGTCACGCCACTTCATGCCGATCTGCGTCTCGATGCTCGTCCGAATGCCGAGGAACATGAGATAGCCAGGATTCGAAACCGCGGCCTGGTATTCCGGCTGCTGCTTGATTTTCTTCCAGACGGCGTGTTCGGTGAGCGTCGTCAGCAGCCGGTCCGGATGTGGCATCTGAGCAACAGCCAGGCAGCTCTCAGGCAGAATTTCAACTGCCGTTCGCTGATCTGACGCCAGATCGATTTCTGCGAGACTCTGTCCCGACAGGAGCGACACGAAAAGCAGAGCAGGAATCATCGCGATCAAGCCGGTTCGTTTCATCGTATTTCCTTGTGTCAACTCCCAGAAACAGAGACGTCGGCATGATACCTGGCTCTGCGTTACCTGTCGTAATTCAGCGTACCCGAAAACTCCGTCGCGGTTTCATCTGCGTGAAAATCATTCTGCCGCAGCAGAAGGAAGCGTGGCGTTCATGTCGGCCTCCACAAACCCCGATCCGTCCACGGAGTTTTCCAGCCGATTCGCGGACTTTCGCAAATTCGTTAATTCCCGGTCCGAGAGCCTGGCATTTGAACCGGATTCGCCCGCACACTATCCAACCGTGGCCACGGCCGTTTGCTGTGATTCGTCAGTTGTTCCGCTCAAAAAGACGCGGGCTTTTTCGCCAGGAAGGCACGACCAGGAGAACAATTCATGCGCCAGTTTCTGTCTCTACTCCTCGTGGGAGCATTTTTCGCCAGTGCAACGAACTTCACCGTCGCGCAGGACGCTGCCGAAAAGAAAAACGTCGCGCAGGACGCTGCCGAAAAGAAAAACGAAGCAACGAAAGAAGCACCCACAGAACTGGAACTTTACAACAGCGTCCGAGCTGCTATCACAGCAACGAAATTCGACGAAGCGGAAAAAGGACTCGCTGATCTTGAGGAACGCTTCCCGAATTCTCTTCGTTTGAACGGTCTGCAGTACCAGGCCTACTCTGCCTATGCGCGGGAAAGAAACTACAACGACTCCGCGCGACACATCACCGCGGTCGTCGACCGCACCATCGGTCAGCTTCCACAGAATCCCGGTGCCGCCGCCTCTCTGCCCAACTACACGTCGAGCATGGTTTTTGTCATGCAACGGACCGGCAAAACAAAGGAAGCCGCGGCGAAGGTCGACGAGGTGCTGGCCGCTCTTGGCAAAGCCAACGACGGATCAAATCCGGTCTTGTCGCTGGGGTACTCATCGCTCGTCTACACGAAGGCAACGATGGTCGCTGCGGAGAAGCCGGACGACGCGTTTGACCTCGTCACTGCGGAAGCCGACAAGGCAAAAGCCGCATTCGATGCAAAGCCGGATGACTCCGCTGTCCTCAACTGGTACGCCAATGCCCGCTACTCGCAGTTGAGGATTGCTTACTCCGCCTCGCCGGACAATTTCAAATCACTCCGCGATGGCCATCTGGAATTTGTGACAGCTCAGGCCGAAAAAGGGCGAGACAGCGGTGTGGCCATCAGTGCTTACGTCAACGCACACTCCTTCGGAATCTCGACACTGATTTCCGAGGACGTGGATCGGGCAGAGACACTGCTGACATCTGCCACGAAATTTCTGGATGGCCTCGAACCAACAAACGCCAGCGTCAAGTCCATCGTTGACACCGGAAAGCGATCGCTGTCGTCAAACACCCGGCGCATTGAAGTGGCGAAGAAGCACAAAGCACTCATCGGGACGGATGCCGTTGCTCTCGACGCAGTCGCCTGGGCGAACGGCGAGGCTTTGAGCGATGAAGATCTCAAAGGAAAAGTCGTTCTGCTCGACTTCTGGGCTGTCTGGTGTGGCCCCTGTATCGCGACTTTCCCGCACCTCATTGAATGGAACGAGAAGTACGCAGACAAAGGCCTGGTCATCATCGGCGCCACCCGGTACTACCAGTACGACTGGGATGCCGACGCGAAGCGAATCAAGAAAGATGCCAAGCTGGCTCCCGAAGCGGAAGAGGCCGCGATGGTTCAGTTTGCTGAGCATCACAAGCTGAAGCACCGATTCATGGTGACTCCGGCGGGAAGTAAGTTTCAGACCGGCTACGCGGTGTCCGGAATCCCCCAGGCCGTCCTGATCGGCCGCGACGGGAAAATTCGGATGATCAAAGTCGGCAGCGGCTCAGCCAACGCCGCCGCTCTGCATCACGAAATCGAGAAGCTGCTTGCCGAGTAGTTTTCAAAATGACGGCAGAATCCTGACGCCGCCGGAGAGAGTTGTTTGAACTCACTTCGGCGGCGTTTGTCTTGACGCAGCGGTTTGCCCCGTCGAACTTAACGCCGCTGAATTCCCTCACGTACTGTTCTGCTGGAAATTTGCTGTGACTGGCATCGACAAACACTGGCCGCTTTTTCCTCGCCTCGTTCCAATTCCGAAGATCTTTCACTGCCTTGAGCACGACGGGCCGTTTCGAAACTGCCTGCAATGCGGAATCGACCTTCTCCATGCGGACAGATACCTCATCGAGCGAGTCTTCAAAGGCCGCGAGCCGATTGTCGAGTACGCGATGTGTTCGTCGTGCGTCGAGGATGCTTCTGCGGAACTTTCTGCCGAGTCGCTTGAGAACGTCAGAAAGTACTTCCTTGAGAATGTGGAACTGCAATCCAGAGTCGATCGACTTCGCCCGCTGGCGGAGCAGGACGACGTGAGTCCCTGGCTCAGTGAGTGCCTTTTTACCGGATTGGCCGCGGACGATTGCCAGGAACGTCAGGTGTGTGGCTGGTTCGAAGGCGACCGGCTACGTCTGGATTTCGCACCGTTCATGCTGTCCGGGAAGGCCATCGAGGCGATTTCGGAACAGCTTTCCGAACAGACTCGCGGCTGGATGGAGGACTTCGTCGGGAACAACTTCGGCCTGCCTTCCGAGTTCTGCGACGATCCCAGCCTGATGCCGCTGCTGATTTGAGCAACATTCTGAGAGGCTCAGAATTCGCGCAGCCCAGGCAGTTGCGAGTCCACGCGGCACTCGGTGGTAAACATTGCCAGTTATCCGGACCGCAGCTTTTGTTCGGACCGCAAACGCTCTGCCGACTGTGCCGGTCCTGTGGGGCCGGTTGTGCCGGATGCGACCGGTCATGCGTACGGCTTCGCCACCAGACCACTCTTGCAACCAGAACAACCGGAGTGGCAGGTGCGCCTGCGTCGATCGTCAGTGGCAGTACAACCCGTTCTGATTACAGGGAAGAGGAGTGCGTCCGGATTCGCCGGGCAAGTCTTCCGCCGTCCCGCGACTGTGAGGGTGACGAACGCCGCACGATGCCACTGTTGAGATTTCGAAACCGACTTTGACCAGCCGTTTTCGAGACAACCTCACTGGGAAGGCGCGGCCAGTAGAACGACCCCAAGCCAGGATACCTGGTCAGATTCGGACCCCAAACTCATGCGGGAGCGACATCGATCGCGCCCGCACCGTACCTCGTGGAAGGGATCCGGGAATGATTGTGAATCGATTTCTGCGACACGCTGCGCTGCTCGCGACAGGCTTTGTTTTCTGGACGCCACCATCGTCGGCGCAGCCGCCTGACGGATTCTCAGAGCCGGCTCCGGCCGCGAAGGGGGTGGTGAGGATCGTCTCTTTCCAGGACGAAGCCGAGCCGCTGCCGCCGCCGGAAGAGATCCCGGTCCTGCCGGAAACGACGGTCATTGCGAGTCCGTTTCCCAATCAGCCTGTCAGCGATAACACCGTTCTCTCTGCCAGTCGGACTCCGATCACGGCGAAGCAGAACGGTAGTTCGGTCACCGTCATCACACGGGAAGAAATCGAACGTCGAGGCGCCAGGAATCTCGATGAGATCCTGCGCATCGTTCCGGGCGTGACCGTCGCTCAGCGTGGCGGCCTGGGTCAGCAGTCATCGCTGTTTATCCGAGGTGCGAATTCCGAGCAGACCAAAGTGATGCTCGACGGAATCCCGATCAACGATCCATCGAGCCCGAACGGCGCGTTCAATCCGGCGCATTTTCTCCTCGACAATGTCGAGCGGATTGAAGTGCTGCGAGGTCCGCAGAGTACGCTTTACGGTTCGGACGCGATCGGCGGTGTCATCAGCATCACGACGAAACGCGGCACGGGCGCAGGTCGGCTCAACCTGAGTTCTTCAGGCGGCAGCTACGGAACCTACAACCAGTCCGCCAGCATCAGCGGCGGAGACGACCGGTACTGGTATTCTCTGTCCGGATCGTGGATCAAGTCGGATGGTTTCTCCGTGGCCAGCGCGGGCACGGAACGCGACGGTTACGAAAACGGCACGATCGGCGGCCGTTTCGGGGCGTTCCTCGATGACGACTACAGCGTTGACGTCGTGTTTCGTTACACCGACGCGGACGCCGACCTCGACGGATTCATGACCGACGGACTCGGCAATCTCGACACCGAGACGTTCTTCCTGCGGACTCAACTGATGTACTCGCAGTGCGAGGGCCGGATTCAGCACCGCACCGGGTACAGCTTCACGAGTTACAAAAAAGACGATGCCCGCAGCACGTTTCAACGCTGGTTTGATGGCGATTCGCACAAGTTCGATTATCAGGTCAGCCTGTTGATGATCGATGAGGACGACTTGTCTTACACACTTATTGCGGGAGTCGAACAGCTCCGTGAACAGTTCCGCCAGGACGTGACGACCGGCATGCTGTTTTTTGCTGAGGACTCTGTGCGATTCAACAATGCCATCCTCGTCGAAAACCAGTTTCAGATCGGCGAGAACTGGTTCGCGACGGCCGGTTACAGGCACGATCAGTACAGCAGATCGGGATACGCCGACACGTACCGCGTGACGTCGCGATACCTGCTCGACGATTCGGCGGCTCTTCACGGAGCCGTCGGGACCGGCTTTCGAGCGCCGTCGCTCGGCCAGAACACTGCCGGCTTCGGGCTCAACCCGTTCCTTCGACCTGAAGAGAGCTTCGGCTGGGAAATCGGTCTTGAGAAAAGTTTCGGGGACCGACAACTCGTGCTCGACGCAACGTATTTCCGCAACGATACAGACGACCTGATTCAGTTCGTGTTTACCGGAGTCCCGCCTTCATTCGGTACGCTGGTCAATGTCGCTCAGGCGAGCTCACACGGCGTCGAATTGACCGGACGCCTGGAGCTTGGTCCGGACACGTTTGTCACGGCGGCCTACACACACAACGAAGCGGAAAACGAACTGACGAAAACTCAGCTGCTTCTTCGGCCAAGAAACTCCGCCTTCGTCAGCGTGACTCAGGAATTCTGCGACGACCAGGCCGCTGTTTCACTCGCCCTTCGCTACGCGGGAGTTCGTGAGGACTTCGGAGGAATCCGTCTGGACAAGTACGTCGTCCTCGACGCAACCGGATGGTACAAGCTCGCCGAAAACGTGCGGCTGTTTGCCCGAGTCGACAACATCGCCGATGTGGACTACCAGGAAGCCGCGGGATTCCAGACGCCCGGCCTGTCCGCGTACGGCGGATTCGCAATCGGGCTCGGAGCGCAGTAACCCGCTGGTTTATCGAACGGCGAGGCTCGATTCCCCGAGAGCCTCGTCGTCGCGTTTTGCCGACAGTTTCTGAATCGCGTAGCGGATTGCGCGATGTCGAATCGGCTCATCCCGCACCGATTCCTCGCGAAGTCGGCTGGCCTCGCCCTCACTGACTGTTCGCTCCCGGACGAAATAGTCGAATCGCTGCCGGTCCGGCCAGGGCTGCTGATCTTTCAGATCGTGCATCACCGAAAAATCCTGGACGACGTAAGTCACGTCCGGGCGAACGGAGGGAGAACCTTCTCCGTAATACATCCTGGGCAAGGCTTTGCCCGGTTCCGGCACGATCGCTTGAAACGTTGTTTTCTTCTCGACCACCGGAGCATGGCAGAGGAGGCAGTTTCGGAGGTGGTTCACGCGGACCAGTTCGCGGATTTTCCATTGCCCGTCGTCTCCCTTGTAAGGAGCGTGCGGGTCCGGGACGTTCAACTTCTTTCGCAGCTCTTCCAGACTGAGTCCGTCCTCATCGAGCTCCACGAGCGCATTCGCCGCGTTAACGGCCACTGGTTGCCAGGCGTAATCAAAACCGGCAATGAGCTTTTCCTGGACGGCCTGAATCGGGCTCAGCTTGAGCATGTGAACTGCCAGGGCCCGCACGTCCGGCGAGATGTCGAACAGCGCTCGGTCCGCCAGCGCTGCCAGTGACTCGGCGTCGTTCTTCATGCTGAGAAGTTTGATCATTCGAACTCGAAGTGCCTCGTCTTCACATTGAAGAACCTGGACCAGGGCCGACGTGTCCTCGACCAGCGATGTGGCGGCCATGTCGGCCTGCTGAGCACGCACGTCAGCCGTCAGAGTGTTTGCGCTGAGGCGGACTCGCATGCCAAGCGACATTCGCGAAACCCGCATCAGCGTTGTCGCGTCCTGAGGTGCGAGTTTGCAGGAATCGTCCAGTCGCAGCGGAAGCCCCTGCAGATCAGGCCGCGCTGCAACCCAGCTTTCGATCAGATGCTCGGGAGGGCTCGGTTCACTTTGTTCGACCAGCTCTTTCTCGCCTGGCAACACGTCACCGGGATCACGCCGCAGCCGTTTCTGGAACTCGGCCCTCCGATCAAACCTTGCGCCGAATCGAGCAAACTCTTCAGCGATCGAAGTGACCTGAGCCCGGGCCTCGGTAAGAGTCGGCGAGCCTGAGTGCAGGCTGAGCTCGACAGAGTTTGTTTCCAGGTCGGCCAGCAGTTCCTTAGACGACCACGATGGCAGGGTCAGTTCGGGTTCCGCAGGGTCGACCGGATTCGCTGTCTTTGCGGCGAGCGTCTTGACGGGCAAATCCAGATTGGCAACAGCAGCGTCATTTGATTCCACTGGGCCAGAAGCTGCGACGACAGCGGCAGTTTGAAATGCGGCTCCGGCAGCCACTGCAGGTGGAGACGCAAACGCCTCCTGGCGGGATTGAATTTTCGGAGGGCTGGCGAAGACTTCCGGTCGAACAACCGGCGCTGGGACTGCTTCTGTGTTTGCTGTTTCCGGCGAGGTCTCCGGCGTTCCGGTTCCACGCGAGACAACCAGCCCGGCGACGGCAATCACGAGGTACACGGCCACCAGGCTGCGCTGCGTCCGGCTTCGTGAAACTCCAGTCTGAACACTCATGACACCTCCCTCGTCAGCAGAAACGGAAACGCTTCTGATAAAACCGTTGAGAGGATCGCATCCTCGCCGGAAAATTCGAGCTCTTTTTCAGAAAACTGGAATCAAATTGAAACCTGCCGACGGAGTGAGATGCAGTCAGCTCGTGAATTTCCGGTCAAAATGCGTGTAACCACCGTCGACAAAGAGGATCTGCCCGGTCGTGTGGCTGGACCGAGGAGACGCGAGAAAAACGACCATGTCGGCCATTTCCTGGCAGGTCGTGAAACGCCGGCCGAGCGGAATCAACTGCTCGATTTCTTTCTTCGCTGCGGCCGGGTCCGGCATCGTGTTCAGGATGTTTTCGTAAAGAGGCGTCCACGTCTCGGCTGGCAGAACCGCGTTGACTCGAATTCCGTCGTCCGCCAGGTCGAGAGCCCATTCCCTCGTCAGGCCGTTAATTCCGCCTTTGGCCGCCGCGTATCCGGATGTGCCACCCTGTCCGGTGACACTCACCTTCGATCCAATGTTGATGATCGCGCCGCGAGACTTCTTCAGCTCGGCCAGTGAGTAGTGCACCATCGCGTAAAAGTGGATGAGGTTTCGTTCAAGTGACTTCAAAAACGCGGCTGGTCCCTCGTCGAGCCCGACGCTGTCGTTGACTCCGGCATTGTTAACGACCACGTCGATCCGGCCGAATTTCTGAACCGTCGCGTCGACGGCCGCCTGACACGCTTCAACACTCGTCAGGTCACCCTGAATGAAGAAGCAGTCCTGACCGATGGCGGCGTATTCTTCCTGAAGTGCGAGCCCTTCTTCCGTGCTCCGGTTGACGTTGGCAACCTTTGCACCTTCGGCAAGAAAGGACCTCACGATGCCTTCGCCGATCCCTTTGGAACCGCCGGTGACGATGACAACTTTGTCCTGAAGCTGAAGGTCCATCCTGGTATTCCCGGAGTGCCTATGAAAACACCCCGGCTGGATCAGCCGAGGTGTTGGAACTTGAAACCGATGGTTACCTCATCTGTCGATTTCGCCCATGACGATATCGAGCGAGCCAACGACAGCCGGGATGTCTGCCAGCAGGTATCCCTCACACAGTGGTGCTGTCGGGGCGAGGTTGCAGAAGCACGAGCTTTTTGCGCGAGCCCGGAATGGTTCGGTGTTGCCGTCTCCTACGAAGTAAAAGCCCATCGCTCCTCGGGGGCATTCGGTTTCCAGGTAGACTTCGTCAGCGGGAAGTTTGGCCGACATCTTGTGTGAATCTCGAAATTTTCCTTTTGCCGACGGGTACTTTTCGATTGCCTGCCGGACCAGGCTGATTGCCTCTTTGACTTCCAGCATCCGGACATAGAAACGACACCAGTTGTCGCCGAGGACCACTTCGCGCGGGGCGTCGGCGAACGGAGCGTTGATCACTTTCCAGACGTAACCCTCGTACATTCGCGTGTAGATCGGGTCTCCGTCGCGACGCAGGTCAAAGTCGACTCCGCTGCCGCGCAGGACCGGTCCGGTGCAGCCATAATCGATCGCCATTTCGCGATCCATCACGCCAAGCCCGGCTGTGCGTTTGATGAAAATGTGATTGCGGGTCAGGAGCGCGTGGTACTCCTTGATCCGGGGTTCCAGCCAGTCAAGGAACATAGTCAGCGCTTCGGTCCACTGAACTGCCGAATTCGGGTCTCGACCAGTCAGCTGAGCAAGTCCCGGCGGAATCGGGATGACTCCGGGCAGGTCATGTGTCGCTCCCCCAATCGTCAGGTAGCTGTAGGTGAGCCGCGCGCCGCAGGCTTCTTCGAACAGGTCGAGGATAATTTCCCGCTCGCGGAACGCGTACAGGAACGGGCTGAACGTTCCCAGGTCCAGGCCATACGCTCCCATGCCGACCAGATGGCTGGCAATTCGACCGAGCTCGCCGATGAGAACTCGCAGTGTCATCGCCTTCTCGGGGACTTCCATTCCGATGAGCTTTTCCACGGCGAGCGACATGCCGAGGTTCATGTTCATCCCGGCGAGGTAGTCCATCCTGTCCGTGTAGGGGATCCACTGGACGGGGCTGAGGTTCTCGCCAATTTTCTCGGCACAGCGGTGCAGGTAGCCGAGATGCGGAGTGACTTCATTGACGATCTCGCCATCGGTCCGCAGCAGCAGTCGCAGCACGCCGTGCGTACTGGGGTGCTGTGGCCCCATGTTGACGAGCATTTCGTCTGTCCGAACGTCGAATTCAACAATCCGGGGATCTTCAACTGTGACGCTCATGATTCATCCCGTAGGTCAGGCTGTGCCTGACGAAGTTGTCCGCTGAGTCCTCAGCGTGATTCTGTCGTGGTAAAACGATCTGTCGTGGTAAAACAATCTTTCAATGAAGCCGAGACTTCGTCAGGCAGAGCCTGACCTACTTGCACCGCATTCCGTGGTACTCGAGCGGAAATTCATAGTCCTTGCGGAGTGGATGGCCCACCCAGTCCTCGGCACACAGAATTCGAACAAGGTTCGGGTGTCCAACGAAGTTGATACCAACCAGGTCGAACGTCTCGCGTTCGTGCCAGTCGGCGATTCTCCAGACGCCGGAAACAGTTGGAACTTCGGGCAGGTCGCCTTCGTTTCCGTCCTTCCAGCGTGGGAGTTTCACCTTCACGGTGATCTTATGTTTGAGGTCGTAGCTGCTGAGGTGGTAAACGACCTGAATGTGAGGTTCGTGGTTGAAGGTTTTTGCCTTTTTGGGATCCGGCTGAAGGTAGTCGACCCCGGACAGGCAGTTGAGGTGGTCGAACTTCGTTCGCTCGTCGTGTTTGAGGAACGTGGCGACTTCAGCGATGGCGGCAGGAGCGACTTCAACCCAGGGGTCGATCGCGTCCAGATTGGCGCCGTTGATCTTTTCTTCGCCAAACGTCTCGACGAGCAGATCGCGAATTTCTTCAGCGGTCATTCTTGGTGCTGTCCTGGCTGGAGCTGAGGAAGTGAGTTCACAAATGCTGCGACGACGAGCGTCTTATGAAACTAATTCGGGGTCCGGTTTTGTAGCGACCGACTGGTTCGCGCGTGGACTGGCCGGTGGCGGATTGGCTCTCGCTGCAGACGAGTTCGATGCGGCACGAATCCATTCCAGGTCGCCCCGTTTCCAGACGTAGGCGAATCCCACCAGCAGAACGCCGAAGAAGACGAGGATGTCGAAGAAAGCCAGCTGTCCAAGCTGAAGTGCGGACTCAGCGGAGATGCCTTCAGGGTAGCCGGGGGCCGCATTCAACAGCTTGCTGCTGACTTCGGCTCGCGCTTCTGCACTCAGTTGAGTATCAGCCAGCTGCATCGATCCGCCGTAGAGCGTCGCCCAGGGGAAGAAGAACGCGACTTCCACATCGAAGACGATGAACAGCAGGGCGACGGTGTAAAACCGCAGGTCAAACTGAATGAAGCTTGAACCGATCGTCGGTTCGCCACACTCGTAGACGGCATCTTTTTCGGGAGTCGGCAGCGACGGTCGGACGAGCCGGCCAATCAACAGCGGAGCCATCACGATCAACGTGCCGGCCACGACGAACAGTGCAATGTGAAGTACGAGATCCGACATGGGTTTCCTCTGGATCGAACGGCATCCCACCGCCCGTCAATCAGTGCTTCAGTTTTCAGTAGTCGCCGTTCAGATTGAAAAGGCAGTCTCAGGATTCCGTGTCAGCCGAATCACTTGTGGCAATCGACTCCACCAGGATTGGCTGGCGACCGCCAAAGCCTTCTTCCAGCTCATGCCAGAACCGGACTTCCGGCTCACCCAGCATCCAGCAGAGATAAACTACCCGCCCGTCCGCCATCGATGGAAAATCGACGAGCCCTTTGACGGGGTCTTTGAATTCAATTCCCAACTGGTGCAGTTCTTCGATGAATCCTCGCAACCGCTCTTCATCGTGCTTGAGGTCCTGCTCAATCTGCTCATTCTCTTCCGAGTAAAGCGAGCTTGATGCCGAATCCGCGCCGTGTCTGGCTCGTATGGTGGCGAGCCGGTCGCGTCGTTCTGAGACGTCGCGGAAAAGATCCACGATGTCCTGCACGATGGCACGCACAAGAGGAAGCCGCTGATTGGCTTCCTCAAGGGTGAACGTTCTCCGGGAGTCTTTGCCAGTCATGGTTAACCCTCGGCATCAACAAAGGGACTTGGCTCGCCTTTGATCCAGACCGGTTCGTAGAGAACTTTGGACTCGGCAACGGATGTCGGATTCAAAGTCGCCCGACCCCAGGCGGTCTGCAGCGGCAGCTTGGCGTAATCGACGATGCAGCCATCGCGGCTGAAGCAACTGAGGTCGAAGTTGGACCCCATGAAAATGCAGTCAACGGGACAGGGATCAATACAAAGAGCACAGAACATGCACTTCGTGTAGTCGACCGCAAAACCGTCGATCCGGAAACCCTTGCCAACGGGGCTTTTGACTTTCTCGATATAGATGCAGTCGACCGGACAGGCCACCGCGCATTTTTCACAGCCGATGCAGGTCGTCAGGTCGAAGCGATGAAAACCTCGATAACGAGCCTTCACCGGTACCGGAACCTCCGGATACTCGAAGGACTCAGTAAACGTGCGGCGGCGATAGGTTCTGGCCATCGTGAGGATTGTCACCGACATGCCATGAAGGACAGTCCAGCAAGCCCGGAAAACATCTGTGAACCAGCGATACATTGTGTTCTCAACGAGAGGTACGCGGGGAGTTTACGTGCAGGAAACCCTTGCGGAAGCTGAGTTTCTAACTCGACAGGGATTATAGGAGGGGCCTGGACCAACGCAAGGCTGCGCATTTGGCCTCAACGCCAGCGGATTGTAAGCTGCGGATTGTAAGCTGCTGTGACACGCATCCGACATCATCGTTTCGCTCTTCATTGAGCCTTCCTGGCTTTGAGATACCCATGAAAACGCTCGCCCGATTTGTTGCATCGATCGCCGCGATCCTGGCATTCGCAGGCCAGGCAGCTGCTGAGCGGCCGCTCGCCCTGCGTGAAGTGCAGATCCCCGCTGGCATCGCCGTGAATCCAATCGACCGGTTTGTGGACTCGTACTCGAAAGACCATTCGGTCACCCCCGGTCCGGTTGTCGAAGACCGAACCTTCGTCCGCCGAGTCGCCCTCGATCTGACCGGACTGCTTCCCTCGCCCGAGCGGCTGGAGAAATTTCTGGCCGACTCGAATGCGAACAAACGAGAGCTCTACATAAAAGAACTCCTTGCCGCCGACCGGGCGTACGCCGACCACTGGCTGACATTCTGGAATGACGCACTGCGGAACGCGTATCGAGGAACGGGTTTCATCGACGGCGGCCGGAAGCAGATTACCGGCTGGATTTACGAGTCGCTGTTTCGCAACAAACCGTACGACCAGTTCGTGCGGGAACTGGTTGATCCCGTCCCAGGGGCCGAGGGATTTCTGCACGGCATCCAGTGGCGAGGCGTTGTCAACGCCAGTCAGCGGCGCGAGATGCAGGCCGCTCAGACAGTGGCTCAGGTGTTTCTCGGGACGAATCTGAAGTGTGCCTCGTGCCACGACAGCTTTATTAACGACTGGAAACTGGCCGACGCGTACGGCATGGCCGGAATTTTTGCCGACGGTCCGGTCGAGGTGCACCACTGCGACAAGCCGACAGGAGACATCGCGAAGCCCGCGTTCATGTTCCCCGCACTGGGAAAAATCACCGAAGGTGCGGCGCGAGCCGACCGACTCAAAGAGCTTGCGACAATCATCACCAGCCCGCAGAACGGTCGCTTTCCCCGCACGATCGTCAATCGGCTGTGGGCCAATCTGTTCGGTCGAGGTCTCGTCGAACCAATCGATGAAATGGAGCGGCCTGCCTGGAACGAGGACCTGCTTGACTGGCTCGCCGCAGATTTTGTTGCCAGCGGATACGACCTCAAACACACCCTCGCCCGTATCTGCACTTCGAACGCCTGGCAACGGCAGGCAATCGGCGAGGCTCGCGAACAGGAAGCCGGCAGCGACGAGTTTGTTTTTCGCGGGCCACTGGTGCGTCGCATGACAGCGGAGCAATTCGTCGACGCAGTTGCAACACTCACCGGTGATTGGCAAACGCCGAGTGACGGGATGCGAAATCGCGACGGCCGCGCCCAGGGCGGACAACTGCTCGACGTTCTGAAGGTCCTCTCGAAAAGTGAAGAAGGACCGACTCCAGAAGTTGCCGCCGAGTGGATCTGGAACGAGCCCGAAGCGGCCAGGCTCGCCGAGCCTGCGACCGTTTACTTTTACAGTGAGCTCAACCTGAAAGAAAAACCGGACCGCGTCACCGCGGTCGTCGCGTGCGACAACGAATTCCGCCTCGTCGTCAACGAACAAGTCCGAAACATGGCCTCAGGCAAAAGCTGGAATCAGCCGGAGGTGATTGACCTGACCGGCCTCTGCAAAGTCGGTTCGAATTCCGTGCGGATCACCGCTCGCAACTGGGGCGACGGGAATGGAGCCAAAACCGGCTCGCCCAATCCTGCAGGTCTGATCTGCCAGATCGACGCCTGGAAAGGCAACCGCAGAATCGGGCAGCTCGTCAGCTCTCAGAAAAGCGAGTGGCTGACGAGTGGGGCCGTTCCGGCAAATTGGGAAGCAACAGCTGGCCGGCCAAAGGAGTGGCAGCAGGCTGTTCGAGTCGCCGGCCCCTCCGACGGTCCGTGGCAGATTGCAGGCACATTCGGCCGCCTCGTGGCCGGGCATGCCGGGGAGTCGATTCAACAGGTGAGATCGGTCCTCGCCGATGCCTCGCCATTGACGCGGGCGCTCGGCCAGCCCGGTCGCGAGCAGGTAGTCACTCGACGCGACGACCGCGCGACGATGCTGCAGGTCCTCGAACTGACCAATGGAACAACGCTGGATCAGATCCTCACCAGCGGTGCCCAACGGTTGCTTGATAAACCTGGCTTTGAGGGGAAACCGGCTTCGCTCATGAACGACCTTTATCAACGTGGTCTTAGCCGGTCCCCGACGACTGAAGAACAGCAGATTGCCTCGGCCCTTCTCGGAACCGACCCCAACACTGCGGAGGCAGCCAGCCTCCTGTGGGTTCTCGTGATGCTCCCCGAGTTTCAGTTGATCCGATGACTCGGTGATGACGCAAGAGGTCTCGCCTGTTCGCCCCGGCTGCCCATCTTACGCCGTCAGGTTCGTCGAGTGTTTTACCCCCATTGTAAAAGTTACGCATCTCGGCCTGACGTGGGCAGAAACCCTCAGCCTCCGGGATGAGTTGCGTACGGACACCCGCAAAGTCCTGCGGGTTTCCGTTTCCTGGCCAAATGGGTGTCCGCTTTTTGCCCCGGTTTGCGATAACTATGTCGGAGCCCAACCTGGGATATCGTTTGCCACAAATGCCTGACCTGCACGCAATGGCAATTGCTGGCTGTCTCTGCGCCCGGGTTGGGTTCTTTTTTTCGCCAGATAAAAACCAATTGGGACCAGGGCGAACTGCCGGCGACGCATTTGGTGATTCGAGCAGGTCGCCTCCTCGGACGATTCGAAGCCAGTTCCAATCGAAGCCAGTTCAACGGACGGACCACTCCGCGAGTAAAACATCGGCTCAACCGCTGGCCACGAAATCCGTTCAAATGAATCGGCACGTCTGACGGAGGTGTATTTCGTCGGCGAATTACAAACTTCTAACGAAGTGACCGCTGCCTGCATGCGGCAGCCGTATGACGCGGAGCCGAGCGGCATCGATTGTCAGCTCGTCGTCCAGCGAAGCCAGCTCGTCGTCCAGCGAGGAAGTTGCACAGCAAATCAGTAAGAGCATGTGCAGGAACCCATGTGGCGAGGGTTGACAGTTCCCGGTCGTGATGTCACTTGTCGCTCCGCGAGCTTTTTTGCAATCAGGCTGGGCTCGCCGTAGTGTGTCTCAACTGATTAAATCGGCCCTCTTCAGAGCATTCAGGCGGAACAATGAATCCATGGCATGATGTGACTCCGGGAATCAACCTGCCGGCGGAGTTCAATACGATCATCGAGATCCCAAAAGGATCGAACGTCAAGTACGAACTCGACAAGGAAACCGGGCTGCTGAAGCTCGACCGGATTCTGTACTCGGCAGTCTATTACCCCGCGAATTACGGGTTTATTCCCCAGACCCTTGCCGAAGATGACGACCCGTTAGATGTGCTCGTCCTGTGTCAGGAGCCAGTGGCTCCGCGAACCATCGTTGCTTCGCGGGCGATCGGTCTGATGACGATGATCGACTGCGGCAAGCCCGATCACAAAGTGCTCGCCGTGGCGACTCACGACCCGGAGTACAACAGCTTTCACGACTCCTCTGAACTTCCTCCCCACCGGCTGGCCATGCTGCGACGATTCTTCCAGGACTACAAACAACTGGAAGAAAAGTCCGTTGAAGTCGACGAGTTCGCTCCGGTCGCCACGGCGTATCCCATCATCGAGGACTCGCTGCAGCGATACGACATGCAGCGCCGAAAGGGATTCCATTAGCGGACCGACAGTCCGAGCTTTCAGACCAACGAGCTTTCAGGCCAGCTCTTTGATCGGCTGGCCATTCTCCAGCAGGTATACCGGCCGGCCCTGGAAGTTGACAATCTGCTGCCGGAGCGGAATTCCGAACAGCTCGAAGATCGTAGCCATCAAATCGTGAGGCCGAATCGGGGACGTGTGAGGAACCTCAGCCTTGGCGGAGGACTCGCCGATGACCTGCCCCATGTTGAGGCCTCCGCCCGACAGCGCGAGTGTGCAGAGGTTGCCCCAGTGATCGCGGCCGGCGCGCTTGTTGATGCGCGGCGTGCGACCAAAGTCACCGGTCACGACGACCAGCACGTCGTCCTGCATGCCTCGTTGGTGAAGGTCCTCGATCAGAGCGGACACGCCCTGGTCGATTTCCGAGCCGCGGCTTTTCATACTGCGCTCGACGTTGCTGTGCATGTCCCACCCGCCGCTGCTCCGACCGTTCAAGTTGGGCGATACTGGATTCGAACCAGTGACTTCCACCGTGTGAGAACGCTATTCGACAGGCTGCAACCGAACTGCTTTTCTCCTAACCACAGTCCACAACTGCGATTAGACCGATTGCAATCGTAGCGAACCTTGCATTGATGGCAACTCGAATTATCCGTTTCGGGGTAGTCCGGGTAACTCCACTCGTGATCCGTGGAAGTCAATTTCACTCGTCAGGGTAGTCGGGGTAACGATGACTGAGTCCGAATATGACCGAGTTCGCAGTGGATGTTCGGGCAGACTTTCGGCATCCTGACTTAGTCCCCGACACCTTCAAAACGTCTGAGTGTCTTACCTTCACGGCGGCAACCTTGGTCTCAAATCACGTGACCCCAGTGACTACCAGGTGGCCATCCTTGAAGTTGCTGGCACGGCAGCGGATCACAAGGACATCCTGTCGATGGAAGGACGTTGGCAACGCAAACTTCAGAGTCGCGAAATGGGTCTGAACCGTAATCTTGCGAAATCGTAAAGAGCCGACGTCACGGTGGATTCCGGTCTCAAATTACTCTTCGCTTCTCGACGAAGATCACTTCGCAACTTCTGTCAGGCACAAATCCGAAGTCGTCCTGTTCGCCGGAGAAGACTCCGTCCGGGTCGTAGCCGAAGAGTCGAAAAGCCTCAGCCCGAAGTAGCCAAGAAAAGAACGGGAACTCGTCACAGATCGCATCTGCAATCGGCTGAGCAGCTACGACTCCAGCACTCTGGCTGAAATGCCGTCCGAGCTTTTGAGCGTGCGTCGTCGAGTCTCGATTCAAGTACGGATACTTGCCAGAGTAAAGATGATGGACTGACCATGCGTTGGAGCTGCCGATTCGATTCGGCCGCCGACCTCCCGCAAGAAGAAAAGCAGCAATCGCAGGACCGTTCGGTCTTGAGTCAAGCGTGACCTTAGATTCCTTTGCTCGCTGCCGAATCTCGTCAGGATACTTGTGGTACTTCTGACGACTCCCTTTGGGTGGGATACGATCACATCCGTTCCACAGAAGAATCGCTCGGGCAGGAAACTGAACGAAGTCAGCCATGCTGTCGCAGACGGTTTCGACAACGGACCGAGTTGCAGGGCTGGTTATCGAATCAAGTTCATGATCAACCCACGCTCTCATGTCTTCAAGATCACAGGGTGACTTGATGCACGTAGGCGAGCCGAGGTTAAATGCAGCCATAGCGTTTCGACTCCGAAGCCGTGCCGGCCTGTTGAATTCTCGGCATGGTTGTTTTCGACAGCAACCTTAATTCGACATTTAACGGTTCAAGACACGGGAAACCTGCATCGGATTCCACGGCTTTCTACCAAAGGGCACCATGCTGACCGCCCAGTCGCGGGGATACGTGGTTCGATACAGAAAACGTAGCCCGCAGACGGCCTGGTTGAAGGTGCTCCAGCCGACTTTTCGTGCGTTGATCAGGTGCAGTTGAAACGATCGTACGTCCTCGGGGGTGGCGTGCTCGGGCGAGCGGCC
>JAQBVJ010000248.1 GCA_027623235.1 Planctomycetota bacterium
AAATCAATCTCGGAACCCCGGCAAGCGGAACAGAAACAGTCCCTGCAAGAACGGTCAGATCGCCACTGCCACCTCAAACTTTTAACAACCCAGGCTTACGCCGTGCCGCGACTTTTCAACGAACTGCTCATGCTGTTTGCTCAAACCACAATCTCACGCCAGTTTATGTTCCAGGGCCTTGCCGGGTCGTTCTGGTTCTGGGCGACGCTGCTCACCTGCGTCGCGGCCGTCGCGATGATTGTGATGCTGCTTCGCTATGAACGGCAACTGGTCCCGACAAAAGTCGGCAACACCCTGCTCTGCCTCAGAATCCTCGTCATCGCCGTGCTGCTGTTTACGTTTCTTCAACCCGTCGCCACGTGGGTGACGCAGCGTGACCAAAGCGGGCGGATCATCGTCTCGGTCGACGTCTCACGCAGCATGGAGACCAGCGATACCTACGCGGGAAAAGGTGAGCTGCTGCGCTGGGCGCGAGCACTCGAGATGATCGGCAACGACACCATCAACGATCGGCTCGACGGCTGGATCGAGTCTTACGAGAACGGCGAGGAACCGAAGTGGGTCGATGAATCCGAAGCGGCGGCCGAAAGCCGGCGCGCCGAGCTCGCTGAGCTGAGAAAACAAAACGTCGAGGAAGTTCTGGAGGCCGTCCGGAAAATGCCGCGACGAGAGATCGCTCAGCGACTGCTCACGGGAACTCAATCGCCGCTGCTCGTCCAGCTCAGGAAAATTGGTGAAGTCGAAGTTCGACTGTTCGCAACCCGCAGCGAATCGGTCGACGATTCCGCGCTGGGCGAGCTCATCAAGCAGGACGCCGCGACGCTGTTCCCCAGCTCGACGGACATCACGGACGCCGCGCTGAAAGCCAGCTCAAGCCCTGGCTCAAAAGTGATCGGAGCCGTCGTCCTCACGGACGGTCAGCACAACTCCGGTCGCGACCCGGTCGAAGCGGCGCAGCGTCTGGGGACGCTCGGTACTCCAGTCGTGCCGGTCATGATCGGTTCGGAAGAGAGGCCACGCGACCTGGCTGTCATCTCACTCGATTATCCGCAGGTCGTTTTCAAGAAGGACACCCCCCTGCTCCGCGCCCGCATCGCCGCCGACGGGTTTCGCGGTGAGGAAATTACGGTGAACCTGGAACACAGCGACGGCACGGTCGAAACGACAACCGCTGTCGTGCCTCGCGCCGGAACCGGACCGGCCATTGTCGATGTCGATTTTCCACTGGAGGCTGACGAGGTCGGCCGGAAGGAGTTCACGCTGAAGACGGAGATCCGGCCGAAGGAAACCCGCAAAGATAACAACGAACGGAAACTCGCCATTCGCGTCGTCGAGGACAAGTCGCGTGTTCTCGTCGTGGAAGGTGACGCCCGATGGGAATTTCGTTTCATCGATAACGCGATGAGTCGTGATGAGCGGATCGAGCTGTCGCATGTCCTCTTCGAGCAGCCGTATCTGGGCGTGTTGCCGGAGGGTTTCTTCCCGAAGCGGCTGGATCTGCCTGCGGATCCGGCCGACCTCAGTGATTCGGCTTTCGCCGATATCGACCTGATGGTCATTGGCGATGTGGCTCCCGAACGATTTTCTGAAGCGGCCTGGCAGTCCGTCGAGACGTTTGTTCGGGACGAGGGAGGCACGGTCGTCCTGATGGCTGGCAAAGATTCGTTTCCTGTGCGGCATCGATCGGATTCTGTCCTGAGGTTGCTGCCGATGAGGAATCTTCGAGTTGCCGATGTCACGGTCGGACAGGTGGACCTCGCTCCCGAGGAACGGGGCTTTCATCTGAGACTGACGCCGGAAGGCGAACGGCAATCGATGCTGCAGTTCGACACGGACCCGCCCACCAACCGCGAGATCTGGAGCGGCCTGCCCGGACATTCCTGGGGACTGCTCGGCGAGGCTCGTCCGGGGGCGTCCGTCTTCGCGGCCGCGCATCGCAGCGACGATGCCTCGCTGCAGGAAGAGCGGGAAAACGCGGTCATCGTGCATCAGTATTACGGGTTCGGTCAGGTCTTGTGGATCGGCATCGACAGCACGTGGCGCTGGCGGCACCGGGTCGGCGACAAATACCACCACCGGTTCTGGGGTCAGCTCGCGCGGTGGGCTGCCGAAAACAAAGCGTCGGCCGGCAACGACTTCGTGCGGCTCAGCCTGGACAAGTCGCAGATCGACGTCGGCGAAGACGGCCTCGTGCGGACCCGCTGGCAGAAAAGTTTTCTGGACCTCAACCCGAACATGAAAGCCTTCGTCGAGATTCGCCGTCAACCCGACGACGGCGGCGCTCCGTTTGCGAAAATTGAAATGATTCCCGTCGACGGGCAACCGTTGAGCATGCAGGCCCGGCTCGCCGAACTGCCGGTGGGTTCCTGGCAGGTGAAGCTGGTTGCCGATGGTGCCAATCTGGGAGCCGACGACCTCTCGACCGCGCTGTACATACACGATTCTCAGACGACGGAACTGAGCGACCTGGCGGCGAACCGCGATCTCCTGTCACAGATCGCGGAAGCGTCCGGCGGAGAACTGCTGACGCCGGACCGGATCCAGAGAATCGTCGAGCTGTTGAAACCGCCCGAAGAAGAAACCGAAGCTCGCGAGGAGACAACACTCTGGGACCACTGGCTGGTCCTGGTGGTCTTTTTTGTCCTGCTCACCACCGAGTGGACAATCCGCAAACTGAACGGCTTGCCGTAGAGCAACCGGTTGCTGCAAGGCGAGGCATTTCCCAAAAGGCTCCTCACCAGGAAACCAACCGATCGGCAGATTGTGTCGCAGGGTGGCCGAGCCACCCAGTCAGCAGGTTGAAAACAAACAGGCCGGACCGAGGAGCGAAGCGACGACGTTCTTACGGTCTGGTAATCGTCGCCGTGTTGCTGCCGGCCTGGTTGCCGGTGGTCAGGACGACGAACACTTTGAACGACGCGGTGTCGCCGGGGCTGGCGAGGCCGTCGAGGGTTTCGTG
>JAQBVJ010000136.1 GCA_027623235.1 Planctomycetota bacterium
GCCTCGTCCCAGATCTGCTATTTACCCCAGAGTGCGCGCTGGCCCTGCGCTCGTCTCTGGAGCCAGTCGAGGAATCGGCAGGGCACTCGCCGCTGGTTTCGCGAGCCGCGGGGCCAGGGTCATTATTACGGGCCGCAATAAGGAGACTCTGGCTGCGACCGCTGAAGAAATCGGCGTCGATGGAAATGTCGAGGCGGTCGTTTGCGATGTCGCCAGCGTCGATTCGATCCGAAGCGCCGTTCAGTACGTCCGGGAGACCTATGGCCGAATCGACACTCTGGTCAGTGTGGCCGGCGTCAACATCCGCCAGCCAGCGACGGCGTTTACCGAAGAGGACTACGACTTCGTCGTTGACATTAATCTCAAAGGTGCCTTCTTCATCGCGCAGCAGGTCGGCAAAGTGATGCTCGAACAGGGCTCGGGCAGCATTATCAATATCGACTCGCTCAACACGTACGCTCCGTTGAAAAACGTCGCCCCCTACGCGTTGAGCAAAGCAGGAGTGGTGATGATGACCCGCTCACTGGCAGTCGAATGGGGCCCGGGCGGAGTGCGGGTCAACACGCTGGCACCCGGCTTCATCCTGACGGACCTGACTCAGAAACTCTGGTCCGACCCGACGATGCAGGCCTGGGGAGAAACCAACACGCCCCTCACCCGGCTGGGCAATCCCGAAGACATGGTCGGCACGGCTGTCTTCCTCGCCTCCGACGCGTCCGCCTTCATGACCGGCCAGGTCGTGCGCGTCGATGGCGGTTTTTCTGCAGGTGTGAACTGGCCGATCCCTTCAGGCGGCGGTCAGTAGTCCGTCCTTGACATACCGCTCCAGGCGAATCGAGGGGCGAGCGCTTCGACTCTGCCACTTCGAGCCCGTGCTCATTCAGCGGCTTCGGCGATTCGGCGTCGGAGCAGCGAGGCTCGCGCGATGTTTCGTTCGGCGGAATTCAGAGCTTTCTGCTTCAGCTTCTGAAGGTGAGCTGGCTGAGTCTGGATGAACAGCTCGTTCAGAATCGGGATCGAGACGTCTTCGATCAGGCCGAGGTTCACTCCCAGCCGCACGCTGGAGAGCAGGTGCATTGTCTCTTCTGAGCTGATCGTCTGGGCGCTGCTGAGTACCCCGTACGCTCGCGAAATGTGGTCGTGCAACTCCTGCCGTTTTTCTTCGATCATCTGCTCGCGGGCGCGCCGTTCGTATTTCAGAATCATTGGCACGACTTCGCGGACACGATTGATGACCTGAGTTTCGCTCAGGCCCAGCGTGTACTGGTTGGAGATTTGATAAAAATCTCCCATCGCCTGACTGCCCTCGCCGTACAGACCTCGCACGGCCAGATTGATTTTCTGGAGTGCGTGGAAGACTTTCTGAATCTCGCGTGTCTGAACGAGAGCCGGCAGGTGCATCATGACGCTGACACGGATTCCTGTGCCGACGTTGGTCGGGCAGGCGGTCAGGTAGCCGTATTGATCGTGAAAGGCGAACGCGACCTGTTCTTCGATGGCGTCGTCAATTTCGTCCATCGACTTCCAGCAGTCGTCCAGCGTGAGGCCGCTGCGGAGGACCTGCACGCGTAAATGGTCCTCTTCGTTGACCATGATCGCGATGTCTTCGTCATTGGAAATCGCGACCCCACGAGCGCCTGCCCCTTCCGAGAGCTCACGACTGATCAACTGTCGCTCGACGAGAAACTGTCGGTCCAGCTCGTCCAGCGTGCTGACATTGATGTAGCTGAGCTTCGCCGGAATCGCCAGGTCCTCAAAGCACTCGCACGCTCGCGCGGCAACCTCTGCTTTGGCGGCTTCCTCAATCCGTGTTGTAAACGGAAACTCGGCGAAGTTTCGGGCAAGCCGAATTCGAGTTGAGACGACAACGTCGGATTCCGGTCCTGTGCCACGCAGCCACTCGCTGCTTTTCTGCGTGAGACGGTCCAGATCCACTCGATATCTCCTTGAACGTTTTCGGGCGTTGCGGTGAGTTATTCGTTGTCGGTTGACTTGGCGGGCGAATTGATTTGTTTCTCAATTGCCTGAATGTCGTCCCGCAGCCGCGCGGCGAGTTCGTAGTCTTCTTCGTCGACAGCGGCTTTCAGCTCGTTCCGCAGTTGCAGCAGCTCGTGCTGACGACGGCTCGAATCAGGAGCCCGGCGAGGAAGCTTGCCGCAATGCTGCACTTCTCCGTGAATATTCTGGAGCAGCGGGATCAGATCCGATTTGAATTCCACGTAGCAGTACGGACAACCAAGTCGTCCCTGACTGCGGAATTCGCGGAAGCTGATACCGCAGTGCGGACAGCCACGATCGTCAGCCGGGCTTGACGTTTCTTCGTCGCTCTCCGGCAGCTTTTCAAATTCGAATTCGGCAGCGGGATCAGAATCCGGATTCGAGTCTGTCTGTTCGAGGTAGTCCCGTGCGCAGGTTTCGCAGAGGTGAATCTCTGTCACATCCCCCTTCCGCACTTCCGTAATGTGAAGTGTGGCGGGCTTCTGGCAGCGACGACACTTCTTCATGAGCGGCCACTCCCGATGTTGAAATAGATACGACTGATACCGGTCATCCCTGCTGATCTCACCAGACCGACACCCTCTCGGGAAATGGCGAACTGGTGACTGGTAAATACCATTCGGAGCGACTTCAATCTGCTGGCTGGCTGATTTTGACGCCTGAAACCCAATCGACCATCCTGCCGGAATCCCTCGCACCGAAGGCGATTGAGCCGGCAAAGCGGGGCAATTCTATTGCCGGTCCCAGGGCTGTCAACCTTCGCTCAGACTGCCAGGACGACGTAAAACCTGACAGCACATACGGATCAGACGAGCCTGCCTGCCGAGTCGGAATCGAATCTTCCGGCACAGAGCGGCTCATCAAAAATCGAAACCGACCATGCTCGATGGCGGCACCACGGCTGCACCATGAACCATAAACCTGATTTTGACGCATTCCGGAAACTCGCCCAGGAGGCGAATCTGGTCCCGGTCTATCGGCAACTGACGGCCGACACGCTGACACCTGTCGAGGCATTCTGCAAACTTCAGTGGGGTGACTACTCCTTCCTTTTCGAGAGTGTCGTCGGTGGCGAGCGGATCGGCCGTTACAGCTTCGTCGGTTCGGACCCGTTTCTTCGGATCGACGCTTACGGCAACGAGGTCGTGATTCGCGATGCAGAGACCGAGCGAACATTTACGGCCGACGACCCGCTCGACGAACTCGAAAAGCTGCTCAAGAACTATCGCGCCGCCCGACTCCCCGAGCTCCCCGCGTTTTGTGGCGGAGCGGTCGGCTACGCGGGATACGACATCATCCGCTACTCAGAGCACCTCCCGAATGCTCCGGAAGATGACCGGAAGCTCCCCGATCTGTCGTTCGCTTTTTTTGATCGGATGGTCGTTTTCGATCACATCCGAAAAACAATCCTCGTAATCTGCCACGCCTCTACCGAGGTGGACGATCTTGAGGCCGAGTATCAACGTGCGGCGGAGCGGGTTGACGAAATCTGCCGCCAATTGCAGCGTGGCACGGCGGATATTCAGATGACGGATGTCACGCCCGTTGGAGAGCCGACTCTTGAGTTCGAGTCCAACTTCACTCAGGCCGAGTTCGAAGACGCCGTTGAAAAGTGCAAAGAGTACATTCGGGCTGGCGATATCTTTCAGGTCGTGCTCAGCCAGCGACTGAAGCTGGAGTGTCGATCGCGGCCGCTCGACATTTACCGGGCGCTGCGAATCGTCAATCCAAGCCCGTTCATGTTCTACCTGAAAACTCCCGAGGTGAATCTGATCGGCAGCTCGCCAGAGATCCTCGTTCGGGCAGAAGACGGAGAAGTCACGATCCGGCCTCTCGCAGGCACCCGCAAACGCGGGGCAACTCCGAAAGAAGATCAGGCGCTCGCCGATGAACTGCTCGCCGATGAAAAAGAGCGGGCCGAGCACGTCATGCTGGTCGACCTGGCACGCAACGATGTGGGTCGAGTGGCGAAGTACGGCAGCATCCAGCTCAGCGATGTGATGGTGGTTGAGAAATACAGCCACGTCATGCACATCACCTCGAACGTGACCGGTCAGCTTCGAGACGGTCTCACCGCTCTGGAGGCACTTCGCGCGGGACTTCCTGCCGGCACCGTTTCGGGAGCTCCGAAAGTGCGGGCGATGGAGATCATCGACGAATTCGAACGACACCGCCGCGGCCCCTACGCCGGAGCCGTTGGCTACGTCGACTTCACGGGGAACATGGATACGTGCATCGCCCTGCGAACTCTCGTCATGCAGGGCCAGACTGTTTACGTCCAGGCCGGTGCCGGGATCGTCGCCGACAGCGTCCCGGAGAACGAGTATCTGGAGACGCTCAGCAAGGCCATGGGGCTGCTGAAAGCCATCGAACTGGCCGAGACGCAACTTTGACTTCTCGAAACCACATCTTCCAGACCGCGTGGTCGCACGTTGTCCTTCGAGTCAGCCATGAAACGCTTTCGGCAACTATCGCGAAGCAAGAAAGTGGCGTTCGGACTCGCCCTGGTGATCCTCGTCTTTGCAGTCACGGAACTGATTTCCTGGGGCGGCCTGTATCTCCTGGCCCCCGATTTCTCATTCGAGAAACTGCGTGGCAATCAGGAAGCGATCGCACGCGGCGGGATTCTTGAGACCGACACATCCGAGTCGATTCACCCTTACACAGGCTGGGTTTTTAACCCTCAATTGTCGCCGGGAATATCCTTTGGCGGGAAGATGGTCCCTGTGAACGAGTTCGGCCTGGTCGACGATCAATCAAGCATTCAAAAGAGGGCAGCCGGCCGACTGATCATCGGTGTGACCGGGGGCTCTGTTTCGTGGCAGGTCGCAACCGTCGCCAGGAAGGAATTTCGTTCGATCATTCAAAACGATCCGCGATTTTCCAGACACGAGGTGATCGTGTTGAGGATCGGTCTCCCCGGCTGGAAGCAACCACAGCAACTCATGGCCCTCAACTGGCTCTATTCGCTCGGCGCGGAATTCGACGCAGTCGTCAATATCGATGGCTACAACGAGGCTGTCCTTTCAATCGAAGAGAACTACCACGGGACTGCCCATACGGCCTATCCCCGCTCATGGGAATTCCGGAGCCAGGACATCGTCGACCCGCGCGAATACGCAACGACCTTTGAGCTGTTCCGCATTCGATCAGAACGCCAGGCAGCAGCCAGAGCGATGCTGGACTCGCCGTTTCGCTGGTCCTCAACCAGAAATCTGATCTGGCAGGTCAGCGAACGAAACTTCATCGACAGACGAGTGAAAATCGGGGACCACCTGCTGGCCGCGCATCGCGAGTCGCCGTCTTTTGTGCATGCCGGGCCCGCACAGAGTTTTGAAAATGAAGAAGCGGTCGAAGCGGAAGTCGTCCGGCTCTGGCAGGAAACGTCGCGGCAATGCGACTACATCTGCCGTGGCAATCGCTCCGTTTATCTGCATGCGCTGCAGCCAAATCAGTACTTACCGGGCTCAAAACCGATTTCCGAATGGGAGCGGGAAAACAGCTACCTTCCGGAAAAGTCCGAATCCGAGGTCGTCGCCCGGACATACCCGAAGATGATCGTGTCCGGTCAGACTCTTCAGACAGAGGGGATCCGGTTTCTGGATTTGACGATGCTGTTTGCCGATGAGACTGAGCCGATCTACGCGGACCCATGGTGCCACTACAACGAAGCCGGAAATTCGCGAGTCGCCCAGGTCATCGCGAAAGAACTTGTGAAGATTCTCCCCGACCCTGCAACGCCTGCGACAACGAAATAAGCATGAAACATCTCGCCGCGACGACAGACACGATTCTGTTTGACTATGGCAACACGCTGATTGAATTTGGACCGAATCAGGTCCAGCGCTGCGACGCCGCGCTGGGCGACGCTCTTACCGAAATGTTCGGACCTCACGACTTTGAGCAGCTTTCGGAGACTCAACATCACGAGCGGCGGTCGCCTTACTCCGGCGAGTTCCACGAAAACGATCTGGCGACAACGACTCGATCGCTCGTTGAAAAACTCTTCGGGGTTCAGCTCGACGAAAGCCAACTGGAGCATCTGCTCGAAGTTCGATTTCAGGTCATGACCAGTTGCGTTGAGGTACACGACGAGATTCACGACGTGCTGAAACAGCTCAGCGGTCGGTTTCGCATGGGACTGATTTCCAACTATCCGGACGGCCGGGCGATCCGCCACAGCCTGGAACGGGTCGGTCTGGAACGCTGGTTTGAGGTGGTCGTGGTGTCCGCCGATGTTGGGCGAGTCAAACCGCACCCGTCGATCTTTGAGGCGGCTTTGACCGCGATGAAAACGACTCCCGAAGCCGCGATTTATGTGGGAGACAACTGGCTCGGCGATATCCAGGGAGCCAAGCGGCTCGGGCTGAAAGCCGTGTGGACTCAGCAGTTTGTTCCGTACGAGGAATTCGCGCGTCAGCCCGGCGACCATCCAGCCGACGCGGAAATCAGCCACCTGTCTGAACTGCTCGCCCTTTGCGGGTGAGTGCTCACAGCGAGAAACTCCAATCCCCTCGGAGTCCCGGATTGACAAGGCGGGAGCTTTACGTAAACTGCGTGGCGTCTCTTCTCTCTCCCTCACCCCTGCGAGCTTTCGTTGGGATGAGTGGGAAGCATGGCTGTCTCCCTTGGGAGACAGCCGTGCTTTCCTGGTACCCGCGTGAGGATGCCTCACGTCACGTGCCCTCTTCCCGGGTTTCTCACCCGTAACGTCGCTCCGCAGCACTCGCTGAAACTTGTCATCAGTTTCAGTTTGAGTCAGGAGAGAAACGTGCCCCCAATTCAAGTGACTTCTGCTTCCCCGTCAGCCACAACGAGCCTGCTTCAGTGCGCCAGGGAGCTTGAAACGACTGGTCAGCTTCCGGCGGCGATGAGTGCATTCCGAGCGGCTGCCCTGTGCTCCGGTTTCCCGGAAGGTCGGCTCGCGTTTGCCGGTTTTCTGGTTCGCCACGAAGAGTTTTCGGCGGCCGCGGCTGAGTACCGTCAGTTTCTCGCTGAACTTCGGGACGGCGAATCCCGGGCCGACTCAACGCGATTGGTGGCCGTCGCCACTCACAACCTGGCGGCAATCTGTCGCCAGACGGGCGAGTCCGAACTCGCCGCAACACTGCAGCAGCACTCACTGAAGAATCAGCTGGAATCCGGAGACGCCGCAACGCCGGAGGATCTGGCCGGGTGCGCGGCCGACGCGATTCATCGTGGCGACTATTCGCTGGCGGAGAATCTTCTGCTTCGCTCGCTGCATGAAGAAACCGCAGCGGGAAATCGCGCGGGCATCGCCGCCGACTGCGGAAACCTCGCAATCGTCGCCGGTCTGCGCGGTGATCAGGCGGTCGGCGTTCGATTTCTCGGACGGGCCTTCCAGATCCACCGGGAACTGGCGGACGACCTGGCAGCCGGGACCGACCTGGTCAACCTCGCTGAGCTGTTTCGAACGGCCGGCCGATTGACATTGGCGGAACGCTGCCTGAACCGAGCGAGACAGAGCTTCGAAAAGGCCGGCGCCCCGAAATCGTTGAGGAAAGCTCAGTCGCGCCTCAACGAGCTGAAACCGTTTCTGGAAGTCCGGAAACGCGATCCGCTCCTGAATTGATCGTCGGTCCAACAGGTCGGGACGGATTGCAATTCTTACAACACGAGTAGTAATTTCGGGGCTGGCCGCGGGGAAACCTTGAGGCCTTGCCTGAATCTCACGAGCTCATTGGCCCGATTTGTGCCTTTTTGAAAACGCCACCGTCAAACGAATTTCGCGGATTTCCGGGGGTTGTTCCCACTTTGAGTTCACAATCCGGTTGTTCCCTCGGAGACGAATTCGGCACATCGCTGATTCCGGCTCGCAAGTTGCTCTGCTGACTCTCAGCAGGGGGAGACTGCTAACCGGGTTCACAATTTATGGCGGGCTGGCTCAGACTGACTGTCATCGCACTGGCAGTCGCTTCACTTGGTGCTTCGCATCAGACTCAGAATTTTGACATCGAGGCTCCGACTGTCGCGATCGCGAAGCGCGTCGGAGAAGCGGCTGAAGCCAGTCGCGTCGATCTGGCCGTCCTGTGGTTCGGCCACGAGCTGCCTCGATGGTCGTCTCGCTGCAGCATCACGGTGGTCACCGGTGAGAATCTCGGAGCGGGCGGCTCGACAAAATTCCGCTTCGACGACGGCCACGTGTTTGGCTGGCGGATGCGCGTCCAGGGCTCGCTGGAACGGATTCTCGATTCGGTCATTCCTCACGAAGTGAACCACACGATCCTGGCGTGCTACTTCCGCCGACCCGTTCCGCGGTGGGCCGATGAGGGAGCCGCCTCGCTGATGGAACACGAGTCGGAACAGCAGCATCAGATCAATCTGGTCAACCGGCTGATGCACGAAGGGCGGCGAATTCCACTTCGCATGCTGTTCAACATTGCCGAATACCCGCGTGACATGAAGCAGGTCATGGCCCTTTACGCCGAGGGTTATTCGCTGACCGAGTACCTGATTCAGCTCGGCGGCCGCAGGAAGTTTTTACAATTTCTCGATGACGCACACCACCGGTCCTGGGATGCCGCCGTCAAGTCGTTCTATGAAGTGCCGAGTATCGAGAAGCTCGAACAGGACTGGTCGCGCTGGGTCCTCGCGGGCAGCCCGCCTGTCAACGATGAGCCGGAACAACTGCTGGCCTCAAGAGATCGTTCAACGGACCCGTCGCGACCCGACGTGATGCGAACGTCCGGGACAGCCGACTCTGGTAGAGTTGTGCGTTCGCAGACGCCCGAGGGGCCGAGCCAGACAATGGCGGCAACGGTCGCGGCAACAGAGGCTCCCACGCGAACCCCGGGGCTCGCGAGAGTTCTCCGAACCACTTCGGGCTCAACGCTGGTTCGAGCTCCCTCGCCGTTCGGGTCGACACGACCAGACCCGATTCCCACCAGAACAGGCAGAAGCTCAGCGGTGGTCCCGTTGTCACTGACACCGATCGCGAAACAAGAGCTGGCGACGAATCCCGACGACCTGACGATGCCGGAGCAGTTTTCTGTTCCGACGGTCTCAGAGGAATCGGCCTTCGGAATGCGAATTCAGGAAACAAACATTCGAATGGGTGCGGAATCCAGGCCCGCGGTCAGCAGCGGCGACTCGTCGTGGGCCCGGTTCCCCGGCAAAGCCCGATCGTAAGACGCGTCCCGCACTCGCGTCAGTTAATCGCCAGCCAGAATCGGTGAATCACCCGCCAGCGCTCGGACTCAGCCGGCAGGCCGGCGGCTTTGAGGATTCGCTCAATGTGGAACCATTTGAATTTTGCGTTTTGCTCGATCTTGTAGAGGTCGCGGAGCAGCACGGAATAGTTGAACGGCAGCCGCCCGCTGAAAGCTCGGAGAGTCGGCTCCACTTCGGCGATGAGCAGTCGCACTTCAATCGCCAGAAGCGATTCACTTCTCTGTTGAAGCTGAGTTCGGTAACGATGAATCCAGTCGATGTGGACGGGTCGCAATAATCGAACACTGCAGGTCTCAGCAATCTCCTGCAGCAGATACCACGTCGGAGTTTCCTCAGCAAGAATGTACGACCGGAGCCGCGGCGGCGAGATGCCATACAGCCCGGCTTTGGCGAGGACGCGGGACAGCGGGACGATTCCCCCTTCTCGTTCGGCCAGCAGGCTGAGCATGGTGCTGACCGATTTCGGCCGCTGCCAGGCGAGGCGACGCTGGTCGCGTGAATCACGCTGCACAAAGAGCTCGCGGATCCTTTCGTGACCGGCATCGGTCAAGGCGTCGAGAATTCGTGTTCGTGCCGACGCCATGAGCGGCTCGATGCCACGTTCGATTTTCTGATACTCAAGGCTCGTATAGCCAAGCAGTTTCGCCGCGGTCGCAACATCAAACCCGTAGTACTCTCGCTGAAGCCGCAGGTCGAGCTGCATCTCCGGCCGGTGCCGAAGGTGAAAGCGGATGCGGCGATTCTTCCACGATTCGTGCAGCTCAGCCGCAGTACCGGTTTCCAGGAAACTCGGCAGCTCGGTGGCCATCTCGTCTTCACTGAGCCCCGAAAACTCCAAAGACGAAGTCGATGGTCGTTCGTGATCGGTCAACAGCGCGACCAGCCCTGCCGGAAAAGCCTGCTGAGAAAAATGGCCGTCCTCTTCAATGTGCTTGATAATTCGAGCCGGCTTGCGACCGCCGACGCCGCACAGATCGGCAAGTTCGCGCCGCGTGATTTTGAGTTTTTCTCTCAGCTTCTTCAGCTTCAGGCCGAAAGCGTGAAGGCCCTCTTCCTTTTGTGATTTGAAATCCAGCTGCCACAGTTCGCGAAGCTGCGCGAGTTCTTCGTCGTCGCGGCACAACGTCTTCGCGACGCCGGAAATTGTTTTCCACGAAATCAGTTCGAGGTAGCAAAGCCGCCGCAATTGAGCTGTGCCCAGGCCGAGCTCCAGCAGGTCGGATTCCGCGTGACCGGCACGCAGGCGAAGCACGCAGAACTCAGCCAGCGATTTGGGATATCCGCGTTTGATAAATCGGTCCCGCTCGGCCTCAGTCCACAGAGCCTCTGCCTGCTCAAAGTCTTCCTTGACGGCCTTGCACAGTTTTCGCAGCAAAGCATGGGGGACCGGAAAATTGCCACGACGGTACTCCCACAGAGTGGCCGGGCTGATCCCGACTTTGCGGGCGAGCTTAGGTGACGAGCCGGCACGAAGTTCCAGGCGACCGATGAAGTTGAGCAGAGTATCCGCAGTGCCGGTATAGAGGTCCCGCAGTTCTTCCAGAACGACATCGTCGACTCGCTGGGCCTCGCAGAACTCAAGGAATTGTTCGAGCGTGTTCCGTGTGGGTGTGTGAACGCCAAGTTCCAGATCCCGCAGAGCTCCTCGCGAAATTCCGGACTTTCGAGCCAGCTCGATCCGCGTCATCCCGAGATGGCTGACCCGAATTTCGACGGTCTTCGCGGCGAGTGGCGGAGCGGATTTCGAGCGCTTCAGCGACCTCTTGCGGAGGTTCTCATTCCGCAGCGCGTGACCGTGAAGAGGCGTTTTTTTTTTGACAGATTTACGTGGCATGATCCCTCACCGGCCTGCGTCCCAGCATCGGGGGTTTCGGTCGGCTCAATGGCCCGTTCCCGGATGCCTCAATGCTGTTTGGCGTGCTTTCCTGCACCGGAAAGCCCGGGGATCGTATCTACGCATTTTGATATGTGCAATTGTAGGTGGGGTCGAGGGTGCTGTGACGACTGTGAGAGTGTGACCCGTTCTCGGTACTCACTCGTCGGGCAGCATCAGAGTCAGCGCAAGCGTCGCCCAGCTTCCGGCCGCACAGGAAATGAACTGATCCTTGCCGTGCGGATACCCGGATTCGAAGTACGTCTGAAACCCCTTCGCCCGCGTCACAACGTGCCACGATCCGTCTTCCTGCTGAGTGTCAAGCAGGAATCGTGAGGCCTGCTGAGCTGGCTTCGAATCTCGCGAGACGTGCCCGCCTCGCAGAAGTGCCGTCAAGGCGGATGCCGTCGCGTAAGCATCGCTCTGCATCGTACTGGTTTGAGCCCAGCCACCATTCTCACGCTGAGAAACGGACAATTCCTTCGCCGCAGCCTCGATCGCAGTGGGATCTGCAGCGACACTTTCCAGCGACCTTAACCGAAACACGAGGTCCTCAGTGTCCTTCGCTTTTTCCTTGAGCAGCCACTGTCGAACGGCTTTGCGGCGAGCATCGATCGCTTCCTGTTGCTCATCGGTGCCGTACTCGTCGAGGCCGACGAGGGCCACATAAGTCGTGGCAAATGCGCTGCCGGACGAGGGCGGACGGTTGCCCGCGTGCTGCCAGAACGACTGCTCTTTCTGATACTCGACCAGAAAGTGGGCGACCGCGGCCGTCGTCTGATCGGGTTTGTGTTCGCCCGCTTCGAGAGCCCACAAAGCGTACCCGGCGGTCAGTGTGCGACCGCCCTGGCCTTTGCCTTCTTTGTAGTTTTTTTCGCCCGTCTTGAGATGCTCCAGCGTGTGCTGAAGCTGCCGCTTGAAAACCACTTCGTCGATCTCGAACCCGTTTCGTCGCGCCTCGGCAAGCGCCAGGATCGGCAGAGCCTGGTTGTGGCAGGTGAAGCATTTTCGCGTGTCCGCCGATCCGGTCGCGGCTTTTTCGAGAATCGGAATTGCCTTGCGGACGGCGTCGCGGATTACGGCGACACTCACAGGCTCGATTCTGGGAGACTCTGCTTCCGCAGCCTGCAGCGTCGGCTGGAAAACCACGAGGAGAAAACCGAGCGGAATCATGCGAGTCATCGATCTCACCTTGCTTCAGATCGCGTTCGAATCGAGACGGAGTCTCCCGGACAACACAGGAGTCGGCCTCCATGACGCCCGACGGCCGCTCAGTCTATCAGAAGTACTTTTGGCAGAATAACTTACCCGGATCGCAGGAAACGAGGGCCAGTCTCGAAACAGTCAATTCGATTCCCGGTCCTGACAATCTCTCGATCTGACATCACTGTGGGTTGCCGGAGCTGATTCGCTGAACAAGAATAGCCATGAACGGAGTCGACGGTCTCTCGGCAGGTGGGCTGCAGTTAGTCCGTCGGAAACGACGATGACCAGAAGCAAGGATGAAGAACGCTCAAACGGATTGAATTCCGGACCGTCTGTCAAATTCCGAACAGTTCCGGGCGTAGTCTGAAGAGGTTTACGATGGCGAAAGCAAAAAAACTGCCGAAGCAGATCGCGATCATTAACGCGGACAACTGCACCGGGTGCGAGGCGTGCCTGGAAGTCTGCCCGGTGGACTGCATCCAGAAAATTCCGGGCTCGACAATTTCCGTCCTGCAGAGCTGGTGTGAAATCGACGTCGAACGATGCGTCGGTTGTGATGTCTGTGTGCACATTCCCGGCAAGAAATCTGATCCGTACGATCTGGTCGTCTGCCCGTGGGATGCCATTGAAATGGTGCCGACCGTCGAAGTCGGCTGGCATGTCGCCAACAAGGGCGGACCGGAAGATTACATCGAGAAAAACTGGGAACGCATCGTCGAACCCGCCATCCGAATGTCAGAACTCGCCGCCGCCAAATAGAAAACGAACGAACTGACTATTAGCATTTTCATGGACGAGACGAAGCCCGGCCCGCTGGTGCAGTGCCGGGCTTTCTTATGCGCTGAGCACAAACGACAGACAGCTCGTTCCGATGGGAGCATCTCCGCCGAACGACGTTCACGCCTGCTGGCGCTTCGAGGTTTCTCTTGATCGCCGAAGGAATACTCAGCGATTCTGGTTGCGGACCTGCTGGTAGAGCTCGATGACCCATTTCCGAAAGTCGCGGTCAATCGGGTCAAGCGTCGGCGTGTCGAAGATCTCGCAGAGGGTCCGGTGGCCGCTGGGATCCGTTTTGACGTTCGCTCGAAACTTCCGGTAGAAGAACGGCAGCAGACCTCGCTCCTGCAGGAACAGACAGAAGTACCGCGAGTGTGCGTAGTCGATTTCCTGTCGTTCCGGCCGAATTTTGCGGGCAACAATGAGCGTATCCAGAGTCTGCAGCTTGCGATTCTGCATTGCGCTGAGCAGGTGATTCAACCGCCAGTTTGAAACGCCGACCAGTTGCAGCCCGTCGTCGGTGAAGACCGCTTCTTCGTAGATCGAAGCGAGCCCTTCGTCGAACCACTCAGGCATGTTCGGAAAATCAAAATGCCCCAGGGCGTGCGCGAGTTCGTGCGACAACGTGCCCGCACCCGTGCCGATGTTGATCACGATGCGGCGGTCCGAGCGGATGTAGTATCCGTAGTAGTTCGTGGTATCCCGGCGATCGAGCGTGTTCGCTGCGTCCCGATACGCCCGCTCGCTGGAGAACAGCAGGAGAGTGATCGGTTCGTCGAGAGGCGCATCGAAGTACGCCAGTTGAAGCGCGCGAACTGTCGGGAGAATCGTCTCCGTATAGTGATATTCGAGCTCTTCTTCAGAAAGATCGCCCGCCAGAATGTACGGCGGCCTGACGATGATCCGGTGCCCCTCCGCGAGGTACCTGCTCAGCTGCCGAGCCCGCTGATCGCACTGTCGCGCGATGGACGGCCTGGAAGAAGGCTGTTTCGCGGGCTCTGGCTTCGCGAGACCTTCACCGGAAACCCGTTCGAGTTCTCCGACATCAAACTCCGCGGGTGGCCGACTGCTTCCGGACTGCTTTTCCGCACTCGCCTCGCTCCGTCCGACCGTCAGGAAATAGCACCCTCCGATCAGAAGGACTGGTCCGATAACCAGAATGAGTGCTCGTGGCAGCATGAGGTCCCGTTCTACGTCCAGGCTCGTTGAGCGAGTTTGGAGAGTACGCGAATTGAGTCAGAATCACCGAGAGATCAGCAAGTGCGAATACTCGCGGAAGGATCACATCAAAAGGGAGTCTACTTTGCAGAATCGCCGCGAACACAAACCGTTACTGTGGGAACCTCGATTGTTTTCCATTTCTGTCGCTAGATTCGGCGAAACCCGAGTGACCCGAACGGCTCCCGCAGACCGGTCAGTTGTCGCGACTGAAACACCGATCCAGGCTGTTCATCACCTCTGCTCAGGTGAGAGTTGATGAGCCCCACCCTGCGGATATCCTCTCGCGGTTGCCCGTCTTCTATCGCCACACACCAGTCGAGTGTCGCGACCTGCCTCGGAGAATTTTGTGTCGCCTGAGTGGAATCATCAGGAATTCGGATCGTTCGTCGAACCGCCCGGCCGGTGCAGCACTCTGTACCGACACCTGGGAGCCCACGTCGACGAACAGGACGGAGTCTCGGGGACATCTTTCCGGGTCTGGGCACCGAATGCCCGTGAGGTTTCCGTCACCTGCGACCAGAACCGCTGGCAACACGGTTCAAACAGGCTGAGCCCCAGCGACAATGGCGTCTGGTGGGGATTCCTCCCCGGAATTCAAGCCGGAGAAAAATACAAATACTCGCTGCGGGACTTCCAGGGTGATCTGATCGAGAAGTCCGATCCGTTCGCCTTCGCAGCGGAATATCGCCCTGCCACCGCGTCGATCGTCTGTGACCTCGATGCCTATTCCTGGAACGATGGCGATTGGATCAAACGGCGCGCCAAATCCGACTGGTCGCGGCAGCCGCTGTCGATTTACGAAGTCCATCTCGGCTCGTGGCGGCGGCCGAAGGATGACCGCGATTTCTACTCGTACGAAGAGCTCGCCGAGATGCTCGTCGAGTACTGCCTGGACCTGGGCTACACCCACATTCAGCTCATGCCGGTGACTGAGTATCCGTTTGATGGGTCGTGGGGCTATCAGGTGACGGGATACTTCGCTCCCACCAGCCGCTTTGGTTCCCCTCACGGATTCATGCACCTGGTCGACCTTTTCCACCAGGCCGGCATCGGAGTTCTCGCAGACTGGGTCCCCGGGCACTTTCCAAACGACCCGCACGGGCTCGGCCGCTTTGATGGCACGGCTCTTTTTGAACACGAAGACCCACGGAAGGGAGTCCACCCTGACTGGGATACTTACATCTTCAATTACGGCCGGACAGAGGTACGCGAGTTTTTATTATCAAGTGCGCGATTCTGGTGCGACCGCTACCACATTGACGGATTGAGAGTCGATGCCGTCGCGTCGATGCTTTACCTGGATTATTCGCGACCGTACGGCCAGTGGCTGCCAAACCGCGAAGGGGGAAGAGAGAATCTCGACGCGATCACACTGCTCAAAGATGCCAATACCATGCTGCACCGGGAATTTCCTGGCGCGATGACATGTGCCGAGGAATCCACGTCCTGGCCGGGCGTTTCGCGAGCCATCAGTGACGGAGGCCTTGGATTTACCATGAAATGGGACATGGGCTGGATGCACGACACGCTTGGCTACCTGCGTCACGAACCGGTCCACCGGAAGCATCATCACAACGAATTGTCGTTTCGAATGATGTACGCCTTCAATGAAAACTTCGTATTACCACTTTCACATGATGAAGTCGTTCACGGAAAGAAATCGTTAATCTCACAGATGCCCGGCGACGAGTGGCAGCAGTTTGCCAATCTGCGACTTCTTTACGGTTACCAGTATGCCATGCCCGGTAAAAAGCTGCTGTTCATGGGCGGAGAAATGGCTCAATGGCTGGAGTGGGATCACGACGGAGAGGTCGACTGGGTGTTATGCGAGTTCCCCAGGCACTCCGGTGTGCGAAATCTCATACGAGATCTCAATCACGTTTACCAGGACCAGCGTGCGTTGCACGAAGCAGACTTCGCTGAGGACGGATTCCAGTGGATCCACTGCGATGACTCGGAGCACAGCGTGATCTCACTGCTGCGATTCTCGGCGGATCGCGAGGAGTGTCTAGTCTTTGCTCTGAATCTGACTCCCGTTCCGCGTGAAGGCTACCGACTCGGCGTCCCCGAACGCGGCTATTATCGAGAGATTCTCAACAGCGACGCAGCGTTCTACGGAGGAAGCAATCTCGGTAACGCTGGTGGAGTGTACTCTGTCGAGATCCCTGCGTACGGTTTTGAGCAGAGCATCGTCGTCACTCTGCCACCGCTGGGGATGATCATTCTCAAGCCATAGCAGCCCGTTGAATTACGGAAGCGGCGTAAGCCGTCCGGTCAGATCGCGCTTTCCCTGCGTGAATTCGCTTCAGAAGTGCAAAACCGAGCGGCTTGCGACGCTCCGCGACATGGATCGGACTTTTCCAGGAGCAGCGAATCACCAGACGTGGCCGGGAATCGTCACGTTGAAGCTCGGCTGGCCGGGGAAGTACCACGGCCGACGGTAGCTGTAGTACGGGTACCGAACGTGGCCCATCTCACCGCGGGCATTTGTGAATGAGCCGAAGTTCATCGGCGTCACTCCAAAGTCAGACATGACCGGGCCGACAGAAACAATGGGAGCTGCAAACACCGGCACTGCGGGCTGGGCGTACTGAACCTCGTGGGGTGGCTGGTAGTAATAGTAGTAGTACGTCGGCGTGTAGAAGTGAGTCTGTGTCGTCACGATCGGAGCCGGCTGCGTGTAGGTATTTGTCACAGCGACGGCAGTCTGCGGGGCGATCGCCGTGGGTGGAGGGAAAGCAGACGGCGCGGCGTAGGCGGGGCCCGCCACTGGCCCAGGGGAAACCACCACGCCTGGTTGTGCCACAAACTGAGCGGAAGCTGAAACGGCGGAAACACTCAGGATGCAGGCAGTCAGCAGTGTCTGGCGGAGCATGAAGGTCCCTCGATAATTTCTGGCCGAATGGCGAATTCGTGGTCGGGAATCGACTCGAAACGCGGAACGGGATTTCGGACGGGTTTGAGCTGTGGCCACCGACACTTCGGGGCTTCAGCATGCGCAGCCGGCTTCCGTGACCGAGGGCTGATTGAGGGGGATCAGTTGACCAGTTCCGGACTCCGCTGGAAGCGTAGCCTGGACCGCAGTCAAAGTTTGCGCAATCTGCCCAGACTATATCACCCCCTGAGGTGACATCAGCAGATGTCCGTCAATCTGCAAAGTTTGGAGGATTCGGCCGCGTGGTTTTGACGAAGATAGGGATTGAAACCGGAATGCCGGTGGTGTCGTCTCGCGCGGGCTTCGTCCGGCGGTGGCACTCTAATTCGTCGCCAATGATGAGGGAGTCGATCGGAGACGCTTGCGAGTTCTTCGAAAGTACCTTCATTGACTGTGAGATTTTAAAGGAGCCAGGGCGGGAGTGAGCATCACGAGGATGTTCACCCGGCCAGGCATGCTTCGGGATCGCCGGGGCGATGCGGTTTTTCCGCACACCAGGGAGGGTGAAAGATGCTTAGCGGACTGGTGATGGCCCTGAGTGTGGCGATGAGCCCTGGTCAGTGCGCAACGTGCGGGCCCGGTGGGATGGCATTCCAGCCTGGAATGGCATCGGGATCGTGGGTTGCGGGTGCCGGCGGTGGATACAACCCGTACGACTCGGTTGCCTCTGGCGGTGGTGGTGGCGGCGATCAGCTCTACCCGCTCGATTCGCCAGAGCCCTGGCTGCACGGGTACTTTCAGGACATGCCGGCGTACTCAGGGTATTCCAGTTTCCGGCCTCACAACTACAAACACGTACTGGCTCAGATGCAGACGGCAAGCCGCTGGGGTATCCCGTCGACCATGCCGATTTCGCATCAATGGTATCACCAGTACCGACAGCGCGCCGGAATGCACCCGAGTTGGGACACCAACCTCGCCAGCAATGGTGGTGGAGCCGGGTATCAAAACTACGCAGCCGCCCCGGTACCACAACAGCAGGTCGTGCAAACGTCCGCGCAACCACAGTCGGGCCGACCACAATATTCTCAGGCACTTGATCAGGCCGCTGCGCTGGAACGAGGCTATCCGGGAACGCCAATCCCCGGGATTTCGACTCCGAATTATCAGCGATCGGCAGCCACCTATCGGTCGATGCCGACATTCTCTCAGCAGTACAGCGAGCGGTTCGAGACACTGAAAGACCAGCTTGAACAGCAGTCATTCCATCTTCAGGTGATGCAACAACAGTTGCAGGAGCAGCAGTCCGCACGGAATACCTACCGTCAGGCCCATGATCAATTCAACGGCCAGGCATGGGCACAGCCGAACCACACGCAGTTCAACGATCCGTCGCAGGGTTCAGGGTTGCAGCCTCCGGGAGTGTTCGTCGCTCCGCAGTCTGCGATGCCCGCTCAACCCGCAGTGATGAACCCGCCCCAGGGACTGGGACAGTCCATGTCGCCCTACTCTTCGCAGCAGAATCCCGGTCAGCAATTCTCAAACGGCTATTCGGCCCAGGGAATGCAGCAGACCGCACCTCAGGGTTTCAATCCACAGATGGCTCCGA
>JAQBVJ010000137.1 GCA_027623235.1 Planctomycetota bacterium
ATCCGCCGCATGACCGACCTTGCCACCGCATGGATGACCTTCGGGCCAGGCGATTAAGTGACTTATGTATAAACGACAGGTTCGAGGGTGCGTTCTCCGGCTGATCGCAGCAGGTGTCCCACGGTCGCCAGTTGGTCGGGAAGTAGCCGAAAGTGCAGTCGCGTGCCGGAACGCGGCGCGGCAGCTCGCATCTGTTTTTCTTATGGAAGAGATTGTCGAACAGTCCGGCATCGCAGGTCGTCCATGTGGCGAACGCGGCGGATACGGATGCGATGATGAGGCTCTTGGTTTTCAGATTCCAGATCATGTCAGTCTCTCCCTGGCTGGATGGTGATCAGCTCGGACTTTCATCATTGCGTGCGTTGAGTCTGGCCCCGACTCTGGCCACCGGGTGTGAGGAAGTACGTTCCTCGATTTCCAAACCAGGCGCCGTGACCAGTCGGTGGCCGGCGGGAAGACGGGTTTGGCTGCAGGGTTTCCATCAGTTGAGCGCGCGTATTGAGAGTTTCGATGATGCTCCCTTCGCTGCCGTACGGGTCGCTGAAAAATTGAGCCTGGTGCCCGCTGTCCTGCAAGGTCGATCCGCGATAGAGGTACCGGGGATCCTGAAGGTCACGAACGTCGTACTGCAGTTCGCCGAAGCCGCTCTGCAGTTGAGAGTCGGCCTGGCGGAATTGTTGTTCTGGCCGGACGAGTCCGTAGTAGTTGGCAAGTGTCGAGTTGCCGCCTCTCAGCAGGTTCAGATACGGGCTGAAGGCGGGTCGGCTGTTCCCGAAGGCAGGACGACCGAAGCCTGCGTTGCCTCCGCCGCTGTAGCCTCGCGACTGGCCGAATCCTTGTCCCTGGGCCTGCTCTGCAGTCAGGAGGGCGAGGGCGATCACCGTGAGACTCAGCAGGCTCGATGAAACGTGGTTCATGAAATCACCGTGATTGTTGGGGACTGAGACGGACGCACGCATCAGAAGTTGCTTCCACCCTGCTGACCTCGATGCCCGAATTGAACGGCTCGGACTGTGCCGTTTCCGAGCAGCACGAAACCGGCGATCCGCTCAAGCGGTGCGATCAGTTTGGCGAGCCCGTTGTCGAAGGTGATCATGTCATTGTCTTTCTTTGACGCGACAACCGGCAGTCCGTTGATTTGAGACAGCGCGTCGAGGACCGTTTCGTTGCCGGTGCAGGGGAAGCGGAAGACCTGCTCACCCGCTCCGCCGCCGTCGGTGACGATGTAATAGGCCTTGCTGTTGTAGGCGAGCACATCGACGGTCACTTCGGGATTGTGAAGTGACTTCGTGAGGTGTCGCTCGATCGCCTGCCGGGCAGAGTTCAGCGAAAGTCCGGAGACATACACGCTGCCGTAAACACCGAGGGCGACGGTTCCGTCGGGTCGGACAAGGTGCTCGCCGGAAATGTGTTGTCGTGCCTGGTCGCTGGCGATCCGCACGTAAACCTGCGGCGCTTTGAGAATGTTTCGCAGGTGAAGTTCGATGGAGCGACCGGCTTCGGCGACCGTCAATCCCCGCACGGGAACGCTGCCGTATTCGGGGCCGAAATAGATCATTCCGTCCGGCTGAACCGTGAAGGTCCCGTTGATCTGTTTGAAGTTTCGCCGCACTTCGTCGTCGAGTTCGTCGAGCGGAAGCGTATTGGCAACCTGAACATTGAGTGCCTCGCCGGAACGCAGGGGAGCGCTGGCCGGCCGGAGACTGTTGGTTGCCTCGATGAGCAGGATGTCCGGTGGCTCGACGACGTAGTCCGGCAGCGAGATCTTCTTGAGTTCGCGCGGAGCGTCGTAATCGCACTGCGGCCCGCATCCGTCGCGTCCGCAGCCCCCCGGGCCACAACGACCGGCTGAGCACTCACCCGATTCCGTTTCGCCATCCGAGTGTGATGCGAGCTGCACGCCGGAGTTTCTGCCGGCAGCCTGACGGGGTGTCGAAGTCGAAGTCAGCGTTTCGGGCAGTGCGGCTCCGCCTGATGTCGAGGCATTCCTGATCGGCAGGAAGCCGGTTGATCGGCAGCCAGTGATGGCGAGGCTCAACCCCAGAAGGGCGGCCAGTGTCATCGAGTTTCGCATCCCGGACTCCATTCCCGTTCGCTTGTCGCTTTGTCCTTACGACTTCGTGAGCAGGCTCCGCCCGCCCGGCAGGTCTTCGTCGCAGAAGGCGCGCTGAAGACCGCTTCGATCTGATCAATCGGTTTCTGCAGGCAAGTCACTTTGCGACAGTCGTACCGGAAGCAGCGGGAGGCGACAGGTCGTGTCTGTTGTGCGAGCCGTCCGGTTTGATCCGGTCAGCCAGGCCGTGCCGGTCTGTGAAACTTTGCCGGTTATGGAAGCTGTCCGGCGGAGCGGTCTCAGTGGCCGCCTCTTCGAAGGCAGGGTTGAACAGCAAATGGGGAATCTCCGTGAGCTTTGTGGTCGGAGCTCTCGTTTGCGAAACTCATCTCTTCGTTGAGATCGCATTCTGTCGAGTTTGCTTCCACAAGCGCTGCAGGCCGTGCCGTGCCAGAGCCGTCGTTCAATTTGCCAAAGTACATCGCTGTGGTTTGCGGTGTCTGCGAGACGCGGATGACTCCGCGGTCGAAGCACGCCGGGCGGAAGATCAAATGCCCGGACTGCGAGACGCTGTGTCCCATTCCGACGGCCGAGCAGCTCGAAGCGCGGCATCGTGAAGAGCTGCTGTCCGCCCCGGCTCAGCCCGAAAAACAAACTCCTTACGATCTTCAGGCGCCGGCCGGACCAAGCGCCGCGCCGTTCCGGCAATTGGAACGGTTCGTGACAAAAAGACTTTCGGAGCGGTGCTGCGCTTGATCCGGCCTGCTGAAAAACACACAGTCTCTTCCTCTTCGGATAACTGTTTGCTCTATTGATCTTCAGACGAAATGACATGAGGAACTGCCATGCAGAAACGAGTCGCTCTACTTCTGACATTGGTCGGGCTGGTTGGTTCAATCGCTCTCGCGGATGACTTCCCGAAGGTCGAAAACACGGAGAAAGGCGAGCCGCCGCTCACGCCGCAGCAGGCGCTGGCTGCGCTCGAACTGCCGGAGGGGTTCAAGGCGACTCTGTTCGCCGCCGAGCCCGATGTGCGGCAACCGATCGCTCTGGCGACCGACTCGCGCGGGCGGCTGTGGGTTGCCGAGAATTATTCGTACGCCGAGCGGGAGCGTAACTTTGACGACCGGTTTCGTGACCGGATTGTCATCCTCGAAGACGAAGATCACGACGGCCAGTTCGACAAGCGAACGGTTTTCTGGGACCAGGGACGTCGGCTCACCAGTGTCGAGATCGGTCACGGCGGAGTCTGGGTGCTCGACGCGCCCAACCTGCTGTTCATCCCGGACAAAGACGGAGACGACAAGCCGGACGGCGAACCCGTCGTCATGCTCGACGGCTGGGACGATGCCGGAGTGAGGCACAACATCGTCAACGGCCTGAGGTGGGGACCCGATGGCTGGCTTTATGGTCGACACGGGATTCTCGCGACCTCGCCAGTTGGTCCTCCGGGAGCGACTCCCGATCAGCGGACGAAGATCAATTGCGGCATCTGGCGGTTCCATCCGACTCGCCACAAGTTCGAAGTCGTCTGCCACGGCGGCACGAATGCATGGGGCATGGACTGGGACGCGAACGGCGAACCGTTTTACATCAACACGGTCATCGGCCATCTGTGGCACATCATCCCCGGCGCGTATTACCGGCGGATGTACGGCGAGCACTTTAACCCGAACGTTTACGACATCATCGAGCAAACCGCCGACCACTTTCACTGGGACACGAAGGAAAACTGGAGCGACATCCGGAAGCTCGGCGTCACGAACACAACCGACGAGGCCGGCGGCGGGCACGCTCACTGCGGAATGATTATCGCTCAGTTTCCGCACTGGCCGAAGGAGTTTTTCAATTCGGTGCTGACAGTGAATCTGCATGGCCGTCGAATCAACCGCGACACACTGCACCGCGACGGAGCGACATTCACCGGCAAACACGGGTCCGACTTCATTAAGACAACCGACCCGTGGTTTCGCGGAGTCGAGCTCCACGCGGGCCGCTGGGGCGAGCTGTACATCGCCGACTGGTCGGACACCGGCGAGTGCCACGAGAACGACGGAGTCCACCGTTCGTCGGGACGAATTTTCCGCATCACGTACGAGGCCGCGCAGCCGTCGTCTGCTCCGCGCAGCCCGAACACCGGCGACCTGCGGAAGCTCTCGTCGAAGCAGCTTGTTGAGCGGCTCGGCGAAGATGATGAGTGGCAGGCGAGAATGGCCCGTCTGATCCTCGCCGAACGGGCTTCGACCGGCGACGACTTCACCTTGGCAACGGCGTCGCTGAGAAAGCTCATCGACAACGCCGAAGGCAAAACTCAGATGCGGGCACTGTGGACACTCCACGCGACTGGCGGCACCAGTGAACCGCTGCTGATGGAACTGCTGGGCAGCAAACGCGAAGAAGTCCGCTCAGTTTCCGTGCGCATGCTCGCCGAGACGGGTGTCAGCAAAGCAAACATTGAGGAACTGATTGGGCTGGCCAATGAGGATTCGTCGGGGCTCGTGCTGACGTACCTGGCCTCACTGCTGCAGAAACTCCCGCATGAAAGCCGCTGGTGGATCGCGAAGGGACTGACCCGGCATCCGGAATTCCACGCAGATCGAGTGCTGCCCCTGATGATCTGGTACGGCCTCGAAGAGGCGGTGCCGGGGAGTCCCGAGGACGCGGTCCATTTTCTCATGAGCACCCGTCAGAGTCTGGTGCGGGAGTTCATCGCCCGTCGCCTGGCAGAGAATCTGGAAAGCAACCCGGACGGCATCGACCACCTGGTCAAAGTGGCGACTCAACTTTTTCCGCAGACGGGTGAGGCCCGCAAAGACATGCTGGTCGGAATGTCCGCCGGGCTGAAAGGCTGGCGAAAAGCCCGCGCTCCGAAAGGCTGGAGCCAGTTTGCTGAATTGATTGAAAAGAAATCCGACCCTCAGTCAAAACAACTGGCGCGGGAATTGTCCGTCGTGTTCGGCGATGGCCGGGCGCTGCAGGAGATTCAGAAGATCGCCTTCGGAGACTCGCCGCTCAACGAACGTCGAGCGGCCATTCGATCGCTCGTCCTGGCGCGGGCGGACGGGCTCGTGCCGAAACTGCAGGATCTGCTGGGGAACCGCGACCTCGCCGAGGAGGCGATTTACGGGCTCGCCGCGTTCAACACGCCGGAAACGCCCGACCTGCTTGTGGATCGTTTCGGCGGTTTCCGCAGCAGTGCTCAGGGCGAGGCGATCAACACACTGGTCTCGCGACCGAATTTCGCACAGGTGCTTCTGGCCGCGATCCAGAAAGGCCGCATCAGTCGCGACGCCGTTTCGGCATTTCAAATCCGGCAGATGCAGAGCTTCGAAAATGCAGCGATCGGAGAAACGGTTTCGGAAATCTGGCCGGAACTGAAACAGCTCTCGGCGGAGAAGAAGCAACAGATCGAAAAGCTGCGTGCCGAGCTGACTCCGGAAGTCCTCACCACCGCCGACCGCTCGAAAGGCCGCCTTGTTTTTGCGACCTCGTGCGCGAACTGCCACAAACTGTTTGATGACGGACGCACCATCGGGCCGGAATTGACGGGAGCTCAGCGGACGAACCTCAACTACCTGCTGGAAAACATCGTCGACCCCAGCGCGACGGTCTCGAAGAATTTTCAATTATCGATCGTCGTCCACGAAGACGGGCGAGTCTTCAGCGGAGTCGTCGTTGAGCGAAAAGAAAAGACGATCACAATTCAAACTTCCGACCGCCGAGTCACGATCGCCCGCGACGAAATCGACGAGACTCGCGAATCGCAACTGTCCCTGATGCCGGAAAACCAGTTGAAGGTGATGTCGGATGAGCAGATCCGGGATCTGATCGGCTATCTGATGTCGCCCAGCCAGGTGCCGCTGCCGGATGGCGTGAAAGCCCGTTGAAAAGTAGCGACACGGCTCAAGCCGTCCGGTCAGAGCGCGTTGTTCCATGCAAAACCGGGCGGCTCGCGCCGCTCCGTTAACTCGATTCGGCATGTTCAACGGGCGGGCAAAGGCTGCCGGAATCGAATCAGCGTTGCCGGCGGCTGGTCTACCACAACCCGTCGCGCGGGTTGCCGACAGCTCGTTCCGCGAACTCTTCGAGCAACTCCCGGCTGCGATCGTCGAGCTCTTTCGGGACGGCGATTTTCAGGATGACGAACTGGTCACCTCGCTCGCCGGTTTTCCGATCCGGAATTCCCTTGCCTCGCAGACGGAGCTTCGTGCCGCTGGACGAGCCGGCCGGAACGGTCAATGAGACGTGGCCTTCGGTGAGCGTCGGCACGTCGACTTTCCCTCCCAGAGCCGCTTCGGTCATCGTGACCGGGACGTCGATCAACAGGTTTCGGCCTTCGCGACGGAACCACGGGTGCGGCGCGACTTTGACCGTGACCAGGACGTCGCCTGCGGGGCCGCCGTGACTTCCCGGGTGGCCCTGACCTCGCAGCCGAATGGCCTGGCCGTTTGTAATGCCGGGAGGAATGCGGAAATCGATTTTTCTGGGACCAATCGACAATTCGTGGTGGCCACCCTCGGCCGCAGTCGTAAAGGCGACGTCGATGCTGGCCTGAACGTCCTGGCCTTTTTGTGGACGCGGCGCGCGGCGGCCTCCTCCGCCACCGAACAGGTTTCCGAAGTCAAATCCGCCACCGCCAAACAGGTCGCCAAGATCGACGGGGCCGCCCTGCTGAAAGGGACTGCCGCCACGTTCAAACGCCGCGTGGCCGAACTGGTCGTACTTTGCTCGTTTCTCTTCGTCGCCCAGCACGTCCCAGGCGTTCTGGACCTGCTGGAACTTCGCGGCCGCGGCTTTGTCGTCGGGCTTCGCGTCGGGGTGATTTTCGCGCGACAGCTTGCGGTACGCCTTTTTGATTTCGTCCTTTGAGGCGCCGCGGGAGACTCCGAGCAGTTTATAAAAATCTTCGGCCATCGATCAGGACTGCTCACTCAGGGCGTGCTGTTTAACTGACTCTACCGTACGTCGGATTTCGTCGACTCGCGAGGTGACCGCAGCCTGATCAACTCGCGCGGCGGCTTCAGGGAACTTTGCTTTCTCGATCATCGTTGCGACATGTCGCCCGATCTGGGCAAGGCTGAATTCCAGCGGGTCCCCCATCGTGAGCTCATCCATGTTGAATTTCAGATTCCAGCCTGTCGGGTCGTAGTGGTAGTGAGGATCCTCTTCAAAACAGTCGAAGCGGAGCAGCTGCTTCCGCTCGCCCTCGACGTCACCAAAGACGCGAATCGCCGGGCCACGATCCTCACCCTGCGTTCGATATTCGATGCGGAATGTCAATCCGCCGATTTCCAGATCCTGCATTTGTTCTTCCACCTGGGAGTCGGCTCACCACCGACAGTTGCTTCGGCGGCACAGGATAGTCTGCGCGATGGCGAAGCGGAATGAACGCACAACGTCGCCCCGGCCACGTCACCAGCAGGATTTCTCTCCAGTTCTGAGAATCCAACTCCGCGTCCTCCGTGGCTCTGCGTAAGAATCGTTCTGGCTTGCGGCGAAGGCACAATCATCAGCCTGCAGGGTCGTGCTCGGTCAGAGCGGAAAAGTGGGGTCAGCATCCAGCTTGCCGACGTTCTGTGACCGAACATCGCAAGCTGGAAGCTTACGCCACGGAAACTGGGACCCGTCGATTCAGCCCTGACAAAGCAGTCGTCGCGCCGTTCACGCTTCGGTTACGGCAGGTGCGCAGAGATCCCGATTACGGACCTCTCACGAGTAACGGGACCTCAATTTCAATTCGCTTCTGACTCCACGCCGCAACACCTTTTCCATCGACCCCGCTTGACAGTTTGAGCGGTCGTTCGGATGCTGTTTCCCTGCCTTTGTATTCGGCCACCGCATGAACAATGCTGGCCAGAACTCGCCCCGGCATGACCCGCCTCTGTTTTACCCACCGCAAATCGATGAGGTTCCTCATGGCACTCTCGCCAAAGTTTCTGACGATCGCTGCACTGCTTGCCGCATCAGTCATCTCCGCATCCGCCTTGACGTCCACTGCCTTTGCACAGGAAGCGGTCACCGAGGCGCAGGCTGCCGAGCTGATCAAAGCGGCCGACGAGGCCAAAGCTCGAGCCGAGAAAGCCGAAGCGGAACTCAAAACCGCCCAGGCAAAGGCAACAGAACTGCAGTCGGCCCTCACAAAACTTCGGTCGGAAATCAGCAAAGCCGAGAAAGCCGTCAAAGACGCCGAGGCGAAACTGAAGCCCGAACAGGACAAAGTCGCCGCCGCCGACGCCGCCAACAAACCTGTCGTAGCGGCCGCCGCCGCCGCCCGTGCCGCCGCAGAAGCCGCGAAGAAAGTCGCAGCCGACGCCGAAGCCAAAGCCAAAGTCGAGGAGGCGAAAGCTGTCGCCACGACAAAAGCACTGACCGATGCCCAGGCCGCGTTGAAAGCGGTGACGGACGCTGTCGATACGGGCAAGAAAATGGTCACCGACTCACAGGCCGGGTTTACGGCCGCCGAGGCTCAGGTGGCTCAGTTCAAGCCGCAGCTTGATCAGGTCAGCACAGCGTTTGCAGCCGTCAGCAAAGAACACGTCGACAAACGACGCGCCTCGGAGCAGGCTCTCATCAAGCTGGGAAAACTGGTTTCGTTTGCTGAGTCGGTCGCGCCCATTTTTGCGAAGCGATGCCTCGCCTGTCATAACGCGAAGTACTCCAAAGGCCGGTACAACATGGAAAACTTCGCCGGCATCATGAAAGGCGGAGAATCCGGCGCGGCGGTCGAGATCGGTGACGCCGACGCCTCGACGCTGTTCGCGATGGTTTCAGACGGCTCGATGCCGAAAGACGCCGACCCGCTGACTGCCGAACAGCTCGCCGCCATCAAACGATGGATTGAAACCGGAGCCGTCCTCGACGCTGGCTTCGACACGTCGGCACCGCTGATCCAGATCATGCCAAAAGAAATTCAGCCGCCCGCTCCGGACGTTTATCCCGTCCCGGTCCCGATCACAGCCGTCGCGTTCAACCACGACGGTTCACTCCTGGCAACATCCGGCTATCACGAGGTCAACCTGTGGAACGTCGCTGACGGAACGATCGTTCGCCGCATCACCAACGTCGCCGAGCGGGTTTACGACATTGAGTTCACCAAAGACGGCCAGAGAATGGTCATTGCCTCCGGCACGCCGGCTCAGATTGGCGAGGCGAAAATCTTCCAGGTCAGCGACGGCAAACTGCTGGGCGACCTGGTCCGCACCGATGACTCCGTCTTTACAGTCGCGCTCAGCCCGGACGAAACGCGACTGGCGACCGCCGGAGCCGACCGGGCGATCCGTGTGTTCGATCTGGCGACGCAGCAGCAGCAGCTCATCATCGAAGACCACGCTGACTGGGTGATGGACATCGCCTGGGCTCCGGATGGTAGCAAGCTTGCGTCCGCCAGCCGCGACAAAACGTCAAAGGTCTTTGACGCGAAAACCGGCGATTCGCTGGTCACGTTCAACGGTCACGGCGATTCCGTTTACGGCGTCGGCTTCTCGCCCGATGGCAAACTGGTCGTCACGAGCGGCAGTGACAAGAACATTCGCACCTGGAACGTCGCTGACGCCAAGCAGGTCCGAGCGATCGGCGGATTCGGCGGTGAGGTCTTCCGCATCGCCGTCACTGCCGACGGGCAGGTCTACAGCCCCAGCTCCGACAAGAGTGCTCGAGTTCACAAGATCGCCGACGGAGCCGCCGTCCGAAGCTTCGCCGGCCACACCGACTGGGTCTACTCGGTCGGCGTCCACACGGCGAGCAAACGAGTCGCCGCCGGCAGTTACACCGGCGAAGTTCGCATCTGGAACCTGGACGACGGCAAAGAGCTGCTGAACTTCGTGGCCGCTCCGGGAGCGAAGAAAGAAACGGCGGCGAAGTAGTTCCGACGACCGCGGCGCAGACAAAAGCCCGACATCTTCTGGATGTCGGGCTTTCTTTTTCAGTCTGGTTCTTTGCCTGGCCAAACCAGCAAGCCGTTCAAACCGTGCCGGGCTTCCGTTCTGGACACTTTTCTTCGATGTGCAGCTTTGCGCAACATGTTCCCGGGCCGGAGCCCAGCGACGAGAAATCTGAAACGGACTATTTCGATCGTTCCGGCCCCATTTTCCGGAACGGCCACTCGGGTGTCCCTGGAGGGTCCTTCGCGACGGGGGATTTGCCCAAACCAAAATCTTCGGGCTTCAGATTGCGGCCTGGCCAGAATTCTTTTTCCGTGATGAAGCCGTAGAAGCTGGGGTAGAACGGGTCGACGAAGCTGACGTCGGCTTTGGCGGGAACCTCCAGACCGGTCAGGTGGAATGCCGCGTTGACCACAATGCGCCGCGCGTCTTCGCTGACCAGGTCCACGGCGGCTCCCATCGTTGTGCAGAAGGCCTGACCATTCTTGCCACCTGGTGAGGTGTACTCACGCAGCCAGGCGAGGGACATCATCGGGTCGTTTTTCCTGCCGTCGATGATTTCGGATTTCGGGTCGAGCGTTTTTGTGACAGCTCCGCGGAGAAGCACAGTTGACTGGCTCTCGTCGAGATTCTTGACCGTGTAGACGTCGGAGGGAGCGAAAACGTCTTTGACGCTGTTGAGCACCGGGTGCTTTGCGTTGGCTTCTTCGATGACTCCGCGGCAGCCCTCACGCTTGTGGCCGCCGTGATGAGCGACCCATGTCTCGCCGAGAATCTGTCGGCCGAAGTAGCCCCATTTCCCCTGAAAGCCGTGCGTGGCCGTGCGAAGGCCGATGACTGGTTTGCCCGATTCGATGTAGCGGTCAAACGGCTTCATCTGCTCGTCGGATGGTGTTCGGAAGCGAGTCGCAACGATCATCAGGTCCGCATCGTCGAGCGCTTCCAGACCCGGCAGATTCTTCTGATTGTTGGGATCGATGTAGCCCTTTTCCGGATCGACCGAGAACACGACGGTGCAGTGAAATCCGTGATGCTGGCTGAGAATCTTGGCGAGCATCGGCAAAGCTTCTTCCGAGCGGTACTCCTCGTCGCCGGCGATCAGGACGACCTTTTTGCCTTTGCCTGCTCCATCCTTCCCCTCAAAAACGAGCGGATCAGCGGATGCGGCGTTCCCGAGTGCGGCAGCGAGGCCGAGAGTCATCAGACAGATTCCAAACAGCTTTTTCATGGTGGTGATCCTGGTGTTTGTGGCTCGTCCGGTACGTCCAGACGCACCGCGCGTTGAGAGAATTCGTTTACGCGTTGAGAGAATCGTTTAACGGCGAGCCGAAGGCGATTCTCTACCCGTAGCGGCGTTTTCGTTTCATTGCCGATTGTGGCGACGGCTGCCCGGCCGACAACCGCCTCCGCCGAGACCGAAGTTCTCGCCTTCGGCTCGACGTTAATCAAGGTGCGTCGCGACGCACCCTACACTCATTTCTCTCAGTGGTTGTGGTCCATAAACAGCATGTGCTTCTTATCACCCTTCGCGTAGACGTAGGCGATCAGGTCGAGGATTTCTTCCTGAGTCAGCTTGTTCAAGAGCCCTTTCGGCATGATCGAAAGCGGCGACTTGACTCGCTCGTCGATGTCCGACTTTTTCACCGTGACCGGCGGAGCCTTGCCGAGCGGATCGATGAGCACTTTGAAGTGATCCGGTTTTTCCTCGACGACCATTCCGGTCAACGATTTGCCCGAATTCAGGACGAAGATGTTCGACTGGAACTTCTCGTCGATCTCCTTTGACGGGTCGAGGATCGACTGCAGGATGTGCTGAGTCGTCTGCTTTTTCGGATCGAGCTTTGTGAGGTCCGGGCCGAGGACCTGACCTTCGCCGTTCAGTTTGTGGCAGGCCACGCAGTTGGCGAATTTGAAAAGGTTCTTTCCCACTTCAAACGAGCGGCCGTGCGGCAGTGGTGAGATGACCTCGACGAGCTGCTCGAACTTCCAGTCCGTGTTTCGGCCGATGAACTTCAGCAGTTCGTCCTTGATCGGCAGAGGATGTGCCGCGAGGTACTGCTCCGGATTGGCGGTGTACTCGTCAAGATTCTCAACGACGTACAGCGCACCGTACATCCGCCGCCAGTGGCCGGGGTACGTGCAGACGTAGGGGTAAACTCCCGGCTTGGTGGGAGCCTCGAACGTGATCGCCTGACTCTGTCCGCCGTCGAGGCTCTTGCTGCCCAGCAGGATCTTGTTGGAGACGGGGATGTAGCTTCGAGCCTTGGCGTCTGGATCGCGTCCGGTCGCCTCGGCGGCCTCGCCCACCTCGGCCAGTGAGCCAGGCTGGACGATCACGAAGTTGTGCTCCATGTGGTCCGAGTTCGAGAAGCGGAATTCGACCGGCTTGCCGGCCTGAACGGCGATTTGTTCTTTGTCGTAGATCATCCGCTCGCGGACGGTGCCGATTGCGATGATGCGAACGTCGAGGTTCTGGAGTCGATTCTCAACCGCCGTCGCAGCGTCTGCCGGGAGTTTCTTTGAGAGCGACTTCGCCAGCGCGACGGCTTCCAGTGCGGGGCCGGCGGTTCGGTACTGAGCCGGAATCGAACTGAGGTAGCCGACGATGTTGTCGACCAGTCCGGGAATTTCCTTGTCGTTCCAACTGCTTTCGGGCAGAGACTTTAGAACGGACATCGCGGCCGTTCGGCTGCGATCGGTCTTCACGAGCGTTGCCAGATCGGTGAACTTCTCCTGGTCGTGACCGGGAATTGACGCCAGCGACCGGATGGCGATGTCGTAGGTCGTCTCGCCGCCGCTGATTGCCAGATTGTTGGCCGGGATCGCCTGCTTCTTGATGCCGGGGCCCTCCCAGGCGACGCTCAGGCCGTCTCCGCCACCATTGTCGAAATAAGTGACGACGATCGGGTGCGCTCCGGCGGGCAGGTTCACTGAGCCCGATTTCTCAACCATGCCGTGTAGACCGTCGTTGTTCACGACGAGTTTCCCGCCGACGTAAAACCGCGAACCGTCATCCGAACTTGTGTAGAAGGTGTACTGACCCGATTTCGGCGTGAGGATGTTGCCCGTGAACCGCAGCGCGAAGCCGTCGGCCTGTGTCTTCTGCGGAACGTTCATCACGATCTGCGGCACGACTCCGCTGGCCTTCGGCTTCATCTTCGCGAGCGTCTCGACGGCCACATTGCCGGGGTTCTGCGAGAAGAAGTCCACCTGGATTCCGGACTGCGACACTCCGCCGGAACGAGGCTCAGGGTCGAGGCCTGGCGGCAGTTCGAACATCAGAGCGCGAATGTCCGAGTACAGTTCGCCGCGGACTTCGGGGCTCTGGATTTGAGGAATCGCGGCGAGCATGTCTCGCAGCGTCGCTTTGTTTTTCGAGGCCGCGAAGAAAGCATTGGCTCCGGAACCGTCGGCCGCACACAGACACGCATAGCCAAGCTGGCGGGTCGCAGTCGTCTTTCCCTTTGTGGCGAGATCCTCGATCTTTTCCCTGGCCGGTTTGAGTTCGGCCGTCGGGAACGAAGACAGGAGATCGCCCAGGCCGTCGAGTCCGGCGGTCTGGCCAGTCCGATCGCGTTCGGAAATCAGCTCAACAAGCAGATCGACAGGGTTCACCTTGCGGGCGAGCGAGAGACCGCTGAGCGACTCGGCAAGCGCCGGCTTCGGAACGGACGGGCGGCTGAGGATTGCTTCGTAAACGGCCTCGGTCCGCTCCATTTTCAGCAGGTCGGAAACACTGGCGTTGAGCAGTGCGTAGGCCTGAGCCGCCTTCGACAGCGGCTTGCCGGTCTTGATTGCGTCCTGAACAAGAGCGTCGGCGTTGATCTTGCTTTTGGCATAGTTCAGGACGGTGTTGAGTTCCGGGTCGGTCGGCCGTGTGGCCACTTCGAAGATGACTTCGGCTCCGGTGAGGCCCGGAAACGCGACAGCCGCTTTGAGGGCCTCGGCCCGGACGAGTGCCGACTCATCGTGCGATGCGGCGGTGAGCAGTTTCTCCCAGCCGGCGACTTCGGCGCCAATCTCGCCCCAGTGACCGAGCGTGCGGATCGCGGCGGATCGAACTCGCGGCTCTTCGGCTTTGAAGACGAGTGCGGCGAGGACGGGGTCGATGATTCGCTGTTCCTCGAAAACCCACAGACACTCAAGCATCGCCTGGGCGTCCGCTGGCTTTTTGACGTCTCGCTGGACGACCCAGTCGGCGACCTGTTTGGCAATGTCGTTGCGGTCGCGGCCGGTCAGTTCCAACCGGGCGCGATAGCGGGTGCTGTCTTCTGCGGCGTAGAAGTTCTCGCAGACCTGGGCGATCGGCTTGCCCTTCATTTTCGCGGGCTTGACGAGCGGTCGGCCTTCGGCGGTGACTCGATAAATGCGGCCGTGTTCGTGGTCGCGGTTCGGGTCACGCATGTTGTGCTGCATGTGTCCGATCAGGCTGTTGTGCCAGTCGGTGATGTAGAGGGCTCCGTCGCCGCCGACTTCGACGTCGCTCGGGCGGAAATTCGGGTCGGACGAAATCACGATCGGCTCAATTTCCTCGGCGGTGATGTCCGCTCCGTTGTACTTGACCTTGTGCTGCAGCACACCGAGGACGCCGATCGCGTTATTGATCAGGAAGTTGCCCTCGTGTTCCGGAGGAAAGTGGCTGCTCGACAGAAAGCCGATGGCCGGGACCGGGCGGACCCTCTTCTGATACCACTGTTTGTTGCCGATGCCTTTTCCAATGTTGATGTACGAGCCTGTTCCGCCCGTACCGTCGGTGGCGAACTGGTAGCCCCACTGATCGAACGCGTCGCCGTGCGGGTTCGGTCCGATCGGGAAGTGAAATTCAAACTCGAACGTTCGCGGGTTGAAGCGGTGAACTCCGGAAGCTCCCGAGCGGAACGTCGTCGTGGGCGTCTCGAAGTTCGCGACGTTAAAGATGCCTCGCGACCAGTACATCCAGCCGTCCGGCCCGACGACGACCGCGTTGGCCGAGTGGTGCGTGTCGGCACTCGACACGCCCTGCAGCATGCGGATTTTGAGGTCCGCTTTGTCGTCTCCGTCGGTGTCCTTGAGGAACCAGACTTCCGGAGGCGCGGCGACGAGGACTCCGCCACCCCAGAATTCGAAGCCGGTCACCGAGTTCAGTTCATCGGCAAACACGACGCATTCATCGGCCTCACCGTCCTCATCTTCGTCCGGGAAAATCAGCAGCGCGTCACGCCGCGGTTCGGTCGGATTCCAGTGCGGGTAGGACGGCCAGACCGAGCACCAGACGCGGCTGTCCGTGTCGATGGCCATCTGAACCGGGTTGACCAGCCGCGGGAATTTCTCTTCCGACGCGAACAGGTTGACGTTCATCCCTTTGTGGATGGTCATTTTGTCGATGGCGACTTTGCCGTCGAGGTACGCTCCCAGGTTCTTCTGAAATTTACTTTGCGCGTTGGCTGGAGGAATCACTTCGGCCGGCAGGTTGTCGTCTTTCACCGCGACGTCCTGGCCAGCGGCCAGCGACCAGATTTGCTTATCGCGGTTGGCCGTCTTGACGTCGAAGATTTCCATTTCGCGGCCCATGACGTCCGCGTTGGAAATGCCGTCCCAGTTGAGCCGCGATCGTCCGCCGAAGACGTTGTACTCATCCACGACGCGGTAGCGGCTGAACCAGTGCAGGTTTTTGTCGAGGACCGCCGCACGCAGTTTGGAAATATCCATCCGAGGTGAACCGACCCGCGCGAACAACGCTTCGCCGAACAGCTTTCCGATGATGACCTCGGCGAGTGCCTTGTTGCCATGGTCGAGCAGATGGATGCCGTTCATCGTGAGCGGCTTCGCAGCGTTCGCGTAGAGGCTCTTTGTCGGAGTGAAGATGTCGACAAAGAGGACGCCTTTGTCCGCACAGACGGCCTGCATCGCGGCTGTGTATTTTTCAAGGTTGACGTTCTGCTCGACCCCGTCCGGCAGGAACGGACTTTTGACGTTCTCATGGGCAATCGGCGAGAACACGACAATTCGCGGAGCAGACTCGCCGTTGTACTTCTGCTTCGACATCGCGTCGAGCATCTCGGTCAGGTCCTTCTTGAAACCCTCCAGCCCGGCGTCGCCCTTCAGCGCCTCGTTCCGCCCGAAGAAGGCGAAGACGGTGTCCGCTTTGACCTTCGTCAGCCACTGGTCCGGGTTGCCGAAATTGTCGGCCCGGTCGCGACGTTTGATCTCGTCCGCCGAGTAGCCCAGGTTCCGGATCGTCAGGTTCAGCTCGGGGTGGACCGCCTGAATGTAGGTCTCAAGCCAGCCGTCATGCTGCATCCGGTCGGCGAGTGTGTTTCCGATGAAGGCAATGTGCTCACCCTTTTTCAGAGCGAGTGCATCCTCCGCAGAGGCCTGGTTCGACAACAGTGAGAAACTGACAGCCGACAGGACGGCCACCGTGAGGAAGAATCGGATTCGCATTGTGGCACTTTTCGGTTTTGAGGCGTCGCGAAAGCGGACTGATGAAAAACCCGGTTCGGTGACGCAGGGAGCGATCTATTGAAACGGCAATTCTGAGAGGTAGCGGAAGCTCACCGCAAGTCACTGCAGTACGCCGACCGAACTGGCCGCTGATTTAACGGTTTCTGCCCAGTCGTTGCGACTCGTGCAATCGGCATCTTTTGACAACTGATTCTGGCAGGCGGCCTGTCGACAACTGACCGGATAACCGGAACATTCGATTTTTCCGGTACGACTCGCGGTGGTGCGGCAGAACCCTCTGTGCCGGTTCTGCCGTGCTTATGAACAGGGCCGGTTGATGCCGAATTTCCAGTTGTAGCTGTCTCTCCTGTGGAACGCCCTGTGAGGCTCCCCCGGATCAGGCGGCCTCCGGATCAGAGGCGAAGTGTCTCGCGTCAGGGATTCGAACATCCCGGACGCCGAACAGTCGCCCCTCATTGTCGCTCAACGGTCAGGTCTCACTATGAAATCGTTTTCTTTTGTGATGTCGCTGGTGATGGTGGTTTCCACGTCTCTTCCGAGTCTTCACGCGGCGGACGAATTGGCTTCGGAAGAATCCCTCTCCACCGGTGTTGTGACTGCAGAAGGCGAGAGCACGGAAGCCGAATCAACGGCGGAGGTGCCTGGCTACGTTCGAATCGTCGAATCGTGGTCGACCTCGCCGGACGAGATCTTCCGACCGGTCTCCTACCAGGACGTCGCCGCACCGAACGTTGCGGCTCCGGATTTTCAGGCCCCTGCGAACCGCAGCCGCCGACTGTTCGGCAGCTCGTCGGGTAATCAGTGCCAATCGACGAGCTCTTTCCAACCAGCCCGGTACGAGTGTCGTGCTCGGCTCAGAATCGAAAGGACGTCAGACGACGGACGTCGGCCGGCTGCTCGGCAAGTCGTCGGCGTCACTTGGGATCGCGACGGAAAAACGAAGCCCGATCGTCACTGACGTGCGGGTTCGCGGCGGTCAGATGAGCCAGTTGCTCGCTTCGGGTTCGTACTGGTTCCCGGTTCGACCGGACCTCGACACGCTGCTGAGTAAGATTGACTCCAGCCTGATTGAAGACGTGCTCGTCATCAAAGGCCCGTACTCGTCGCGCTACGGCCCAGGCTACAACTTCGTCGACTTCGACCTGATTCAGACGCCGCGATACGAAAACGGCTACGAAACCCACGGCAGCAGCTCGCTGAACTACAACACGAACGGCGAGCAGTGGCGCGGCCGCCAGGCGTTCTGGGGCGGCGATTCGGATTACGGTTTTCGAGTTGGCTACGTTCACCAGGCCGGCGTGGACTACGAAACGGGAGACGGCGTCAAACTGCCTTCCGGTTACAAGTCGGGCAACCTCGACCTGGCTCTCGGCTTTGACCTTGATGATCAGCGGTCGGTCGAGTTTCAGTACATGCGGCTCGACCAGAGCGATGTGCAGCTTCCCAACCAGATTAACGTGATCGATTTTCTGGCGACTGACAGTTTCGAAATGACCTACACCGAGCACGACGGCAGCCTGGCCGATCTTCTCGTGTTCGAGACCTGGTATAACTCGACGCGGCTGCAGGGCAACTCAGAGGACCCCGGCAAGCGAGCTCAGATTCCGCTGCTTGACGCCTCGCGATTTGAAAACCAGATCGAAGGCTGGAATTCGTCGACCGGTTTCAATCTCGGTCTGACCTGGTACGGGGACGGCGGGCAGACCCTGACCGCTGGCGTCGACTTCCGCTATCTGAAGGCTGAGTACAACGAAGTTGGTCGTGCCGACTTCCAGTTCCCGTTCGGCATGACTCCGGTTTCCAATTTCCCGCTACCGCCCTCGTACACGGCCAATCCGGGTCTGTATCTGGAGCATGTGAACCCTGTGACGAACGATCTGACCATTCGCTCCGGCGGTCGGTTTGACTGGGTCAACATGAACGCGTCCACGGATGCGAAAGGGCTGACCGCCGTTACCACCGGTGGTGAGCCGCTCGACCTGTTTCTGAGTGGCCGGGCCGGCAGTCTTGACCAGTCGTTTGAGCTGGGACAGGCCTTCATCACGGCCGATTACGTGCTCGACCCGAACATCACGCTCAATGCGGGAGCCGGCTTCGGCATGCGGGCTCCCACAATGTCTGAAATGTACCAGGTCGGTTCCTACGCCACCGTCATGCCGCAGTTCGTGCTGACAGCACCGCTGGGAAATCCGCTGCTCAACCCGGAAAAACGATATCAGATCGATCTGGGAGCCACGTTTGACTACGGCGATTTCCGTGGCGGAGTCAACCTGTACCACGCCTGGATCCATGACTACATCACGCTCGATCGGGCGGGTGGCAATCCTTCGTTTGCGACACCAATTCAGCCGGCCTATGGTTACACGAATACC
>JAQBVJ010000017.1 GCA_027623235.1 Planctomycetota bacterium
CGGCCAATGGACCTCCGTCTGGCCAACTCCCGACACCGCAAAAACTTAACCCCGCCAGGATTCGTTGCCACACCCATCGACACTCAACGCTTCGCCGTCACTGGTGCCTGTCGGAGTTTCTGCGTCCATTCCCGACTGATATCAGATTCCCTGCCCTGCGCCTGGCCCAGTTTTCAATTTCAAAATTGGACAGCTACCGGCCGGACCCGCACTCGGTGTAGTAAAGTGTAGCTAATACCCCCGATTTCCCATGAATTCGCCTGAGACAACGGCGATTCAAAATTTCCCAGAAACACCAACAAAATATAGAAATTTGCAGCAATTCCCACCAATTGTCCACGATACCTGATCGTTGTCATCCGCCATGATGAAAACGATGTTCGGCGACGCAGCCTCGACTCTGACCGCGTTCGAAAGAACCAGTGAGAAAGCAGCGATGGCGAGTGCAGAACGAAGCGTCGGCATGGTGCAAATCCAATGAGTCAGGTGCGGCCAGCGGACCGAAGCGAGCGACAGGTCCGAGAGTTTACTCTTCGTCAGCACGCGTCGCACAGCGGGCGAGATGACGCCTGCCTCCTCACGTGCGAATTCCCGCTTTACGATGCCGACGCCCGACTCCAACTGGATCCGCAGCAATGATTCCCCGCACCGCGTTCTCAACCCTCAGCTGCCCGGACTGGTCGTTTCAGGACCTCATCCGAAACGGCACAGCATTCGGATTTGACGGGGTCGAAATCCGCCTGCTGCAGCGGGAGACGGACCTGTTGAGCCTCCCCGACTTTCAGCCGAGCCAGCTCAAAGACCGGCGGCGTGAACTTGCCGATGCGGGGTTTCAAATCTGCGGGTTGTCCTCGTCGGTCCAGTTGCAGTCGCCAGACAAGTTCGAGCGGCAACATCAGATCGAAACCGGGCGACGCTATCTTGAGCTCGCTGTTGAACTCGGGGCAGGCTTCGTGCGAGTCTTCGGCGATGTTCTACAGCCGACAGAACATGGATCCGTGCCCGTCGAGGATGTCTCGCCGGAGCAGCGGAGCCGAACGGTGTCACTCGTCGCAGAGGGACTCAATCAGCTCGGCGAACTTGCTGAGCGGCAGGCGATTGAGGTACTCATCGAGACGCACGGAGATTTTTCCAACACCGTCGTTATGGAAGAAACGATGCGGCAAGTGTCGAGCCCGGCCGCGGGAGTTCTCTGGGACACGCATCACCCCTGGCGGTTCTTCGACGAAGAACTGTCGGCATCGTTCCAGCGGCTGAGGCCGTGGATCCGGCATACTCACTGGAAAGACTCGGTCAGACGGCGCCCGGCATCCCAGGGCGAAGAGAGTCCGGCCGACGACGCCGAAGCGGCCGCCACAAAAGCACACGACCTGATGAGCGGTCATCGGCACGCCGATTATGTCCTCTTCCGCAGCGGCGAGTTTCCCGCGCAGGAGTGCATGAGGCTGCTGAAGGAAGACGGCTACTCCGGCTGGCACTGCCTTGAGTGGGAAAAAATGTGGCACCCGGAAATCGAATCTCCCGAGCTCGCGCTGCCGCTGTTTCCGCCGAAGATTCGTGAACTGTGGAAAGCGGCCGGTCCACTCGCCACGGGCAGAGCGAACGCGCGCTTACGGGAGGGCAAAGCTCCCGCAGATTACACAGATGGGTTTGGAGGGAAGTGACACATGCCACTCATTCCGCTCAGCGATCTTGATGACCCACGACTGGATCTGTTTCGCAATCTCAAGAAAACGAACTCGACTCGCTGGTCACCACACTTCATCACCGAGGGAAAAAAACCAACGCGGCGGCTGCTGGAGAGCGACTTCCCGGTGACGTCGATCCTGATCAGCGAGAAATTCGTCGACATGCTGCGGCCGCACTTGAGCGGCGACCGCAGCGATGTGCCGGTCTTCATCCTGCCGCAGGCGGTCTGCCAGATGCTGGTGGGATACACGTTTCACTGCGGGATGCTGGGGTGCGGTCTCCGACAGAAGCCTCCGCAGCTCGCGGAACTGATTCGTCCCGGAATTCGACAACTGTTCGTCGTCTGCCCGTCGACCGAAAACCAGGACAACCTGGGAGCCATCCTGAGAATTGCAGCCTCGTTCGGGGTTTCCGGATTGCTGCTCGGCAAAGGCTGCTGCGATCCGTTCTCCCGCCGAACGATCCGCGTTTCCATGGGCAATGCAATCAGAATTCCCATCATTGAAGCGGGTGAGGATCTACCGGACCTCGTCAGAGAGCTGCGTGATCAGCATAACGTCGAGCTGATCGCGTCAGTCCTCGACGAAGCCGCGGTACCGCTTGAACGAGCCACGATTGCCCCACAAAGAAGTTGTGCACTTCTACTCGGCAATGAAGACGCTGGGCTCGATCGAAACTGGATTGAGCTTTGTCAGCGCGTCGTCACAATCCCGATGCACCACGGAACGGATTCGCTCAACGTTTCCGTCGCGGCCGGGATTCTGCTTCACCACTTTGCCAATCGATCATGACACGACTTCACCGGATAAATCTGAAAGGCCCCTGGGACTACGAGTGGCTTGACGGTCCGCACGCTGCCTCTGATTCGAATGTCGACTTACCACCCGTCGCGGACAACGAGTTTCTGCTGGCTCACTCACGAGTTCGCATGCCGTCGTCCATCGAGGATGCCTGGGGCGCTGTCTCAGGTCGCGTCCAGTTTCAGCGTCGATTCCAGAAGCCGACGAATCTGGAACCGCACGAGCGGGTTCACATCGCCTTCGACGGTTTCGGAGGAACGGCGACTGTGACGCTCAATGGCGAACCGCTTGCCGAACTGAATGACGTCGACTCGACGCAGACGTTCGACACGACCGACCGTCTCGGCCAGTCCAACATCCTGGCCGTGGAACTCACGTGGAACCCGCCCGGAAACGGTGCGGGCCGGGGCGGCCTGTGGGGAGCCGTCGCGATCGAGATTCACGACGCCTGACTGCCCGTAGGGTAGGCCGAGCGCAGCGAGCCCCACCAGATGTCGGTCCGCAAGTTTCTCGCGGAGCCCTCGGTGTTCGGGACCGGATACAAAAAAGACCCGGAGAGGATGTCCTCTCCGGGTCGCGACTTCAGTGGTCAATCATTGGCGACTTAATAAAGATCTTCGCCGTGGCTGTGGCCGCCATCCTTCGGCTTTTCAGCGATCAGGGCGTCACTCGTCAGCAGCAGAGTCGCGACCGAAGACGCGTTCTGAAGAGCCGTTCGAGTCACCTTGGTCGGATCGATGATGCCGGCCTTGACCAGATCTTCGAACTTGTCGGTGGCGGCGTTGTAGCCATCGTTGCCAGACAGTTCGAGGACTTTCTCACAGATCACGCCACCGTCTTTGCCGGCGTTATTGGCGATCTGTGTGATTGGAGCACGGCAGGCACGCAGAATGATGTTGTACCCAACGTCTCCGTCGTGACTGAGCTTCTTGCCTTTGACGGCACCGGAAGCTCGCAGCAGAGCGACGCCACCACCCGGTAGAATTCCCTCTTCGACGGCGGCACGGGTTGCGTGCAGAGCATCTTCGACGCGGGCTTTCTTTTCTTTCATCTCGGATTCAGTCGCGGCTCCAACGTTAATCTGTGCCACTCCGCCGGACAGCTTCGCGACCCGCTCGTTGAGCTTCTCTTTGTCGTAGTCGCTCGTCGAGTTTTCCAGCTCGCGTCGAATCTGATCGATGCGGGCCATGATGTCAGCTCGCTTGCCGCCACCTTCGATGATCGTCGTGTTGTCCTTGTCAACGATGACTTTTGAAGCAACACCAAGCTCGCCCAGCTGGACGTTTTCAAGCTTGATGCCCAGGTCTTCGAAGATCGCCGTTCCGCCACACATGATGGCGATGTCCTGCAGCATGGCTTTGCGGCGATCGCCGTAGCCAGGGGCTTTGACAGCGACGCACTTGAACGTGCCACGCATTTTGTTGATGACGAGCGTGGCGAGTGCTTCGCCTTCGACGTCTTCAGCAATGATCAGCAGCGGCTTGCCGCTCTGAACAACCTTTTCGAGGACCGGGACGAGGTCCTTGATGTTGTTGACTTTCTTTTCGTGAATCAGCACGTAGCAGTCCTCGTAGACGGCTTCCATGCTGTTCGGATCGGTCACGAAGTACGGCGAGAGGTAGCCTCGGTCGAACTGCAGGCCTTCCTTCTTGTCGTAGTCGGTGTGGAGGCTCTTGCCTTCTTCGACGGTGATGACGCCGTCTTTGCCGACTTCGCTCATCGCCCTGGCGAGAATGTCGCCGATTTCTTTGTCACCGTTTGAGGCGACGGTTCCGACCTGAGCAACTTCCTTCTTGCCTTTGCACTCGGTCTTCATCTTGCCGAGCTCTTCGACGATGTCGGCCACGGCCTGTTCCATGCCGAGCTTCATCTCGATCGGGCTGACACCAGCAACGACGGCTTTGAGGCCTTCGTTGAAGATGGCTTCCGCCAGGATGGTTGCGGTTGTTGTGCCATCACCGGCGTTGTCAGACGTCTTGCTGGCGACTTCCTTGACGAGGCTGGCACCCATGTTTTCGAACTTGTCAGACAGTTCGATTTCACGGGCCACGGTCACGCCGTCTTTTGTGACGGTCGGCGAGCCGAAGCTCTTTTCGAGGATGACGTTGCGGCCGCGTGGGCCAAGCGTGACTTTGACGGCTCGAGCCAGTTTGCTCACGCCGCGACGCATGGCTTCCTGAGCTTCCTGATCGAAGGCAATAATTTTTGCCATGGGAGAGTTTCTCCTGTAGGAGTTCTGAATTCAGAAATGAGTCTTCGTTAAACCGGGTGTCGCCGGTCAATCTGACCTGGAATATCGGTATCGAGGCGAGCCTCAGAAAGTCGCAAGAATGTCACTCTCGCGGAGCAGCAGGTAATCATCGTCTCCGACTGAGATTTCTTCACCGCCGTATGACGTGAAGAGAACGGAGTCCCCTTCTTTAACTGTCAGCGGAATCTTCGTTCCATCGTTGCGAGTGTGTCCGTCGCCGACCGCGATCACGGTGCCACGCTGCGGTTTGTCGCGTGCCGAATCGGGGAGCACGATGCCGCCGGCTGTCTTTTCTTCAGCCGCGTCACGCTGCAGCACAACGCGATCGCCCAGCGGAACCAGATTTGTCTTCGCTTTCGCTTTTGACTTCGACTTTGCCTTCGCCATTCCATTCTCCTGAGGTCAGCAGAAACGCGTCTCGAAAGCTCCTCAGGCACGTGCCCGTCCTTCCAGCCCGGAAGGCACCGCACTCAGCGGGATTGGGAGCGAGGGTGTTTGTTCGGCCAGTCCGGTTCCCTGTTTCCCCTTCGCGAGGACGTCAGGAAATCGCAACTGTTGTCCGCCCGAGCTCCGTCAGGGCGATTCCGCAGCGGACTGCCAGTTGGTCAATGCCACCATGACAGCCCACGACTCCATCCGTGCCGGGAAGTCACGACAGACCGACAGCCGGGAATGGGACTCGATCAAAGCGAACTCTGTGCCAAAGACGGCCAGCGAATGCAAGTTACTTTTATTAAATGAGTTATGAAGATTGCCGGTCTTCAGTCCGGCTGCCATTTTCGAGCTGATTTCGGATTGAGGAGCGAATGCCTGCCACTCTGTCAGCCACGATCACTCAGACGGGCTTCCGAGAAAAACGCGGCAATATTTCAAAAAAGTGCCGCGGATCGCGGGATCGCTACGGGTCCGACCATGCCCTCGCGCTTGCGCTTCAAGCTACATTTGTCGCAGGCGGACAAAAACATCCGTCGAAGCCGAGCTGCGATGCTCGACTCCCTGACGTATCCCCCAATGAGATCGCCACCGCTAGAGGATCCGCCGTTGAACGCAGCCACTCGCCCACCACTGAGGTCCCGCACCTGGTTCGGCCCGGCGGTCGCGGCTGCGCTGACTCTCTTTGCGGTCCTGGTCACGCTCGACCCGGCCGACTGTCGGCCAGGCATGCCGGAAGGGCCAGGCGTCGCGATCGACGAGTCCTTCAATGTCGAGATGGGGGTCTATCTGGTCGAGGCGTTCCGTTCGTACGGCATCGCGTCTCTTCACTCGGCAAGCCAGATCGAAATTTTCGAGGGCTACAACCCGGACCATCCCCCTCTCGGGCGAGCGTGGCTCGGCGTGTTTCACGCGGCGGCGCAGGCCGTCGCGCCGGCGGATGTCGAAGGCCCGTTCGTCACGGTCAGCGCGCGAGTTGGCTCAGCCTTCGCGTTCGCTCTGACGGTGCTCGCTGTTGGCTGGATGACGGGAAGTCGTTTCGGAGCGATCGCCGGAACGCTCGCCGCGACGAGTCTCGCGTTGATGCCGCGACTTTTCGGGCACGCGCATCTGGCCTCGCTGGAGACGATCACCGGTCTGACCTGGACTCTGACCGTGCTCTCCACGGGCCTGTTGTGGTCGCGCGAAGGCGGACCAACCGATCGAGTTGCCTTCGGAACCGGATTCCTGCTCGGCCTCGCGCTGCTGACGAAAATTCAGGCGATCATTCTTCCGCCGCTGGTCGTGCTGTGGGCACTCAGTCACTGGCGGAAGCAGGCGCTGAGGCCGCTGGCGATCTGGGGGCTCGTTGGCGGAGTCGTGTTCGTTGTCGGCTGGCCCTGGTTGTGGAGCGACCTGCCGGGCCGACTTGCCGACTACTTCGGGCGAACGACCGGTCGAGTGCCCCTCAACGTCTGGTACATGGGCGAGAAAATTGCCGACCGGGACGTCGCCTGGCATTACCCGTGGATTCTGTTTCTGGTCACGGTCCCGCCGGGGCTCCAATTGTTCGCGGCGGCGGGAGTCCTGCGGTTCGGCCGGAAGTTTCAGCATCGGCCAGAGCTGACATTGCTGCTGGGTTCGGTGATGGCTCCGCTGATCTTATTCAGCATGCCCGGCGTGGCCGTGTACGACGGGGTGAGACTTTTTCTCGTGAGCTTCCCCGGCTGGGCGGTCTTCGCGGGGCTTGGTGGTGCACTGCTTTACGAGTGGCTTTCGACGGAGCTCGCACTTCTTCCGGACGGAAGAACGAGTGACGCGACTTCCGCTCAAACGACCTCAGCGAAACCCAAAGCGGTCAGACTCGCCGAGCGACTGAAGCTCACTCGAGTCCGGCATCCTGGCATCATTCTGGCCGCTGTCTTTTCCGGTCAGGCGATGGGCCTGGTTTGGACTCACCCCTACCAGCTGAGCTACTACAACGCTTTTGTGGGCGGGCCGAACGGAGCGGAGAAGCTCGGCTTCGAAACGACGTACTGGGGAGACTCGCTGTCGAGGTCACTGCTGCTGGAAGTCGCCCGGCGAGTCCCCGACGGCAGCACGATCGACCTCGCCCCCGTACTGCACCCGTTTCAGGTGGACGTCGTGCAGTCGCAGGCACCCGTGTTGAGGCGTCATAATCTCACGCTGCGAGCGTACGATCCGGAAAACAGCAACGGCGACTATCTGCTCGTCTTTCACCGCAAAGCCGACATGCCCCGGCCGAGTGACCTTAAGTCTGCCGGTTGGAAGATTCTTGTGGCCACTCACCGCCAGGGCACCATCCTGGCCTCGTTTTACCAGAGGACTGAGTAGAGCGAGTTTCGCCATCGAAAATCGAGTCAGCAAAGGACGACTTAAGGACGACTTCCAGTAGTAACCCGAAGCGTGAGCGAGGGCGAACGTCGACCGACGTCGGTCTCTCGAAAGACGTTCGCCCGCGCTCACACTTCGGGTTACTACTAATCCTCGCAAACAATTTCAGAGAGCCCAATTCGACACCCCAGCAAGGACCTCACCATGACGAGCCGCGCCGCCACCGAGTACCGCTATGAAAAACTCACCTGGCCGGAAATTAACGAGGCCATCGAGCAGAACCAGGTCTGCATCGTTCCCTGCGGGGCCGTTGAGCAACACGGCGAGCACCTGCCGCTCGACGTCGATCTGGTCTGTCCGGGAGGAATCGCCCGCGGGGCGGGGGAGCTCATTCCGGACAAGATGCTCATCCTGCCAACGATCCAATACGGCTACACCGGGCACGTCATGGACTTTCCCGGGACGATCAACACGCACTACGAGACCTTCATCAAGCAGGTCCTCGACGTGACAAAGTCGCTGGCTTATCACGGCTTCAAGAAGGTCATCCTGCTGAACGGGCACGGGTCGAACATGCCGAACCTCGACCTGGCCGCCAGGCGACACAATCTGGAAACCGACGGCGAGTGCATCCTCGCCGCGTGGTGGCACCTGCTGACGATTGATCAAGAATTCCTTCGCAACTGGCGCGAGGGCGTCTACCCCGGCAGCTGTGCTCACGCCTGCGAACTGGAGACGTCGCTCTATCTGTACCTCGACGAAGACGGCGTCCGCAAAGACCGAATCAAAAACCACATCAGCAATCTGAACGACGGCAACCCCTACATCTGGGGAGACCTGTTCGGTCACGGTGCGGGAGCACTGACGTCCTGGACGAGCAGCTATTCGGCGATGGGCGTGATCGGCCAGCCGGAGCTCGCCACCAAAGAAAAGGGCGAGCAGGTCTTCAACGAGGCGGTCAAACAACTGTGCGGAATGGTCGAGTTCTTCCGCGACAGACCGAAGGATCAGCGGACCCGGCATCAGTCAAAGGAGCCAACGATGCCCATGCCCTGGGGCCAGCGCCACGAAATCTGACCGCCGCACAGCCCCTGCAATAAAAGAAACCCGAAGTGCCGGCGGGAGCATAGCGGACCCGGCAGAGTCTGCATCGCCGACACTCCGGGTGTTTCGTCCGGAGCCAACAGTCGAGGGCTTACTTGTCCTTCAAGCGAAGCCGTAACCGGCTGTCTCCATAAAACTGTTCGATTTGAAGATGAAGCTGTTTCTCACGGTCTCGATCGTCGTCGACCTTCCAGTTGCGTTTCGGGTCGCGGACTTTCCAGACTTTGCCGTCGGAGTGACGGTACAGCTCCTCTTGTTCCACACGATTCATCGGGCGGGCGCCCACTCGACCAAACACAGCCAGTTGACTTCCCGCTTCGTCGACAGCACGGTCACGGTCCACTCCCTTCGAGATTGCGTAGGCGTGACCACCGTGCGGAATGTGGAAGGACGCGATCAATTTCGGCGTTGGGCGCGTCGCAAATCCATCATTTCCTGGCGTCTTCGGTGAAGTCAGTTGAACGACGTGCAGACCGTTGTGGCCGTCGGCGAGGTAGGCAAACTGGCTGACGTATGTCATACCCAGTTTCACGTCGTGCAGGTCGTTGATCTTGCCATCCGCTGTGTAGACCTGATCAATCTTCAAGTCCCTGGGATTTGTAATGTCGACGATGACCAGCCCGTCGTGTCCACCCGAAACGTAGGCGTAGGTTCGAGCCAGATAGATGTTGTGGGGCTCGTGCATCTCCAGATGGGAGACCGGCTGCGGGTCTTCCATGTCAGTCACATCGAAGACTTTGATGCCGTGATGGTCGCACACAAAGGCGTAGCGGAACTGCATCTCCACCGCGCCGGGATGGTGCAGCCACTCGCCGTCCGGAATGACCTTCACCACTTTGATCGAGCCAAGAAAGTCGCCGAGCTTCGAGAGGTCGTTGTCGTTCGGCTCACCGAGCTTCACGATGACGATGCCGGCGTCGCAGCTGACCCAGGCATAGTTGCCGAAGATGCTGACCTTACGGGCTCCGTTCAGGATTCCGTCTGGATTAAAGACGAAGTCCTTTTTGAGGAAGTTGTTGTTCGGATCGCCATCGAGCAGCGTGCCGGCCGCGATCATGATGAGACCTTCGCACGTGTCTGTCGCGTAAATGAAGGCGTACCGCAGTGGCACTTTCTCTTCGAAGTTTTCCGGCAGATGTGTTCGAGTCGGGTCCGGTGCGATTGTCGATGGCGCTTTGACATCAGTGCAGATGCCGTCTGTTCGAACGTAGAACCTCTGTCCGAGCGGCGAGACGGGAGCCGTCGTGTATCGCTCAGCGAAGGCTTTGTCGTCCGTAAACGCGATGTCGTAGACGCGGAACCCGGCCTCACCACACGCCGCGTAGAGGTACTCGCCACGATGCTGAAGGGCCTTGATTTCGAGCTTCATTCGCGGGTGCAGAATGTTGTCAGCGATGTCCTTGCCGGGATGTTCGTACGCTGTCTGCAGTTCCTTGTCGTTCGCAATGTGCTCGGTGTACCGCTGCGGATACGCGTCGGCGTGCATTGTGCTGCCGATGATGGACTGCGGTTCGTCGCGTTCCTGGACGACCGGTGACCAGACGCCGTGATCGCCGGCCGCGATCCACACATAACGCCCGACGAAGTTCAGGTAATTTGTGCCGTGCATCAGCAGTTGAGCCATGATGGCGTTGTTGTCTTCGTTTTCTGACAGATGGCAATCGCTGCAGGTTTTGGTCTCGCCCTTGCCCCGGACTGTGTGAGGCACGTTCGTACTGAAGGCGATTCCGCTGAGGCCCTCGGCCGAGATCGTCTGCTGCTGATAGTAGATCGACTCGCGGTTTCCGTTGTACGAGCTGACGTGGATCGCACACGCCGATCGGACCGGGTTGATCCGGTTGCCGGTGACGTTGCCGTCTTTGGCCAGCATGAAGACCTCATCGCGCAGCGTCTGGAAGCAGTACGCGGTGTAGTTTTTCAGAGTGTCGCCCTCGTAATGCAGCTCCGGCATTTTCTTGTCGGCCTTCTGGGGAAGGTGACATCCAAAGCAGCTCGGGTTCCAGGACGAGTGGCAGGAAATGCAGTTCATACTTTTGATGGAGTGCGCACAGTTCTCGCGGCGGTCTCCGTCAGAGTCGATGGCCATCGGGATGTCGCCCCACTCAAACTGACCGCTGTCGTCGAAGCGAACCGTTTTCGAGAGAGCCGAGGCCGCGTTGTAGTCGGGGTGGTTCGGGGTGATCGTGTCGCGAACCTGAGTGACCCTCCAGGAGATGTCCGGCTCCACCATCGAGTTCTGGACGATCGCACCGTTGGGCAGGTACTCGAACCGTCGTTTGCCGAACGGCGTCCGCATGGCGGCCAGATTACGGCCGACTGCCTTGCGTTCGGGATCGTTTCGCTGCGTGACCATTCCTTTCCACTGATTGCCCTTCGCGGACGGGCCGGAGGTCTTCAGCGGAGCGTACTCCGTGATCGTGCCGTGGCAGTCGGTGCAGGTGATCTCGATCGCCGCGCGGACTTCGCCATAGATGTTGCCGTCGCCGTGGTTGTCCTGAATGAAGTGACAGTCGACGCAGTGCATGCCCTTTTCCAGATGGATGTCGAGCATGTGAACCGGCACGGCTCCCTGCATTTTTCGCAGGGCGGCTTCTTTCTGACGGATCTTTTCGAGAGCTTCGCCATCCTCAACCCATGTTCGGTTCCGGTGAAGTTCCTTGTGAACCTCGGGGACTTTGACGCCCATGATTTTGTCTGTCGGCGAGACGTCGTACATCTTCTCGCCGAATTTGTTGACGTAGTGGCCCTGGCGGTCCTTCTTGAAGACGGCCCGGTAGCTCCAGCCGTGACCGTGAAAATCGGCGAGCGTGTGCTGCAGTTCCGGGTTCAGTCGAATCACTTCGTCGAGGAATTCGTAATCGGTCAGCAGCATCTTCGAGTCGATGTCGTTCGGGTTCGCCATTTGAGCCCGTGTGAACTGCTCGGACGTCGGCTTCGCTTCGCTTTTCGGATAGAGCTTGTCGCCGTCCGTTTCCTGGTCGGTCCACATGTAGCCCAGGTAAGAGTTCATGACGGTCGTGCCAGGGTGCATGTGGCAGACGATGCACTGGCTGGTCGGGATGGCCGACGTGAATCGATGCGCGATCGGGTGCCCGGATTCCCCTTTGGGAATCGTCGGGTCGATGGCGGTCACGTAGCGGTAGATTTTGTTGCCGTGCTCATCAAATTCCGGATCGACCTGCGCCGCCGCCATGCCGCGATTTCCGTAGCGGCCGTACGGGCCGGAATGGACCGCCGAACGATCGTTCGCGTAGATGATGTGGCACGAGGTGCAGCCGCTCGAACGGTAGTCACCCGGATGGTCGTTGGTGCCGAGGAAGTTCAACGTCGGGTCGAGCAGTCGGGTCTTGGCGAGGCCGACGAACACGGGGTCGGTCCGGTTGAGCGTGCCGAATCCGCGCGAACTGAGTCGCTGTCGTGGCCGGCCAGGCTCCTCACCGCGTTCGGGAATGCCGAGTTCGATCGCGAACCTGCCGCCGCGTTCGAAGATGCGCAGCGTGTTCCCGGGATGCGTGACTTGAAATCTCGTGAGCGGCTCCAGAAACGGCAGGATGCCCTTCAGGTTGGTGAGCTCCTGGCTCGGAGCCGGCACGGTCTGAATTCGCTGCGGCGTGCCGTACATCGAGTAGCTCTCGCCGTAGCGCGACCATTTGTCCGGCACGGCACCGTTGTTGTAGAGAGCCGCCCCCCACAGCATGCAGCCGTGAGTCATCATGCTCTTTTTGACGTGAAGCGTCTCCGGCTCGTGGCAGCCGCTCGTCCCGCAACTGAGCGAAGCGACTCGCAGATCGCCAGGATTCACGAAGCGAATGAACTCCGGGTTCTCATGGTTCAGCAGCGTGTAGGCGCGAACGGGATTTGCCGCGCTGCCGCTCCAGGAATCGGGAAATCGCGGGCTCACGTGCCCGATTTCCTTCATCTTCGAGTTGGGGTTTCCGCCGTGGCAGTCGATGCAGCCCAGGTGGAACGCCGCCGTCTCATCCGCCCCGTAGTGAGGGTCGTGCGAGTTCTCGTGGCAATGCACGCAGCCCCAGCTCTTTGCCTGAGCTTCCTCAGGTGACTGCTTGATGAGGCTTCCGATATAGCGGCTTGATCCGGCCGGAGTCGTCTCTTCGTAAACCGGCTGAAGAATCACGCGATCACCAGTCGGGGTCGCGGTGCCGTCAGCCGTCGTTGCGACTGCTGGGACAACTGCGCGGGGAGACTCGGAATCGACACTCGATGCGGCTTCGGAATTGGTCACGATGACGGTTGAGAAGCCGCCCCCCGGAAGTTGAGACCGCTCGCTCTGCGCAAGACGGGTGCCTGCGACGACGACTCGTTGAGCGACATTTCCGATCCCTTTCTCTGCGAGGATCTTCGCAATCACCAACCGTCGTGCCTCGTCGAGCTTCGCGTCGAGCTTCGCGTCGTCGACGTCACCTCCGGACGGCTCGATGAGAATCGGCCATGAACTGTTCGCCGCGGCCACCGACAGCTCGAGCACATGATCGAGACCGGATTGGTTCAGTTCCGTTGTCCGGCCGAGGAATTCAGAACTGCGAACAACAAAGCTGACGGGGAATTCTTTGACCTCGTGAAACTGCTCTCTCTGGTCCTCTGGAAGATCTGAAAGCCGGGCCGGGCCGCGTCGAAGGCGACCTGAGTTCTCCGAAATCGGTGGCCGAACGATCTGTCCTTTGGGATCCGGTTTCTTTCCCGGTCGAACCCGCTCCCACACCCGCGTCGGACGAATGCCGTCCAGCAGTCGCGCGGCTCGAGATCGGATTGTTGGTTTATCGAGGTCTGTCGGCTCGCGGTTCGCGTCGTCATCGCCGCCAACGGTCGGAATCGGCGGCACGGCGGCAAACGCGACGCGGTTCGCCGCCGGATCGGATCCGGGGCTCACAACGAACGTCACGATCCCGCCGAGAACGGCAACGGCCGCGACGCAACAGAATATCCCAATCGACTGCTGTCGCTGTGTCATGGGTGACTGACCTCCATGTCAGTGAGTGTCGTGTTAAATGTGGAAGCAGCGACTGGTCAGGAAATCGCGTCCTGCGAATTCTCATCCAGTTCAATTTCAAACGGATCGACCTCGGCAACGGCACCGTCCTTCCAGACGATGAGTTTGTGTCCGAGTTTTCTCGCGCGGATCACGGTGTCGACCGCCGTCTGACGAAGTGCTTCATCGATCTTGCGGCCATCCCGCATGAGTTCTCTGATCGTTTGTTGAGATGGTTCTGTCATTTTCGAAACTCCTGAAGGCTCTGCCAGATCGCTGGTTGAGGAACATTGACATCCCCCTCGGCCCCATCGGCAATCAGCATCGGCTCTGGAGAAATCGAATTATCGTAGATGCGCCATGTTGTTGCGAACGGCTGGTAGAGTTCGAAGAAGTTTCGTAACCTGCTGTGTACCGACGGTGAACAGTCTCCTCAGGTACCGAGTGTCCACCCTCGCGAATTCGCTGTTGCACTCTCTGAAAGGCCATTTCGGAAGACGGAAGCCACAGAAAAACCAGGTGGTACTCGTAGCCGGATTCAACAAGCGATTTCAGATACGGCGCGAACGACCGGCTGGCCAGCGTGGTTTCAAACGCGAAGCTCGACCTCTGGTCCGAAAGATGTCGCAGTTGCTTCAACATGATTCGACCTGCCGCCAGTGCTGCCTGGTCCGGTTCGAAGCCAGACAGGCCGCGTGCAATCGTGTCAGCATTTACGAATGTGGCTACTTTCATCGTGTCTCTCAGAATTCTCTCAGCCGATGTCGACTTCCCTGCGCCATTTGGACCAGGAATTACAACGACGTTGGGAGTGTCTTCAGTCATCGTGAAACCGGATCAGTAAGTCAGAATCATCTCGAAGAACGATGCGAACAGCGTTTCGGTGTCGCCGTCGTTGAATTCCGCGTAGAGGTCTTTGAAGCCCTCGTCCGGAATCAGAGCGGACGCGCCAAACAGCATGATCGTGTTGTCGTTGTGGAACGGTCGCCATTCGAAGCCGCAGCTCAGATCGACGCCGATCTTTTTGTCGATGCTCCCCTGAAACGTGAATGTCTCCAGGGATTCTGTCTTGTCGAACATGAGGTAATTCGCGTTCATGATCATTCGCAGTTTCGGCGTCAGGTCCATATCCATGCCGAGGTTGAACAGCAGCAGACCGGGATTCGTAAAGTTACTTTGTCCCTGAACGCGGCTTGAACGAAGGTTCGGGACCAGGCTGCGATCGTTCACGAGCCTCACACCAAACAGCTGGATGGCCTGCCGCTGCCAGAACGAGAACTCGCCACCAGCGAACGCCGGGTTGTCGATGATCGAATCAAATCCGTTTCCGTCGCTGTCGTTTGGATCGTCGTCACCGGAAGCAAAGAAAAACGATGCCCGGAAGCGGGCCCAGTCGCGGTCGTACGAGAGCTCAAGAGCACCCATGAACGCGTTGATGTCAATTGGCTGGCCAGCGATCGGGTTGAGACCGTCCCGACCGGTCACCCAGTAAAACGCGTTGTTGACATTGATGCGGCCCATGTGGCCGTCGCCAGCGATACCGAAGTAGTACGACTCGACGCGGTGCTTCTGAAAAACGCCGGCGGGGTCGGGACGGACCAGAAAGTCATTCCGGTCAAACTTCATGCTGGGCTGGTCGTTATTCCAGTGAAAACTGGTCTGGAACGTGTAGCCGGGAAACACGAAATCCTGAATGTAGTAGTTGGCGATCAGCACGTTCTGGTGCCTGTCGCTGGTCGTGTTGAGCTGGCTGTTCGTTTCCTTCTCCACCATGTCGAAAAACAGCAGGTTGAATTGATGCCGGTTGGACAGCCGCGACCCGAACAGCCGAACGGCGCGATTCGTGTCGAAGAAGATGAAGCCGCGGAAGTCTGAGTTGAAAAACTGATTCCCCGCCCGCACAGAAGCAAAGTCGTAATCCGGACTGATGTCCGCGATCTTCGCCTCCGCAAAGTACTCTTGAAGAACAAAGTGGTCGCGATGCCGCGTTCGTCCGTAGCGGACGTCAGGGTTGACGAGAGCCAGCTCATCGACGTGCAGCTGATTCATGTTGACCGTCGGCGTGATGCGAAGCATCCAGTCGATCGGCTTGAACCCGGCCTGGTTTCCGTGGAACAGGTCCATCCGCAGAAACAGCGTCTCGTTCATGAATGTCGAATTGTTGTTGCCGAAGAATTCCTGCTGATTCGAAGCTCGCGTGGATTCAAACGGAGTCGTTCCCGCCGGCGACTGGCGATAGTCGAATGAAAACAGATTCGTCGCCGTCAGGTTGAAGAACGTGTGCTGTCCGATGATCGGGTAGTCGCCCTTCAGTACGTTCTGGTTGTACGGATCCCACCAGTGACCTTCGACACCGGGATAGTCATCGACCCAGGGATGATCCTTGCCGTAGCGGTCCCACTTGTCGTAGCCGTTTCGCCAGCGGTCTTCCTGCGGGACAAAGTGAGCACTCTCCTGACCTTCGGCCGGCAGGATGCCGGACGGCCCGCTGAATCCGTATGGCGCCTGCGGTTCGGGAGTCACCCAGCCACCGGCCTGCTCAATGAAACCTGGTTGGGTTTCTCTTGTGAGCGAACCGTCGAGCGGGCGGTCGAGAATTTCGGGATTGCGGCCGGGTACGCGCTGCGGCTTGCCAGACTGCGGAAGCGGAGCAAGCGTCTCTTCCGCAAACAATTCGTCAATGCTGAGCGCCGGGCCGGCAGGTTCCGGCAGGCTTGAACTGGCCCCCGGTGCGGGCGGAGTTCCCAGGCCACTGGCCGAGGTCTGTTGAATGACTGGTCGCGCGGCATCCTCAAGCGGGCTTGCCTGTCGAGGCGACGCCGGCCGGCTCGGACCAGACTCAAACTCAATCGGAAGCATCCGCAATTCTGAATCACTCTCAACGCTCAACGGAGCTGAACGAGTGGCCGGCTCACGACCGAGCAGCTGTTGAATCTTCTCCCGGACGAGCGGATCGCGTTCGGTCTTCCGCAGCTCCTTCAGTCGCTCGGCCACGGCTCCCGTGTTCTGCTCCTGGGAAAGAGCTCCGATCACGGCGACTCGAATGCGAGGTTCCGGATCAACCATCAGCTCCGTGCAAAGGTCGGTCTGAAGCGGCTCGGGGATTTCGTTGAGCTGGGTGGCGAGCTGCAGGCGGGCGGCTTGATCCGGATGCTTGAGCAGTCTTGCAAATTTCAGCCGATCTTCGTCGATGCCGTAGTCGGCGAGTTCCCGTTCGGCTGCCTGTCGCGTTTCGTAGTTTGTGCTGTGGATTTCAGAGAGGAGCCGCAGGATTCGCTCGCGGACAGTCTCTTCCCCGCGCAGCAGATGCGGAACGAAACACGCAATCGAAACGGCAGCCAGCGCGAGCACCAGTGCGCCCGTCCGGCTCGCTGTCCCGCGAGCAGATTGTGTGAATTGCGGAAGTCCCACTGCACAGCCCCGGTGCTGGATTGAACAGACCCGTCGAAAGACCGGCCACGGCGTGCGCGCAGCACCCGTGGACGGGTCGTATCGGTGGTATCGGTCCCGGGGTTGTGTGAACTTTTTCCGTTTCTACAGATTGAGCCGGAAATACCGGTTGTTTGACAGCAGACCACCCAGACCAGTTCAACGCAAAGCCGCCTGCTTACCCAGTCTTCGTAGTTGGCGTGCAGATCCCGCAACTCGTCAGTGACCGATGCCGACCGCCGCCAGGTTTCCGTTTTCGTCGAACGGCATTTCGAAGGGGCCGTCGATGACCTCCAGGTCGTCGCGATCGGCGACTTCGGCAAGGCATGCTTCACTCACCAGGACCTCGCCTAGATGGAGTGTGTCCGCGATCTGGACGACTCGCGCGTTTTCCGGTTCGACAAAGCCGACGGTCGCCAGGGCATTCTCGATGACCTCGCGGTCTGAATCGAAGTGGCAGGGGATGCCGGCGGCCGACGGGTGCCCGCCGGTCAGCGAGTTGATGGCCGTGATTTTTTTGTCGACGGCCTGAGCCGTCCGCGTGTTCGTGAATTCGGCCATGCCCAGCCCACACGCGTTGCCGTGAGTCGCCTCGGTCAGCCCGCGAACGAAAATGCGTCGCACCTTGACTTTGTCTTTTTCTGTCGCGGCATGATCGTTGTATTTTCGGCCGATGATGTTTGTGTCCATGCCACTGCCGCTGATGTTCTTGCCGATCTCGTCAATGATCAGCAGTTGGACCGAATCGAACGGCAGCTTCGGCATCGCCTCGACAGAGAGCTTGAGGAGCTCGCATTCGCGCTCGTAGAAGTTCCCGGGAGCAACCGCCTCGATGGTTCGAGTTTCGTCGTAAGCGTTTTCGACGATCGCGACTCCGCACAGGATGTCGCACTTTCGGAGCACAGATTCGGCGACGGCCTGAATGATCTCGGTGAAGCTGTAATCCAGAATCGCGCGGTGATAAATCTTCGCGCCGGCGTGCTTGCCCAGGCCGATGAGCATCATCTTGTGCAGCCCGGATTCGATCGGCCCCACGAAGCTGGTGTGCGGTTTGACTCGGCCACAGACAATGACGTGGTCGCACTCGAAGGCCACTTTGTCGAAGTGGACCGGGATGCCGTGCGACGTTTCGTCAACGACCACGGTCTCCATGCTCGCCCGGATTTCCGCTCCGGTAAATTCCTCTGTGACTCCGTAGCCCTCGATGATGGCCCGTTGTCCTTCCGCGGTTCCTCCGCCGTGGCTGCCCATCGCCGGCACGATGATCGGCACGCCGCCCACCGACTTCACGTGATCGCAGATCGATTTGATGATGAGGGCGATGTTGGCGATGCCGCGGCTGCCGGCCGTGATGGCGATAGTTTGTCCGCTGTGAACCTTCTCACCGAGATTCAACGCGGCCATCTGCGATTCGACCTCAGCGGGAATGTCGTCGATTTTCGGAGCGTGAAACTTCTGCCGAACGCGAGCCATCCGCGGAAAAGCCATCGTGTATCTCCTGAGGACGAAGCGGGAAGATCGCTTCGGGAAGTCTTCGTTGTGAACCGCCGAACTGGCAGATTCGAGACCGCAGGTTATTCCGGAGAGCTCGAAACGGGAAATCAACGCTCCCCGAAACCGGTCTACAGCCAGCCGCCACGTTTCATGAAGAACGACAGGCCGCCAACGATCATCACCACAAGGCACCAGAACCCACCGTATCCGTAAGGAAGCTGAAGCTCGGGCATGTATCGAAAATTCATCCCGTAAACACCGACCAGAAACGACAGCGGCAGAAACAGCGCGCTGATCACTGTCAATCGCGTTACGAAATGATTCGTCCGGTGAGTAACGATCCCCATGTAGAGGTTCAGCGATTCGGACAGCACTTCCCGCTCGGTCGTAATGTCGGCACTCATCCGGTCCAGCAGTCCGGCTTTCTTTTCGAGGAACGGTTGAGTGGTCTGCGGGATGAACGGCGACAGCCGGGTCGACATATCGTGAAAGACCTCTCGGGCGCCGATCACAATTTTGGAAAACTCAAGGATCGTGCGCATCAGTGTCGCGACTTCGCCAAAGATTGCGTCATCCGTGTTGCCAAACAGTTTCGTTTCGATCTGCTCAGTTCGATTGGCGACCTGTTGCTGGGCGTTGCTGTAACACCGCGTGAGGTGGTCGACCAGTTCGAAGTGCAGAAATCCTGGTGACTTTGCAACGTACCGGAAATTTCGGCTGTAGGACTCCTGCATCCCTCGAATTACCAATGACTCATGCCGGTGCACAGTCAGAATGAAGCCGTCGCCGAAGAAGACGTCGATTGGACCGACCGTGAGGTGGTTGCCGTCGACTGCCGCGTCACTGACCTGGAAGTGCATCCAGTCGTCGGCATCGTTGACCCGGGCGATGTTACGCTCGAGTTGAGCGGCGATTGGTTCCTTCGGGTTGGCGCAGTATTCGGACAACACGGCTTCTGTTGAGGTGACATCCTCTGCGGAAAGGTCGATCCAGCAGAACAGGTCTTTCTGATGCGACCTGGTGAGCTCGTCCAGCGTCACAGTCCGCTCTGTCTTCGTTTCGAAATTCAGCTCGACTGCAAAGAACATGGAGGGCCCTCGGGTCAATCTCGGTGCCCTGCCAGCTTACACAGAAGAGGACCTTTGTGCAGCAAGTCGGTCTGTCTGAGTCGACTTCATTTCCCGCTTAGCGCTTCGATGGCTTCCTGTTGAGTCTCGTAGATGCCCCAGAGTTTTTCGACATTCGTGACTCTGAGCACGTCGACGCAAACTCCCGACGCACAGCACATCGCGATTGTTCCGCCACGCTGGGAAAGCCGGTTCCAGACACGGAAGACGACGCCAAGAAATCCCGAAGCAAAGAAACGAGTCCGCGACAGGTCGAAGACCAGTTTCGGCGGATCGATCGTCTTTGCCAGACTCAGAAGTCGGTCCGACGCGGCAGTGAGATGTTCTTCATCCAGGTTGTCGTACTCAATGCCAAGTACGGCAATGGTCACGCCATCGACTTCGAGGACTTCAATGTCAGATTGTTTCATCAATGCCCCTTGCTTGCGAACAGCGGCCCACTGTTTTTCGAATTGGACGTTTCAAATTTGCCCGTGTTGCATTTTGGAATGCTGCGTCCCAGTGAGCAGGATCATACGAAAAGTGAGTCGCGTCGTCTCGCCATCGATCACCGATGCGGGAAACCGCCGTTCCTGGACGATGTGCTGCTTTGCAACCCGTTGAAAAAGTAGCGGGACGGAGCAAGCCGTCAGGTCAGAACGCATTTTTCCATGCAAAACCGGGCGGCTCGCGACGCTCCGCTACATGGCTCGGACTGTTTCACCGGGCTGATAGACCGTCTTAGACCTTCTTCCGTTTCCATCGGCCTCGATGAAAGTAGATCATCAAACCGGCGGCTCGCAGAATGACGTCGATCCCCATTCCGGCCCAGGCTCCGGTCAGGCCGAACCCCATCTCGACGGCCAGCCAGTAACTGACCGTCAGTCGAACACAGTAAATGCCCAGGACGTTGGCAATCAGAGGCGGCATCGTATCACCGGCTCCCCGGATCGCGATCGAATAAACAATCGAGAAGGTGAGCGGCAGTTCGAATAACGCGAGCAGCCTCATCGCGGGGACGCCGGCTGCCGACACGGCCGGATCCTCATGCATGAATCCGTAAATCGAGGCGGCTCCGAAGTAAAAGAACAGACCGGTCAAGCACGCAATCAGGCTGGCCTGGAGAGCCGCTTCGTGTGCCCCGCGAGTCGCCCGGGCCGGCTGGTTCGCTCCCAGGCACTGTCCAATCAGTGTCGCGGCTGCGATTCCGAACGCTGACGCTGGCAGATAATTCAGAGCCTCCACCTGAATGCCGATGATGTGAGCCGCGAAAATCGCGCTGCTGCCTCCGTCCTGATCCAGGCTGGCGATGATCTTCAGAAACAGAAAATGGCCTCCCCACAAAAGAAGCCCGTCCGCGGCAGCCGGTGCTCCGATGCGAAGAATTCGTCGAGCTGTTTCCGTGTCAGCCCACGTCGCTTTACTGAGCGACGTTTTGAGACCCCAGCTTCCTCGACACAGCACAAAAACCATGATGCACGCACCGACGAATCGAGCGGCGATCGTCCCATAAGCAAGGCCGTCCACGCCGAGCGACCAGAACCGCGGGTCTTCATCGCCGAGCACAAGCACGCCCGAGAAGACGATGTTCAACGCACTCACCAGGCCGAGAATCATCATCGGCGTCCACGTGTTTCCGGCTCCGCGCAGGGCTGCTCCGCCGATCAGCAGGATGCTCGAAAAAACGTGTCCGAAACAGGCCAGCTGCAGGTATCGCGTCGACAGAGCCCGACTGGTCGCGTCCGTTCCCAGCATCCCGGTCAACAAGGCGGCCGAGCAGTAAACGGCGAGGATGCCAAGCACTCCTATCACCAGTGACAGAGCCAGCGCGCAACTGGCGGCGCGACTGGACTGGTCTTTCTCACCCGCGCCCCAGTGTCGAGCGACCAGCGCGGTGGCCCCGGTGCCGATCAGCGAAAACAACAGCTCGACCAGCCAGTTGACGTAGTTGCCCGTGCCGACGGCAGAGGTGGGAGCCGCGCTCAACTCGCCACTCACTCTCACCCGTCCGGACAGCCACGTATCGGTGAGACCGACCATCGAATTCAGCAGCTGCTCAGCGATGATCGGCGCCGCAAGGATCAGCACCGCCCAACGCAGGTTCCCGTGCAGCAACCGTTCGGTCCGGATGTCGAGCGTCGCGTCCTGCGGACCGGAATCAGGCTCGGGCATGGGGAGAATTCAAGGCAGGAGAGTCGCCACGGGAGTTTGTTTCCTCGTGACAGAGGCGTCAGTACAGAGGCAGTCAGTCTTGAGCATCAATTGTGACCGCGCGACCGGCAGTCGTCGAGCTGCCCAGCCTGCACGCGATGTCGCGACACAAGTGCTCCCTCATCCTTTTCTCGTCCGGAAGGAAAGGGGATGTGACTCAGCTCGGCGGAGTCCAGATGAGGCTCGGCCCAGGGTCGTCTGCGCTGGATGCGCGAGGCAGTCGCCTCGCCTTCATTCGAACATAAGGCGCAATGAATCGGCCGCGGTGGCGGAAGTGGCCGGGCTTTGCGTTCGGGTCGCCGCGGTACGGTTCGCGGAAATCCTCGATCACGAACCCCGCTCGACACAGTTCGCCGACCAGTTGATCCCAGCGGTGCATGTACTCCGTCGTGCCCGATTCGCGGTACGACGTGTCCGTCGCGGCCGGCAGCGGACCCTCGTGGTAGTAGTCGACTCCGATGACGTAGTTGTCGCGCTGGTCGCGGCGGACGATCTGCAGGCTGGTCGGCTGCTTGTGCTGGCTGATGTAGGTGGAGTTGTCTTTCGCAACGCGGGCAATCTCGCGGTAGACCTTGCCGATGTCCGCGACGTAGCACGTGCTGACCGGCTGGTGGACGATGTCAAAGCTGGCTTCCGGCAGAGCGGAGAGATCGTCCATCGAGGCTTCGACCGCTGTGACTTTCACTCCGCGTCGCTCCGCTTCGCGCCGGTCGAGCTTCAGCATGGAGGGACTCAAATCGACAACGGTGACGTTGGCTCCGGCAGCGGCGTAGAGGATCGACTGCCAGCCACCTCCGCCGGCCAGGCACAGCACGTTCAGGCCGCTCACCGAAAGCGGCAGCCAGCCTCGTCCGTCGAGCGTTCGCAACGGGTCGCGAAGTTCCTCGTCAGTCGCGACTTTTGCAAACTGACTGCCGGTGTCGGCAAGTCGGTTCCAGGCGACGCGGTTCTGGCTGAGGTCGGTCATGGAATCTGCCGTAGGGTGGGCCGAGCGAAGCGAGTCTCACCGGAAAGGCGGCGTGCAAACAGCCAGGTCGAGTCAACGATCAGAACAAACACGCCTCGCGTGTGTCGACTGGTGAGGCTCGCTTCGCTCGGCCCACCGTGGATTCATCCAGTCAAATCAGCTTTGAACCAGGGCTGCGGCGTAGCCGACCAGGTCACCACTTTCCTTGGCGGCAGCGGCCCACTTGTCTGGTTTCCCGGCTTTCTGACACAGCTCAGCAAACGAGAAAACCTGCTCATCGACGAAGCGAAGGTGCTTTGACGCCAGCTCAACGGCGGCGTCCATTCGCTCACACTTCAGAAGCAGGTCGACCATGACATAGGCAATGAGCTGCTGGTCCGGTTCGTCCGGTTCGTGTTCGAGCTTCTGTTCGAAATACTTAAGGCCCTCGTCGATGTCGCGACCGGTGAGCACTTTGAAAAACGCCTGGTGAGCCGGATAAAACTCCTCGAATGGCGGCTCGCCGGGGTATTGAAACTGCGGGTCGAGCTGGCAGCCGTACTCGCACAATTGAATGGCGAGGTCCATCTCTTTGCTTTGCGGATCGATGAACCGGGCAAATCGCACGACCGAGTTCAAATGCGAAACGTCAACGTGGTAGTTGCCTTCCTGGAAGAGCCACTCGCGGCCCATGATCATTTCGCGAAGCGTCTTCGGCCCGGCTCCCGGCGGCAGCGTCATTCGCTTGTCGACTTCTGACTTCACCGTCTGGCACAGCTCATCATAAAGATGCCGCACCATCATCGCGGCCGCCTTCTTTCGGTCATCTTCGGGGAACTGACCGATCGCCTGATCGAGAGCGGTGATCGTGTTGCAGGTTCCATTTGAGCTGAGCAGAAACTCCAGGCCGCGAACCGGATTCGCTCCTTCGTACAGCGCGATATTGATCAGAGCCTGCGACTTTTCGTAATCGTCCGGAAGGGTTGTTTCGTCGAGCTTCTTCGCGACGGCTTCCGGCTCGCCGATCGTGCGGAAGTAAACCCAGGCGTCCTGAAGTTTGCCTTCATCAAGAAGGGCCGTGCCGACTTCCCGAGCCGACTGGATGTAGCAGTTTTCAAATTCGGCTCGCTGTTCTTCCGGAACGTCCTGAAGCGATGTCGGGTTGACCGTCGGCAGGCCGAGCTCGCATTTCTTTTTCAGCAGCAGTGCGTCGAACAGCTTGTGGTAGTTCTTTTCGCTGCGAAGCGTCTCGACGAGGAAGTCGAGAGCCGCTCCCGGGCCGTCTGCAGCTTTGAGTTCGGCGATTCGGTCGAAGGTGGACATGGAGAATCTCGGTGGGAATCTGCGAGGAGTGAGGCGACGCGGAATTCGGTCGCAGGCGGTCAATTTGAGCCGCTTAGTATGCGGAGCCGCATCCTGGATTGCAAAAGACGCAAGAAACCGTGGATCAGGAAGTCACCCGACGCGTCAGCGAGGGCGAACGTTTTTCGGGATAGCGACCTTGCTCGACTTTCGCCCTCGCTGAAGCTTCGAGGTTGTGTTTTTCAAACGCGAGTGACCAGCGGGAGCGGGCCACTCCACCCGAGCGGAAGCTCGAATAGACCGCCGGCGGCGGCCTCACACACGCTTCGGGTTATGAATCAATCGAGCTATGATTCCCCGCTTCTCGCCAACTCACCTCAATTCAACCCGCCGAGGAACCAATGAGCGACATTCAGGGCGTCTCCGCCGAGATTCTGGAACGACTGGGAAAATACGACACGCCGACCGTCTGCAACGTCGTCGAACTGTGGGATCTGTACCCGCGAAATACCGGCTACATGGACGGCAGCATCAAAGCGTGCTTCCCGAAAATGCCCCCGATGGTCGGCTACGCGTTGACCTCAACGTTCCGCAGCATGGGCCCGCCTCGCGGAGGCGACGTGTACTCCAGCATGGGCGATCAGATCGACGCGATCCCCAGCCTGCCCGGCCCGCCGGTCATCGTTTACCAGGACCTCGACAGCCCGTGTGCCTCCGCCACGTTCGGCGAGGTCATGTGTACGACTTATAAAACGTTCGGGGCAAAAGGCATCATCACGTCCGGCACCGGCCGCGACCTCGATCAGGTTGAGGCGATCGATTTTCCCGCGTTCACAAACGGAACGATCTGTGCCCACGGCTTCTGCCACACGCTGCAGGTGGGAGTACCGGTCACGGTCGGCGGGATGGTCATTTACCCGAGCGACCTGCTGCACGGCGACCTCAACGGAGTGACGCGGATTCCTCACGAAATTGCCTCGGAAATTCCCGATGCCTGCGAGGAGCTGATGAAGGCCGAGCAGATCATTCTCGACTATCTGAAGAAAGGCGATCCCAATTCCGCCGGTTTCACCGAAGCCCGCGGTGCGTGTGGAGCGGCGGTTCAGGCTCTCGCAAAAAGACTCAAAGGCGGTTAGTCAGAAACGTCTGTCATTCGACCCGTTCTAAAGAGAGACCTCGCGAATGCGTGACTTGAGTTGCTACCTCAGCAGCGTCTCGCTTCACGCATTCGCGGTTGCGCTGGTCACGGCGGCGGGCCTATTCGAGCCGCCTGATTTCACCGTGACGAGCGGGGGTGTTTCGATTGCCGGATCTCAGGCGAGCGTCGCGATCGACACGCGAGTCGATTTCTCAGAAACACCGCCAGTCGAGCTCGCGGAGAATTCGCCGGCGACGAATCCATTTCAGGTGGCCCTGTCTGACACAGCGACGGCTGCTGTGGCCGAGCGAAGACCGGCGCCACCGAAGGTCGACGCTCCGGCCGCTCCCGAGCGGCCGCTTGCCGCAACGCTCCCTCGCGCCATCGTTGAGCCGCTTTTGATTCCGCACGACGGATTGCTTGAGCGAATCGGCTTGCTTGAGCGAATCGGCGAGGAATCACCACAGCCGGAGCCGTCACCGCAGACCGCTGTGATCGATCCCCCGAAAACCTCCGGAAATCCGGAGACCGTCGATTCGCCCACCGAACCGTCGGCAAAGCCAGTTCCTCAACCTGCTCAAAAACCGAAACCCCCGGCCGAAAAGACGCCTCCGGCGAAACACCTCGCAGAAACAAAATCCGCGACCTCTGCGCCTCTGAGTGAAGCTCAAAAAACGAAAACGGAATCAACACCAGAACAGGAATCAACACAGCAGAGCTCCGCCAACGCAGCGGCCCCCTCTTCCAACGAGCCGACGGGAGCGAAAGTCGAACAGCAGCCGAAAAAGCTCGCGACGAATGCCAGTCCGGCTTACCCGCTCGACGCGTGGCAGCAACAGCAGGAAGGCTTGGTGTATCTGCTCGTCCGGGTTTCCACCAGCGGCCTGGCGGACAGCGTGACGGTTCACCGGTCCTCGGGCTTCAAGTCGCTCGACGAGGCCGCCCGGAAGACGGTTCGCGGCTGGAAATTTCAGCCCGCTCTGCAAGCCGGAAAGCCGGTCGCGGCTCCCGTCGTCGTGCCGGTTCGGTTCCAGATTCAGAAGCAGTAGCCGAAGACCGCCGGTTCATCTGGCGTCGTTTTGCGAGCCCGCCTACAAACCGAGCCGTTTGTGACGTCGCCCCTGGCCTCTTTCGAATCGCAGCTTCATGTCAGACGGATTTCTGGGTTACCGCACGTCGTTCATGCTGGACGCCGTTGTCTGCGCACTGGTGCTGGTCGTGCCGGCGATCATTTTCAGCATCTACCTCGTGAAGGTGAAGAAGAATTACGTCGCCCATCGCAACCTGCAGATCGGGCTCGCCGTTGTGCTGCTCTTTGCGGTGACGGCCTTTGAAATCGACATCCAGCAGATCCAGGGCGGCTGGGAAAAAGTCGTCGCCAAACGCGAAGTGAAGCTCACCGCCGATCAACTTGAGACGGCCCGGCACGTGTTGTGGGTCCATCTGGTCTTTGCGGTTTCCAGCCCGCTGCTATGGCTGGTCACGATCGTGCTGGCCGTGAAGCGAATGCCCAGACCGCCCGGCCCGTGCGAGCACAGCGAGCTCCACAAGAAGCTCGGCTGGGCCTCGACGATCGACCTCGTTCTGACGGCGGTGACCGGGCTGTGGTTTTACTACGTCGGCTTCGTGCGGTGAGCTCTGCCGTCGGCAGAGACTTTCAACTGACCCGAAGAGGCTGCGATTTTTCAGCAGGTCGCAAGGCGTAATCTCAAGAAAAGAGGCTCAACTTCCTCAAACTGGATTCGCGCACCGTTTGGCGTTATGACCGAACGGTTGTCTGACTCCTCGACTTGATTTGCTCCTCATGCCCGAAGCCGTTCCCATCACTGACCCGACTGCTCTGGCGAAATTCGGCCGGCTGGAGGTCGTCGCGAAACTGCTGGTCGAGGGTGACATCATCGGGCAGCACAAAAGCCCGTTCAAAGGGGCGAGCGTCGAGTTCGTCGAGCATCGCGACTACTACCCCGGCGACGAGATTCGCCACATCGACTGGCGGGCCTTCGGCAAAACCGGCAAGTACTACGTCAAAGAATTTGAAGACGAGACCAACCTGCGCTGCTGCCTGATGGTCGACCTGTCCGGCAGCATGGCGTACGGGCAGAGCACTCTGCCGAAGATCGACTACGCACGACAACTGGCCGCCGCGTTCGGCTATCTGCTGACGGCTCAGCGGGACGCCGTCGGCTTGATCACGTTCGACACGAAAGTCCGCGAGCAGCTTCAGCCTGGCACCAGCCCGCAGAACTTTCGCAAACTGATCGCCGCTTTGCACTCCGGTGAGCCCGGCGACGAAACAAGCATTGCCGAGGTCATCAACCGAGTCGTGCCGACATTCAAACGCCGCTCACTGGTTGTCCTGATCAGTGACTGCTTCGACGATGTCGAAGCGCTGTGCGAGTCGCTCAAACGTCTTCGTCATGCGCGGCACGAGGTGATCCTCATGCAGGTTGTCGCGCCGGAAGAAAAGGATTTCCCCTTCCAGAGCCCGACGCAGTTCCGCAGCCTGGAGCGCAAACAGCGACTGCTCGTCGACCCGCATCGGCTCAGGAAAATCTATCTCCAGCAGTTCGCGGCGTTTCAGGAAGAACTCTCCCGCCGCTGCGGAGGCATGGGTGTTGACCTCGTGCAGATGACGACCGCCGATCCGTATCAGAAAGCGCTGGGAGCGTTTCTCGACTCGCGATCCCGCAGCCGCAAGAAACGCTGAGCCGGCGTTGGATCACGCAGTCACGATGGAAGTGGCACGTCGTGATACTCGAGTGCCCACTCCCGCATGAAGCGAACCTGTTTTGGCCGGATGCAGTACACAATGAGCTGTGGGTTATCGACGCTGCCCAGGTACTGCCTCATCAGTGGATTGGCATCCCAGATTTCCTGAAGCAGAGATCGGTCGTCGACGATCTCGGCCACACCCGTGATTCTGACCTGGTCGTGGCCCTCATCGAGATAACACAGCTCAACGTTCGGGTTGGCTTCGATCTCCGCCGTCTTGTGGTAGCTCCGCAGGTTGGCAACGTAGACCGTAAACCCGTCGGTCCGGACAGGCGACACCGGCCTGACTCGCGGTTGGTCGCCATCGATCGAGGCGAGATACGGAAAGCGGTCTTTACGAATGACATCGGAGGCGAGCTCGGGAAGCTTCGCCAGGTCAATCGGCTCGGGGGCGGGTCGATTCATGGTTGAGTCCGTTTCGAAAAATGATCGCGGCCGGATCCTAATTCATTGAGGCTCAACATTTGAGTTCGTCCCCTCTGACCGCGCATGAAAAAGCCCGACAGTTGCCGGGCTGATTGTGATTCGAGGCAGGACTCAAACGGTCTCGGTATCCCGGCGCCGCATCTCATCGAGAATGATGGGATGCCACTTGCGGTTTCGTTCTTCGGGCGAGTGATAGTTGAGCCGTGCCCAGGTACGGAGTCGGACTTCTTCAATGACGTCGACAAGACCGGTGGTGTCAATGTACTCGTCGAACGGACCGTGGCTGCTCATGTCGATTCCCGGGTCAATCGGTGGCCCCGGCAGCGGGATGCCGCAGGAGTCTCAAAGTGGCTTTTCGTATCGCGAGCCACCCTACCCGGATTCGATGAAGAATCTCAAGCAAACACCGGCATGAGGATGCCGTTTCAACTGAACTGCGTGACTAATCCGTAAAATCGGAAACATTACCAGTCATTCATCCTTGGCTCCGCCGAGCGTCACGCTGATCTTGTACTTGTTCTGCAGATGCGCGTGAGCCGTGCTGGCGTAACCGCTCTTCGGGAACCGCTTGCAGACCTGTTGAAACGCCTGAATGGCCTGCTCTTTGCTTTCGGCTTCTTCCTGGGTGTAACCGATCTGCAGGATGGCCCACGGGGCGAGGCTTTCGGAGCCGCCCTGGATCTGGACGTACAGGATCACGGCCTCTTTGTAGTTCTTGAGTCTCCGCTGGCAATCGGCCATCTGCTGGTAATTCGACGGAAAATTGTTGCACTGCTTGTACCAGGCGACCGCTTCTTTGTAGTTGCCCGAGTCGCGGTGAGTATTGGCCATTTCCCACAGCCACTTATCGGTATTATCAACATCCGATTTGAGCAGCTCGGTGTAGACGGCAATGGCCAGGGGATACTTCCGCGCCTCACGATGCGTCATCGCGATTTCGCCATTCCAGCGAGCCTGATTCTCAGAGTCAGCGGAAACGTTCGCCAGATACGCCGCGGCCGCTTCGTCGTAGCGTCTCTGCTGGCGGAAGCTGTAGGCGACCTGATTTTGACCTTCGACCTTGTCTAAATACTTGCGGAATTCGGCGCGAGCTTCGTCGTACTTGTCCTGCGTCTTCAACCAGTTGGCCAGGCGGCCGAACAAATCGTCGCTGGCTCCAAACTGCTTCTGAATCAGAGAGTACGTCTCCACGACTTTCGTTGGCCGTCGAGAGGCGGCGTGTACGTCGGCAATCAGAAACCAGGTATTTCGTGCGGCGGTTTTTTCTTCTTCCGTGGTGCCGGTCGGGACTTTTTCGCGAATCCACGCAGCGGCCTGGTCGGCGGTTTTTTCGCCCTGAGCCTTCGTCTCAGCGACTGCGGTGAGGTTGATAATCGGCTGGCGAGCGTACGCAGAAACCTGCACCGGGGCTCCTTCCAGGTAGGTTGTTTCGAGAGCCTTTGCTCCTTCACCGAACGCGTCATTCGTGAAGCAGTAAACCGCGAGGTTGCGGGAAGCGGCCTGACAGATGGCCGCTGACTCGCGAGTTCGTTCGACGTCGAAAGTGAGCTTTCGCCACGCGGCAACCTGGGCCGCTTCGTCTTTCGTGATCGATGCGAGGTCCGCCATATCGGACAGCGAATACGCGGCGACCAGATGCTTCGGATGGTTTTTCAGGACGTCCTGGTAGGCTTTCTTTGCCTTCCGGGTCTCACCGTTCTCCTTATAACACTGGCCGATGTAATACGCGGCGGCTGTCGCTTCAGGGGACTCGGGCCAGTAATCGATGACCGATTGAAAACCGTCACTGACCGCCGTGTTGAGCTTCCTCAAATGAACGAGGCAGAGGCTCCACTTGAGCTGCGAATACGGGGCTCCCTCGCTGCTTTCGTAAAGGGTGAGGAATTTTTCGTACTCAGAGAGCGCGACCTTGTAGTCCTTTTCGCGATAAAATTTTTCGGCAATGTTGAGCTGGTATCGCTCGACTTCGCGTAGCTTGGCCCACCGTTCGAGTGACATTTCTTCGAGGCTTGCCGCCTGAGTGTCCGCTGCGAGGCCCAGAACGAAGGTCGCGATCAAAGTCAGCAGAGTCGTCCTCATTTTGATTTCTCCCGCCGGACACATGCCGGCTACTCTTTTTCCCGTTGAGCCTCACGCCACATGGCGTGCTCGTTGTAGGCGTAGTTGATGATGTTGGCCCCGAGGGCGTAGCAGGCCTGCCAGATTTCGGCGTCGATGCCCGCGTGCCCGTTGGCCCAGGCGTCGCCGATGTCTCCCGGATGGTAGTAGCAGACCCAGCGGCCATCGACTTTCCACCCCATCGGCCGGTCGCCTCCGTGTGGGACCACGTACGGAAAGAAGTTGAGCGGAACCGGGATGCGGTGGATCGGGTCGTCGAGCGAAATCGGAACCGGCCGAATTTCCGGCAGCACCTTGGTCATCATGGCAAAAAACTGGTTATGCCAGCCTCGCGAACCGCCGTTGTCTGCGAAAATCATTCCATGCTTTTCAAGCAGGTACTCACGCAGGATCCGGGTTTCCGAAGTGGAGAGCGTGATGTTTTTCTGACCGGTCATGTAGACCATCGGCGGCGCGGCAATCCGGTCAAAGCGTTTCAATTGAGCGACCGTGCGTGATTCGGTTTTCTTCTCGAATTTGTGACCCGGCATAAATGACGGGAGTTCGATCAGCAGGTTCTCGTCGTCGCCGGGGCCGTAGCCCTGGTTCCAGTCTCCACCCTGATATTCGAGACGGATGAAGCGAATCTTGACGTTGCGTTTTCCGCCATAGCCCGCGCCTTGCCCCTTGCCGTACCCGACGGTGTAGGCATGCTTGGTGATTTCTTCGAGCTGCAGTTTGATTTCGTCGAGCGGCGGCACCTCAAAGAGGATCGCGCTGAACGGGTTCACGACGAATTTCTTGCGGATGATTTTCTGAATCTTGATCTGTTGAGCGATCGGTTTCTGCTCGCCTCCGCCGGCAGGTAGGTCGAAGACCTCGCTGCAGCCTCCCACATTGGACATGAAGTAAAACGCGAGAATAAACAGCACCGAGTAACTGCAGAACGCGCTGAGTGACTGGTTGAGTTTTTTCTGCCGGCCGTAGTACCGCGCGTCCGGGTCGAGCGGATTGAGGGTTGCCGGCACGTATTCGCCCGTGTCTTCTCCGGCGAGGCGGCGGATGCGGAATTGGCGGGCTCCCTGTTCCAGTCCCCACACGACCCAGCAGAGGCCGCCGATGTACGTGATCCCGGTGCCAAGCTGAGCCATCGAAACCCGCACGGTGTCCCAGCCAAACAGGTCGGCCAGAAAAACATCGAACTGCCACCAGGGGAAAAAGGCGATCGACGAAATCAGAAAGAAGCGGACCCGGCGGGCTTTGTAGTCAACCCACGCCTTGCTCCAGATGGCCAGGGTCACGGCCGCGGCCAGTCCAAACACGGCACTGTGAATCCACGCGGCAAACCGCTCTACGTGAAGAAACCTCAGCATCCCGGAGCCCAGCCAGTCGAAGACGCACAAAGTCCACACGACGACCAGCGTCGTCAGCAGAATCGTGCGTTTGTCTTTCAACCAGGCCGGCATGATGGTGCGTCAGTCTTTGAGTTCGAGCAGATTGTTCAGCGAGTTGTCGAGCGGGTCGACCGCCGCGTTGGCCGGTTTGACTTCGTCCTCGCCCATTGCCTTGATCGCGGCTGCGGGGTCCACTTGACCTGGTTTCGCTGCGGCTACCGTGCCCGTGCCCGTTGCGGGAGTCTCTGCCCCGCTGGTTGCCGGCGCCTGCGGCGCAGCGGCAGTCTCGACCGGCTTCTCGGGTTTTTCATCGGCGAAGGCCCAGGGAAGTACGGTCAAAGCGGCGATGAGGACAACGCAGCCGACGGTTGCCTGGACAACACCCCGGAAGAGCCCCGTCTCGGACACGATGCCGAGCACCTCCTGGGGGCTGCGACCTTTGAGGCCGGCGACGAATGCACGCAACTCATCCGCGGTCGCGGTGGAGTTGGCCTTCAGACGCTGGACGTCCCCTTTGAGTCCCTTGCCTGGCGTGATCTGTGGCTCGGCCTGTTCTCTGGTTTTTTCCATGGGTGATCTCCGGTCTCTCTATTCGAAAGAACTATTTCTTGTCTTCCTCAACGATGTGAACGAGCTCGCCGCCCGCTTCGCTGATGGACTCGATGACGGGTTCAAACGTTTGTGCCGTGACTTCGCGATGAACTTTCAAGAGCACGGTCCGGTCGCCGGCTGGCCGGCCGCCGAGCATTTCCTCAATCATGGCTGCGAGGCCCGGTTGTCCGGTCTCCTGCCCGTTCAGATAAACGTCGTTTTCATTATCGATGACGATGCTGACCAGCGAGTTCCCCGCACTTTCCAGGTTCTTCGCTTCGGCCGGAGTCCACTGCAGGTGGCTGTCGTCCTGAGCCTTCGCGAGGATCACGAAAAAGATCAGCAGATTAAACGCAATGTCCCCCATCGCCATGCTCGGCACTTCAGCTCGGGATGTCTTGCGTTTGATTTTCATGATCTCAGCTTAGCTCGCGTCAACTACGGGACGGTGACGGTCTGTTCTTCTTCCAGTTGCAGTGTGATGATGCCTCCCGCATCTTCGATCTGACTGGTGATGGCAATCCAGTGAGCGTACTGGACATCGTCGCCGCTCTTGACGATGACGATTTTTTCTTCCTGAGTCCGTTTGGCGTCCAGCTTCACTTTGATCCTTGCGCTGAACTCCGGGATGCGGACGGCGTCTCCGTTGATCAGCACGGCGTTGCGTTTGAGCTCGACCTGAATGTTCTCGTCGTTTTTCTTCTCTTTGTTTTCCGTCTGCTCGGCGCGAGGAATCGTCTGCTTGCGTCCTGAGTCCGGCTGCACTGAAGCGCAGACCAGAAAGAACACGATCAGGTTGAACGCGATGTCGCCGGTGGCGCTCGCGGGTGGTTCAACCATCAGATTGTTTTTGCGGCGAAGTCTCATCGCGGAGGGCACGATCAGGCGGGGGAGTCAAGGACGGCAGCAGTGGGGGGCTGGAATCCGGGGCAAGTAGAACGGACGCCCACGTCCGTCTGGCCCGCGAAAATCAATCGGTCACTCAGACGAATGTGGGCATCCGTCCTACGGGCCAGTGCTCTGTTGCGGCAAGCCGCGTGCGAACGGCCAGTGTACCACGAATCCCCCGGCAACAGGCAACCCGCAAGGCACTTTGAGCTTGGTTGTGAGGCCTGATGAGAGGACCTATCCTCGCCGGTTCCGCCTGCAATTCTCTGCACGCGGCTTCCGGTTTTTGGAAAACAAATCCCGCTCCAACGCGACACAGGGCCGGCAACTCATGGGCGAAATCTTCACCACGCTTGATTATGTCCTCTTTTTTGCAGCCCTGATTGGGGTCATGGTCATCGGACTGATCGCCGGGCGCAAAGAGGAATCTTCTGAGGACTACTTCCTCGCCGGACGGTCGATTCCGTGGTGGGCTGTCGCCGGTTCGATTTACGGTTCGAACGTCAGCGCCAACCACATGGTCGGCATGATGGGAGTCGGTTTCAGCATCGGGTTCTTCCAGAGCCACTTTGAAATAGGAGCCATCCTCGGGCTGATGGTTCTGTGTTATGGCTTTCTGCCGGTCTACCGAAAGCTCGGCGTCTACACGCTCAGCGAGTACCTCGGCAGACGCTACGACGACCGCAGCCGGGTCAGCTACGCGATCATCATGGTCATCATCATGGCCGTCGTGCAGATGGTTCCAGGCCTCTACATCGGAGCGAGGACGATCTGCGTGCTGCTTGGCGGAGACGCAATCGAAGAGGTTGTCGACGCCGCCTCACCGGCCGCCGACGGAGCCGCCGCAGGGAACGGAGCCGCCGCAGAGAATGTTGAAGGGGCAGAAGCCGCTCCTGCTGTCAAAGAGAAAAAGGAGAAGGTCAAGTTCAGTTATTACGCGTTGTTTGTGATTCTTCTCGCCCTGATTTCCGCGGCGTACACGATCTTTGGCGGACTGAAGGCAGTCATCTGGACAGACTTCCTGCAGTCGATGCTGCTTCTGGTGGCCGGAATCGCGGTCGCCTGGCTGGCATTCAGCAAGCTGGGAGACGTCGGCGTCGGGGACGCCGAACTGGATGCGAACTCTGATCGGAACGGCTGGACCCGCATGATGGAATTCGACCAGGCGGAAGAACGCAGCCAGCAGCGGATGCATATTTACCAGCCGACGAACCATCCTCAGCTGCCGTGGACCGGCGTGCTGACCGGCCTGTTCGCGATGCACTGTTTTTACTGGGGCACAAATCAGTTCATCGTCCAGCGGGCTCTTGGGGCGAGGTCCGACACGGACGCGAAGCTGGGCATTATCGCAGCGGGATTCCTCAAACTGCTGATCCCGTTCTTCGCGATCGCGCCCGGAGTCGCTGCGTTCTACCTCTTCCGTGAGAAGATGCCCGAACGAACCATCGCCCCTGACGCCGTGTTCCCGGAGCTCGTCAAGTATGTCATCCCGGCCGGATACGGCCTGATCGGAATCATCGGTGCCGGACTCATTGGAGCGATCCTTTCCTCGATCGACTCGATGATGAACTCGGCCGCGACGATCGTCACGATGGACATCTACAAGAAGTACATGAACCCGGACGCGACCGATGCGCAGCTTATTCGGGCCGGTCGGATTTCAATCATCGGCTTCGTGCTGCTCGCGACTTTTCTCGCTCTGTTCATCATGGACCCAAACTCGGAGAAGAACTTCTTCCTGCAGATTGCCGACTACCAGAACTATTTGACGCCAGGCATCCTCGTGGCTTTTTTCATGGGCATGTTCTGGCCGCGAGGCAACGGGAACGGCGCGTTCTGCGCAATTCTCAGCGGGATCTTTTTCTCATGGCTGGCTGAGACGCTTTACAACTCGAACATCGAGTCCTGGCCGGCCGCGCTGGAAATGTTTGGTGCGAAGCTGAACTTCTTCCATCGAGTTGTCTTCGTGCTGCCACTTTCCGCAGCGTTGCACGTCGTCGTCAGTCTGATGACCGAACCAGACGAAGAAAAAGGTCGGCTCAACTGGACGGACCTCGGCGGCCACAAGACGGAAGACTTGAAGAAACTTGTCGCGCGAATCGGCGTCACGCTGGCGACGTTTGTGATCCTCGCCGTCCTGATGGTCTACGAGAAAATCACGCCGGGAGCTGCCGCGTGTCTGGGAGCACTCGCCACTTTCCTGGCGTTCCAGCGTCACATTCACCAGACCCGTCGATTTGATGTGGACGAGTCCGGTGTGGAGTCCAGAGTGCCGCTGCCGCGCGACGACCGGTTCTGGGCCAGCTTTTTGTGCTCAGCCGCCGTATTCATGCATTACTACTACTATTAGCCGCCCGATGAAAATGGCGAATCGATTTAGCGGAGCGTTGCAAGCCGCCTGGTTCTGCATGGGAAAACGCGCTCTGACCGGACGGCTTTCGCCGTGCCGCTACCTGATTCAACGCTCTGGCAGAGAGGGTATCGCAACCCGATACGACGCAAGGCGTTCCACCGTAGAGACTTAAGGAGCACGTTGACAGTATTTCGCAGGGCTCCAATAATCCGTCCCGGACAAAGCTGCCAACAATTGAAACTTTCCCCGGTGAGGCATTCAGCCTCCCGACAGAACTACTGGAGATTTCACGATGGGTGCTGCCACTGCTGAATTTACTGATGCGTCTTTTGCAGCCGATGTTCTTGCGAGCTCGGTGCCGGTTCTGGTCGATTTCTGGGCTCCGTGGTGCGGACCGTGCCGAATGCTGGCTCCGACGATTGATGCGATCGCCGAGGAATACGGCGACAAGATCAAGGTCGGCAAAGTGAACACGGACGAAAACCCCGGCATTGCGACTCAGCATCAGATTCAATCGATCCCCACACTGATGGTTTTCAAAGGGGGAGAAGTGGTCGACCGAATGATGGGTGCGATGCCCAAAGACGCCATCACCGAACGAATTAACAAACAGTTGGATGCCTGAAGTCATCGCCTGAAGCGCAAGCGAGGGGGCTCAGTCTGACGTGACAAATTTCTGCACGTCCGGTGACGCCCGCTTGCTCGCGCCTGGGCTTTCTGGATAACGAACCGATTTCGAGAGATGCGTCTTTCCGCAGGCCAGTTGGACCGGCCGGCCGACGGAACAGACTTCACTACTCGCCAGGGAAAGGACTCCCGGCATGAGCGAGAATCTGCCAGTTTCTTCGGGCGATGAATTGCCCGAGCCGACGACGCTGCCGCCTGTTGCTGCGTCGGACTCTTCCACAGAGCCCGATCTCGATCTGCTTGAGGACGACCTGCTTGCGCAGACGGCTCAAGTCGTGCAGCAGGTCCAGACACAACTGGCCGACCTCGCCCGGCGCGAAGAGGGATTTCGAACGCAGCTCGGGCAGCTCGATCAGGAGCGACGTGCCTTCCGGTTTGAACGGCAGCAGTTTGAGTCGGACACGGCGCGGACGCGCGAGTCGCTTGAGTCGCGGCGCAGAGAGCTTGCCATCGAGAGCGACCAGCTTCGGCAGGAGCGGGCACAACTTGGTGCTGAGCGGGAAGCGGTCGCCACGGAAAATCGCCGCCTCCAGGCCGATCGCGCACGGTACCGGCAGGAGCTTCAGGCCGAGCTGCACAACGACCGCACCGAACTTCAGCAGACAATCGCCCGGGTCGACGAGCTTCAAGCCAGCCTCACCGAACGCGAAGAAGCCCTCCGCGCAGAACGAAGAGAGTTCGAATCCTCATTCGACACCGCGCGGGCATTGCTCGATGAGGAGCTTGCGAGCCGGCGCAGTGAATTTCAGCAACAGCTCGCGACCGAACGCGCGCGGATGGAGGCGGAAGTCAACGAGGAGGCACTGACCGAGGAACTGAGAACAGACCGGCAGCGACTGGAACAGGAACGCGCGCGGTTTCAGCAGACCGCGCAGGACTGGGAACAGCGGAAAGAACAGGACGTCGCCGATCAACAGCGCCGGCGGAAACAGATCGACGAAGAACAGCGCCGCGCGGAGCACGAGATCGACGAACTCCGCCGTCGCGTGTGGGACGAAATCGACACGGAACGGACCGAACATCAAAGCCGGCTGCAGGCGGAACTTCTGCGTGCGACCACGGAATGGGATCAGTCTCAGGCCGAAAGCCGCAAGCAGTCCGCACTCGAACAAAGCCGCCTCCGGTTCCAGCAGGATCATCTGCAGCGGACGCGGGACGAAGTCGAGACGGCGCAGAACCAACTTCGTGTCGAGTACCAGAAATCGCGGCAGCGGCTGGAGGACATGCTCGACATTCAGCGACTCCGCGACCGGCAGCTCGACCGTCGGCGAGCCATGTACGAGCACATCGAACGATCCCTCGCCCGCCGCCAGGACACGATCGTCAAGCTGCACCAGTCGGTTGAGTCTCACAGTGCGCGGGAACGGGAACGACTTTCGGCCGAACGCGAATCGTGGGAGCTGAAACTGCAGAGTCAGTCGGCCGAGAACCGGCGGCAGACAGACATCCTCGCGCTGCACGCTGAGAACCTGGAGAAACGCCGCACGCGACTCGACACGCTGCGTACCGAGATCGAATCGCGACACAGCGAGCTGCTCGAAACACAGCTCGCTGTCGATGAAGGGTGGGCCCAGCTCTCGCAGGTCACCGGCGACGACGGCGTCCAGGACCGTGTCGACGAGACGCGCGAACAACTCTCAACATTTTACACATCGCTTCGTCAGGGGCTGTCCTCGCAACAGACCGACCTTGAAGAAGCCCGCGACCAACTCGCCCAGCACCGACAGGAATTCCACCTCGAACGACAGCAGCTCACCGAGGCGTTCGCCGATCAGGAACAGCAGCTCCGTCGGCGCGGCGAGTCTTTGCGGGTACAGCTCGGCCAGGTCGAGCAGCAGGAAGCCGAGTGGCAGCGTGCCCGCGACGCGTGGATTCGTGAACGGCTTGAGGCCGAGGAGATCATTCGCGACCTGCTCGCCGAACTGGCAGAAGCCCCCGAGCGACTCGAGCAGAACCCGCTGCCGGCCGATCTGATGAGCCTGCCTGGACTGCTCGGCCTTTCGAATCTGCACGGCGATGCCGCATGACAGACACGGTCGCCCGCACCGGAACAACTCCGCCCTCGTGGTCTACGAGAAAGTTTCATGCGGTCGTCTGGACGGTCGCCGTCACCATCGGATTCGAACTGGTGACGATCTATCTGCGATTCCGAACCGGCATCAGCGCGACGCAATTCAACGAAACGGCACCGCTTTTGCTTCAGGTGCACCACATGTTCTGGAGCCTGCCACTGTTGGTCGTGCTGCCATTTCTGTGGAAAACTCCGAAGCTCAGCGGCGCGATTCTCGGCACCGGACTCGGCTTCATCCTGAGCGACCTCGCTCACCATTTCATCGTGCTCCCGCTGACCGTCGGCAACACCGGCTGGCACTGGCCATAACCAGTCGCCAGCCCAATGGTCCCAGAGCTGTGTCGGCTGAATGTCGCCTTTCGCTCTGCGAAAGTAGCGCTACTTTCGCAGAGCGAAAGGCGACAATCAGCGCAACTCCGGGGCGATTGGGAGCCTCCTTTCCCGGAGCAACATCACGTGTCACCGACTACGGGGTGACGATGATCTTTCCGGAGAGCGTTCCCTGGCCGCCGAGGGTGTTGTCTTCCTGCAGCTGATGAGCCGCCGCCGCTTCTGACAGCGGGAACGTTCGGCCGATCTGCGGCGACCAGCCGCCGTTTCCGGACAGCTCGTTGATCGCCGTTGCGCAGGCACGCTGCTCGTCGGGGCTCGCGTTGAACATGGCGAACCCGAACAGACGCAGATCCTTGACGTAAAACGGTCCGACGGGGAATTCCGGTCGAGCCGTTCGACCGGCCATGAAGATGATCCGGCCTCGCTTTGACATGAGCTCGACCGTGCGATCGGGCGTGGGTTCACGCTGAGTTTCGAACCAGACGTGAAGACCGTTCGCCTCGGCAAACGCACGGATCTGATCGTCGCAGTTTTCGTCGCGATAGTTCACGGCGAGATCCGCGCCGATGGTCTCGCAAAGAGTTTTCTTTTCTTCGCTGCCGACGGTGGCGATGACTCGAGCTCCGACTGACTTCGCCAACTGGATGACCGCTGTGCCGACTCCGCCGGTTCCGCCGTTGACGAAAACGGTCTCACCTTTCTGCAGGCTGGCATTCAGGAAGAGGCCCAGGTGAGCCGTGATCCCGACGAGAGCTCCGGCCGCGGCCACATCGTCGGTCATCTCGTCGGGCGTCGGGTAGAGCCACTCTTCGTCGACGGCCGCGTACTCGGCGAACGTCCCCTGGCGACCGAAGAGACTTTGATTGCTGCCCCACACTCGGTCGCCGACCGCAAAGCGTGAGACACCTTTTCCAACGGCCTCGACGGTACCGGCCAGGTCGCAGCCGACGACGTAGGGGAATTTGATTGGCAGCGCGACGGCCCCGCTTCGGATGTAGGTGTCAATCGGGTTGAGCGCGGCCGCGCCGACTTTGACGAGCACCTCGCCAGAGCCAGGCTCCGGAGTCGGCAGCTCGCCGTATTGAAGGACGTTCGGTTCGCCGGTTTCGTGAATGAATGCCGCTTTCATAAGAGATCGCATCCTGTCATTTTCAGAAGGTGAGCAGGGCTTCCCGTTCGGAGGCCCGCAGAACAGATCGTTAGTCGTGTGGTTCCTGGTCTTTTGGCTGGCCGATGTCTGATTGTCAACGGTTTCAGAATATGTGACGGGATTGACTTTGAGCTGGCTGGAATTTAGGACGGCGACGTCAGCCTGCGGGAATTCGTCGGGCGAGACGGAAAATTGGCAAGATAGCGCGGCGCGTACGCGTGCTCGCCCTGGAAGCGAAGCCGGGCAGGCGTCCCTGCCCTGCTTTCTTTGTTTCCGTGCAGACTATTAACATGGCCGGTCATCCGCAGAGCTACCTCGATTCGGAGTTTGCTGAATATGAACGCGTCTCGTTTTTGCATCCTTGCCCTCCTGTTGGCCGCTTCCCCGGCGTTTGCTCAGTCCGTTCTTGTGGAGGCCGAGAGCTTTGACTCTCACGGCGGCTGGAAACTCGACACGCAGTTCATCGACACGATGGGCTCGCCGTACCTGCTGGCTCACGGGCTGGGGACTCCGGTCAAAGACGCGGCAACGACGGTGACCTTTCCGGAAACGGGTGAGTACAAAGTCTTTGTCCGGACCAAGGACTGGGTCGCCCGCTGGAAGGCGACCGGTACTCCGGGCCGGTTCCAGCTGCTGATTGCCGGCTCACCTTTAAAGACCGAGTTCGGCACGACCGGAGCTGACTGGCACTGGCAGCCAGGCGGCACGGTGACGATCACCGAAAAGAAAACGGACCTCGCCCTGCGGGACCTGACCGGCTTCTGTGGCCGCTGCGATGCGATCCTGTTTACGAAGGGCGACGTTCCGCCGAACGACGACACGATTCTGCCGAAGTGGCGGCGCGAACTGCTCGGCCTGGCCGAGAAGCCGACTGAGAAATCCGGCTACGATCTGGTTGTGGTCGGCGGCGGCTACGCCGGAATGGGAGCGGCTCTTTCTGCCGCGAGAATGGGCTGCAAGGTGGCACTCATTCAGAACCGCCCGGTGCTGGGTGGAAACGGATCGAGCGAAGTCCGTGTCTGGGCGATGGGCCTCATTCGGCGAGGCAAGTACCCGCGCATTGGCGAGATCATCGAAGAGTTCTGCGATCACGCCAAGAAATCGCCGGGCACCTACGAGGAGTTCGGCGACGCCCTCAAAGAAAAGGTTGTCCGGGACGAGCCGAACATCGACCTGTTTCTGAATCACCATGCCTACCGGGTCGAGACCGCAGACAACCGGATCACCGCCGTCCACGCGTTTGACACTCGCACCAGCGAGCACAAGCGGTTTGGCGGAAAGCTGTTTTCTGACTGCACCGGACACGGCACGGTCGGGTTTCTGGCGAACGCCGATTCGGACATGACTGACAAAGGCCGCATGGGCATGAGCAATATGTGGGCGTGGGGCGAGGGCGAGAAACCGGCGACGTACCCGCAGACTCCGTGGGCTCTCGACCTGGAGATGAAAGACTTTCCCTACCCGCGCGAGCATCACGGACAGTGGTTCTGGGAAAGCGGCTTCGACAAAGACGCGCTCGGCGACGCCGAAGGCATTCGCGACTGGAATCTGCGAGCCGTGTTCGGCGCGTTTAACGCGATGAAAAATCGCGACGGCGCGGACCAGCACAAAACGGCCTTCCTCACCTGGGTGGCCTACATCGGCGGCCCGCGCGAATCGCGGCGACTGCTGGGCGACATCGTGCTCGAACAGAGCGACATCGTCGATAAGAAAGAATTTCCCGATGGCTGCGTGCCGAGCACCTGGTCCATCGACCTGCACTACCCCAAGCAGCAGTACGCGGAAAAGTTTCCCGACAACCCGTTCATCGCGATCGCCGTTCACGACCGGCGGATCGATCGGCTCTATGGCTACCCCGTGCCGTACCGCTGTTTCTATTCGCGAAACATCGAAAACCTGTTCATGGCCGGCCGAAACATCAGTGTGACTCACCAGGCTCTGGGGACGACGCGCGTCATGAAGACCTGCGGAATGATGGGAGAGGTTGTCGGCAAGGCTGCCTCGATCTGCACGCTGCAGACCTGCACTCCGCGCGACGTTTACGAGCGGTACCTCGATGACCTGAAGAAGCTGCTTGAGTTGCCCGGCAAAGCACGCCGCGAAACCGTTTCGTCCGAGATCATCATCCCCAAAGATGCTCTGCCGCTGGCTGGACAGTTCGGGCCGCCGACCGGTCTCGATCCGGAAAAACTGGACGGAGTCATTATTGACGACGCAGACGCGAAACAAACCGGCAAGTGGACCAGCGGCTCCGGCCTCAAAGGTTATGTCGGCTACAACTACCTTTACGCAGGCGCGAATTCCGGAGCGAAAATCGCCTTCGAGTACAAAGCGGAGAAAGCCGGCTCGCACGAGATTCGCCTCGCCTACTGCCCGCACGAAAACCGCGGCAAAACAGTTCCGGTCACGGTCAAAACGAAGGCGGGCGAGAAGTCGCTGAAGATCGACATGACAAAATCGCCTCCGATCGACGAGACGTTTATCTCACTGGGAAGCCTGAATCTTGCGAAGGGAGAATCGGTCACCGTGACAATCTCGACCGAGGACGCCGGAGGCAATGCTCACGCCGACGCGATTCAGATTCTGCCGGCTGACTGAGCGACGTCATGACCGACTCGTCAGCACCCTTGCCGAATCCGGAGTTTCAGTTGCCGGTGATCACGCCGCCGACCGGGTCCGGTGAGCGTGCGACTCCTGTCCCGCGCCGCAGAGGTCGCGCGGTGCTGCTGCATCTGCTGCGGGTGGCACTCTTCGTCACCACGCTGGCAATGATCCGCGTCCACTCGCAACGACAGGCTGAGAACACGAACGACGGCACGGCGCCAACGGTGACGCTGTTCGACGTCTGGAACTTCTATCCAGAGTCAACTGCGATCTCAGCGGATGATTCGGGCAGGAACCTGTTGACCGTTCGGAACGCCGATGGCGATCCGCTTGGCTACGTCGTACAGACCTCACCCGCGTCGGATTCGATCGTCGGTTTTTCCGGCCCGACCAACGTGCTGGTGGCGTTCGACAGAGATGACCGCGTTGTCGGCGCGGAGATTCTGTGGAGTCGCGACACGCGAGAGCACGTCGACATGATTCTTGCCGACGGGCGACTACTTGCCGCCTGGAAAGGCAAAACCTGGAACGAGCTCGCCAGACATTTGTCGCGGCGGGAGTCCGTGCTCGTCGACGCTGTCTCCGGAGCAACGCTGACCAGCTTCGCCATCGCCGAGTCTGTCGCGCTCCGCCTGACTGGGGAACGTCCGACGTCGCTGAAGTTTCCTGACGAATTGCGGATCGAAGAGGTCAAGGAGTTTTTCAACAGCGGCGACGTGCTCAAGCCGTCCGACCGGATTCCGGGACTCGTCGAGGTACTGCATGAAAAAGGAATGTGCCAAGGCTATGTCCTACGGACATCACCCGCCGCCGACAACATCGCTGGTTACCAGGGGCCGACCGATACTCTGATCGCGTTTGACGATCCAGCCGATCGAAGCCTGGACGTTCCAAAGGTCCTCGGCATCCGCCTTCGCAGCTCGTTCGACAACGAGGACCCGGACAATCCTGGCAGCGACTACGTCGGCTACGTGCGGCAGGACGCGTACTTCCTCAAACTGTTCAACGGAAAAACGCTGGCGGAACTCGCCGCGCTGGACCTGGTTGAGGATCGCGTCGAGGGCGTTTCGGGAGCCACCATGACCAGCATGGCGGTCGCCGAGGGGGTCATCGCGGCCGCGAAATTCGCCGAACGTCAACGGGTTGAGGCAGCCGCGGCCGGCGAAACCGGGAATAAAAGGTCTCCCGAAGGACTGGTCCACTGGACGTGGCGGACTGTCGTTTCCGGAGTCATCGTCGCGCTGGGAATCAGCATTGGATTTTTCTCCGGCCCGTTTCGGCGAGGCTGGCCGCGCAGGTTGTTTCAGCTCGCGGTGATCGGTCTGCTCGGCATCGTCAACGGTGATCTGCTGTCGCAGGCGGTGCTGGCGGGATGGGCTCAGAATGGAGTTCCGTGGCGGCTCGCGCCGGGACTGGTCCTGGTGGTTGCTTCGACTCTGCTGGTGCCGATGTTCAGCCGGCAGCAGCCGTACTGTCAGCATCTGTGTCCGCACGGAGCCGTTCAGCAGATTCTGATTCGGCGAGTCCGCTGGCAGTGGAAAGTCCCGCGGCGAGTCCACCTGGCACTTTCGACTCTTCCGTTTCTGCTGCTGCTCGCCGTCGTCGTGATCGCGATGAGCGCTCTGCCGGTCAGCCTGGTGGACCTGGAACCATTTGACGCATGGGTGATTGGCCTGGCCGGAGTCGCCGCGGCAACGATCGCGATCGTCGGACTCGTCGCGTCACTGTTCGTGCCGATGGCCTATTGCCGATACGGCTGTCCGACGGGAGCTCTGCTGCAGTTCCTGAGGTTCCACGGACGCAGCGATCGCGTCTCGGTCCAGGACGTCGCGGCAGTTCTGCTGACAGCAGTCTCAGTCACCTTCGTGCTGGCGGGTTAGCCAGCAGTCATCGCTATTCGTCAGGCGCGCGATACGGCGCGACAATTTCCTTCAGCGTCGCCTGCTGGACTCCGTCTTCTCTCAGCGAACGCTTGCGGCTGGCGATGAAGATTCGCGCGGACATGTTGAGCAGCTCTTCTTTCTGCTTCGGTGTGACACCTTCGAGCCGCGTTGTCAGCTGCTCGACCCAGCCCGGTTGCTTCTGCATCGCGACGGACATGAATCGAACGAACAGACTGAGCTCTCTGAAGTTTCGATCGGCAATCATGTTGCTGACCGGCGAAATCACCTTCACGACATTCTCAACCGTTTGAGACGGGAACGCGACGAACAGATCCAGTCCGTGCGTCACGTGATTCTCGCCGCTGGGCGTCTTTGAGAACTGCGTTTGAAGATGCATCATCGCTGTCGCCTGAATCGGGCGGGTGAGCAATGGCGTCTTGTATTCGCCGGTGCAGAGAATCAGCTGAGAATTCGGCGAGCGATGCAGCACTTCGATCCGGCCGCGAGAGCCGTCCTGAGCCTGTCCGTTCCACACGTTGCCACCAACAGGTGAGAGCTCGAACTCAGAGATTTTCAAAACCCGCCAGGTGCTGACGGCAACTTCGGGATTCTGGATGAACCAGTGATAAACATCCGGCTCCGCATCGAAATCGATCTGAGGCAGCCGGCGGAAGATGCTGTTATTCGCAAGGACCGCGTTGACTCGGGCCAGCTGCTCGTCGTTCAGTGCTTTAAACGGCAGACGATTTCGAGCGTCCAGCAGGGCCTCTTTCGTCGATGTCCCTTTCATGGTGACATCGACTTTCATCGGCGGGTAACTGCTGTCCTCCTCGCCCTGTGCTGCAGGCTGATCAGCCCCCGGTGGCGCGCCGATCGGCACACGCGGATCCTGCGACCTGGCTTCGGAGCTCACCAGGAAGGCGGCTGCCAGCGCAATCGCTGCTGGGCCGATTCGGAGTCGAAATCGAGGCATCCGGACGTCCTGAGTGTAAGGATGGGAAATCTGAGACAACTAGGAAGTACGCAGGTGCGCAGCGCGCCGTCCGACAAACCCGCACAGACTGCTTCATCGGCAAAGTCCCCGCATCGCCATCAGGCGAAACCCGGCAGAAGGTCGATCGTCGACATGGAGAGTCCGCACGCCCGAGGATTCGATCGTTGACTGTTCAATTCATTCCTGACCGTTTACAGGTTCCTTCCGCCCAGCATGCAGAACGGAACCGACTGTCGTCTCAAATTTCCGTCAACAACTCCTGGCGAAGGGACTACCGTGTCAGATCAACCTCTCTCTCGACGTGATCTTCTGAAACTGGCTGGCGGTGCGGTCGCCTCGGCGGTCTGCCTTCCGACCTTCGCGGCGCCGGCGGAGCAGAAGACGTTTCGAATCGGTGTCGTGTCGGCTGCGATTCTCGGCAAGCCTCAGACACGAAACGGACACACCTGGCACTTCGGGCAGTACCTGCATCCGGAGTGCGACTTTGACGCGCTGAAGAAGCACTATCCGCAGGTCGTCGATGGCTGGCAGAAGGTGTATCGAAATCCCAGGCTGCACTTTGACCTGCTGCCGCTTCCCGACACGAAAATCACGCACTACTACGACGCGGACCCGACCGTTTCCGAAGCGTTCGCCGCTGTGTTCCCTGGAGTCCAGGTTGCGACGAACCTCGAGAAAATGGCGGGAGAAGTGGATGCAATCTGGATGGGCGACGCGTCTGGCCAGGGAGAAGATCACTTCGACCTGGTCGCGCCGGGCCTGGCTCGCGGCCTGCCAACGTTCTGCGACAAGCCGATCGGCGGAACCGTTGAGGGAACTCGCAAAATCCTGGACTTCGCCCGCAAGCACAAAGCTCCGCTGATGTCCGGCAGCATTTTCAATCACGAATGGGGCATGGAAGCGGCGAAGCGAATGCGCGACTCGGGCGAGTTCGGCGACATCGAACACGTCTCGGCCCGGCTGCACAGTCGATACCAGCTTTCAGGCTGGATGATCTACGGACAGCACCCGGTCTGGACGGTGATGAGCCTGATGGGAGCTGGCGTCGATGCCGTGAGCATGTACGAATACAAGGACACCTGCCACGCTCAGATTACCTACGAGGACCGATATCCGTGCCACGTCTGGTACGGACAGCCCTTTGAAAGATTCGAATACAACCGCACCGACGTGTACTTCAAAAAGAAACTTTACACATTCACTCCGTCAATCGAGGGTGACTTCGCGGTCGGACATAAATACGAAATGGTCCGCATGGCGGCTGCGTTTCGAGACATGCTGCATTCGGGCGAGGAGCCAAACTCACATCAGGAAATCCTCGAAGTGACCGCCATCGTCCACGCGGCTGCAAAGTCGCTCAAGGAGAAAAGCCGGCTCATCAAGCTGGCCGAAGTCCTCGACGCGTGAGACCTCTGGCGGGCTCTGGTCGACGCGGAAGTGTCGTGATGAGAGCGCCAGCGGCGACATGTTGATTCAGACACAAGTGCGCAGGCACGGAGGCATCGTTGAGTTCAAACGCGGACAGGACAGCCAGCACGTCAGCAGAAACGCCGCGGGAGCAAAGTCAGTCCCTTCGGCTGCGCGGTGACCTTCGTGCCAGCATTCTCGACGGAGCCGCGTTTGGCGGAATGGTTGGCTTCGGCGAGACGTATTTCCCAGCGTTCGCTCTGGCCGTTGGGCTCGGAGAGATGGCGGCTGGAATGGTCAGCAGCGTGCCGCTTGTCGCTGGCGGCCTCATGCAGTTAGCGTCTCCGCTGGCGGTCAAGCTGCTGCGATCTCACCGGCGATGGGTCGTGATCTGTGCGGTCATCCAGGCTCTCAGCTTCGTTCCGCTGCTGATCGCGGCGCTCGCCGGCTCGATCGGCACGACAACGTTGCTGCTGGTCGCCGCCGTCTATTGGGGAGCCGGGCTCGCCACCGGCCCGGCATGGAATACCTGGATTGGAACCCTCGTCCCACCTTCCATCAGACCCCGCTTCTTCGCGAATCGAACACGCATTTCCCAGGCGGGTGTCTTTGCGGGATTCCTGATTGGTGGAATCCTGCTTCAGTACGCCTCCACAAACGGTCGCAGCCTGCATGCCTTTGCGATTCTGTTCGGAGTCGCCGGCGTTTGCCGGGTTGTGTCTGCGTGGATGTTGCAGCGGCACAGCGAGCCCGTACCGCTGCCAGCCAACATGCGACAGATTCCCTGGAAACGAGTCCGGCATCATCTTCACGCGAGCAGTGGCGGACGGCTGCTGGTTTATCTCGTCGCCGTCCAGGCAGCCGCTCAGATGGCTGGCCCGTTCTTCACGCCGTTCATGTTGATGAAGCTGAATTTCTCCTACGGAGATCTGGTGGGGCTGTTCTCGGTGGCGTTCTTTTCCAAAGTCATCTCGCTGCCAGCGTGGGGACGAGTGGCAAAGAAAATCGGCGCGAGACAACTGCTTTGGATCGGCGGCATCGGCATTGTGCCGTTGAGCGGTGGCTGGCTGGTGTCTCAGAATTTCGCCTGGCTGATGTTCCTGCAGGTTCTTGGCGGAATCGCCTGGGCAGCGTATGAGCTGGCGTTCTTTCTGCTGTTTTTCGAGTCGATCGCCGAAGAAGAACGGACGAGTGTCCTGACGATTTACAATCTGCTCAACACGGCGGCCTGGGTGGCGGGTTCGCTGGTCGGAGGCCTTGTCCTGTCGTGCCTCGACATGAGCTTCCGCGGCTATCTGATCGTCTTCGGAAGTTCGAGCTTGGGTCGCCTGTTCGCGTTGCTGCTGCTGGCAAGAATCCCCCGCATCGTCGTCGATTCCGGTGAAGTCGGTGTTCGAACTGCCGCCGTTCGACCTGGCGGCTCGTCCCTCGACACACCGGTCCTGCCGAGCCTTCCCGACCAGATTCGAGACGGCCATTGAAGCCTGCCAGGTTTCGCCGGTGGCACGCTCCCCAACAGCACTCACGCGAACTGGCTTTCAGTCGAAAAGCCACTTCGGTTTTTCATCGGCACCGGGGGCGAGCGAGTCGAGCGACTTGTTTCGCGGCAGCACGCTCAGGAGTGCTTCCGCCATTTTCAGATCGTCCTGCGTCGTGATTTTGATGTTCAGCGGAGATCCCGGGACGACGGACACCACGTGGCCGAGCCGCTCGACGAGCTGTGCTTCGTCGGTCGGTTGAAAGTCGCCGCGCTTCGAAAACGCTTCGACGAGAATCTCACGCGAAAACACCTGCGGAGTCTGTGCAGCGAACAGGCCGGTGCGGGGAACGGTTTCCTTGATGACTCCGGAATCAACTCGTTTGATGGTGCTCGAAATCGGGCTGGCTGGAATCGCGGCACCGGATTCTCTGGCGGCGGCGAAAACCTCTTCGATCCCGTCGGCCGTCATCATCGGTCGTGCGGCGTCGTGGACGGCAACGAAGTCGATCTCACTTCGCACTCGTGACAAAGCGTTCTCGACGGAATCTGCCCGTTCCTCACCGCCAGCGACGATTTCGAGCTCCATGAACGTGATGTTCGGCCTGAACTTCTCCTGAAACCACTCGATGTCTTCCGGAGCAAGCACCACGAGCATCTGCTCAACATCGGGGCGAGCATGAAACAGTTCAGCCGCGCGCAGCCATATCGCACGGCCGCTGAGCTCTCGAAACGTTTTCTTGTCCCGAGTCGAATCTGCCCCGAACCGCGAACTCCGTCCGGCTGCGGCAAGGATCACGGCGAACTTTGCCATGTTGAAGCGGCCTCCTCTGCCCGGGTCCAATGCGATCGCAAGCCTGCGATCGCCCAAGCCACTGCGGCTGGAAATCAAAGTTCGACAGGCTCCTCTTTTTTCTCGTCAGCATCGATCGCGATTCGTAATGCCTTCGCCGCTTCTTTGACGGTCTTCGAGGGGCCTGCCATTTTCAGATAGTACGGCGCCCGACCTTCCTTCGTCAGAATCAGCGTCACCATCGCACCATCCTCCAGCGGCTCTGGCCGTGGGGCGAAGGACGACCCGACGTGTGTCCCGGTCAGCTCGGTGATTGTGTACTCGCCCTGCGGACATTTGCCCGTATGAGCTTTCACCTTGAGGGTGCCGGATTTGAATTCGCCGGTCCAACGCGGCAGATTCTGTGTGAATGAGCCGCCGCCTGGCATGACGAACACAGCCAGCTCCGTCCCGACAGTGTCGCCCTCGGCTTTCGGAATCGCGAACTGAGCAGCCCGCATCCGGCTCGTCGGCTCTTCCTCTTTCCAGCCTTCCGGAATTTTGAGCACGACATCTTTGATTTTCACGTCGCGCAGTTTCGGCTTCTTCTCCTCTTTCTTGTCGTCCTTTTTCTCGACCTTCGCGTCGTCATCTTTTGTTTCTTTTTTGTCCTCGGCGGAAAGCGGACTGACAACGAAACCGAAAACGGCGGCGAGGCACAACACGTGTGCGGCACGGGTCAGCGTCATGGCAGAATCTCCAGAGGAATGATTGAGTTTGGGGAGTTATCCGTTTCCGGAATCATAGTCGGCCACGAATCAGATCCACAGGCTGGGCCGAGCGGCCGTCACCTGGCAGGCACTTTCACACTCGCACCTCTGCTCGTAGAGTTTTCCAAAGACACAGCCTCCGCATCAGACAGGACGGACACAATGATCCTCGACCTCTTCAAACTCGACGGCCGCGCAGCACTTGTGACAGGAGCCAGCCGCGGAATCGGCCAGGCTCTGGCTTATGGGCTCGCCCAGGCCGGAGCGGACATTGCCTGCGTCACTCGATCCGGCGAGGCAGGCGAGACGCGGCGACTTGTGGAGTCCTGCGGCCGCCGGTTCGTGGATCTGAAGGCCGACCTGGGAAAGCCCGAAGAACGAACCGGCCTCGCACAGAAAGTCGTCGACGAACTCGGTCGGCTCGATATCCTGGTGAACAATGCCGGCGTGACTCACCGACACCTGCCCGAAGAATACCCCATTGAAGAGTGGCGGTACCTCCTGGAAGTCCACCTCCACGCGGCGTTCGAACTGGCCGTCCAGGCCGCCGAATTCATGGCCGAGCGTGGCCGGGGAAAGATCATCAACATTGGCTCGTTGATGTGTTACGAAGCGGGGCTCAACGTGTCAGCCTACGCTGCGGCCAAGCACGCGCTGGCCGGTCTGACGAAATCGCTCGCCGTGTCGTGGGCTCCGCGCGGAATCAATGTGAACTGCATCGCGCCGGGCTACATCGAGACGGAACTGTCCGGTGTGCTGCAGGACGACCCTGTGCGAGGCCCGCAGATCCTCGAACGAATCCCGCTGGGCCGCTGGGCTCAGCCGGACGAACTGGCCGGGCTGTGCGTCTACCTCGCATCGGACGCCTGCAGCTACATGCACGGAAGCGTCATCCCGATCGACGGTGGCTGGCTATCACGGTAGGTCAGGCTCTGCCTGACGAAGTCGCACCGCGTCGCCTCGCCACAAACAACTTCGGAGCCGCGGGCACTCCCTCGACGGCCTCCACGTCGACTTCGAACGACGCCTCGTCGAGCGAACGGAACAGCGCCTTAACAGCGAGCGTTTCCTCGTCGCCTCCAGCATGACCCGGATAGGCGAGCACGGTCACGACTCCACCAGGTCGAATCATCGCCAGCGAGACTCGCAGCGCGATGATCGTTGACCCGGTCTGAGTGATGACGGATTTGTCGCCACCCGGCAGGTAGCCCAGGTTGAACATCACCGTGGCGATTGTTCCGTGATGCCACTCCGGAATCTCCGCGTTCAGACCCGAGTGGTCGCACTCCCGCAGAGTCGCGTTGGTCAGCCCGCCTTTGGCGAGCCGTTGCCGGGTCTGTTCGATCGCCGCAGGTTGTCGGTCGAAGGCGAAAACAGTTCCCTCGCTGCCGACCAGCTCTGCCAGAAAACAGGTGTCATGCCCGTTGCCGGCCGTGGCATCGACAGCCGTCTCGCCTGGCTTCACGACCGCTCGAACAATCTCGTGAGCTCGCTCGGTCAACCGTTTCCCACGCTGGCGGCGAGGAGCCGATGACGCAGCCAGCGTTGAAACCGGATCCGCCTGGAGCGAAAACCGGCTGACCACATCCACTTCCTGGTCGAGCGGCGTCCCATCAAGTAGCAGCTTCGTCATTTGCTCGGAAAGAAGCGGCGCCTGCAGCGATCCCTTTGAGCCGAGCCCGTTGAAGATTCCGATCTGAGGGTGTTCCGGATGAAAGCCGAGCACCGGGTGGCGGCCGACAACGATCGGTCGCACCCCGGCAGAATGCTCGACGACTTCAAACGGCAGGCGAAGGAATCGGCGAAGCCGCTCACAAATTTCCTCGCGGCCCAAGTCGGTCGGTCCGGCATCGAGGCAATTCCAGTCGTAGGTGGCGCCCGCCCGAAAAAGCTCATCCCCAAGCGGAACGAGCCAGACCCCGCCATTGACGATGCGCGTTTCACTCAAACCGGGAATCCGCAACGTGAGAATCTCACCGCGTGTCGCGTCAAACTGAACCTTTTCAAACCAGCCGTTTCTTGAACCAGCGAACCCCTGGCAGAAGACGACTCGCTTCGTTGTGTAGTTTTGCGGGGTCAACTTGACGAGACCGGATTCGATCTCGATGTCGCCGGTCGAGTCGACTTCACCCGTGAGGTAAATGCCCAGGCGTTGAAAATGGCTGCGCGACGACGTCAAAAACGAAGCAACGTTGAGCCGCGCGGCCAGTGGGATCTCAAAGCTGCCGTATTCGACGTTAAAGGCTTGTTGACTGACAGGTGGCGCAGGTTCGCGAATCCAGTCCGCCGCTTCGACTGGGTCGCGTTTTTGAAATCGCTGACGCTCGACTTCACTGGCGAGAATTCGCACCTGGCCCGGCTCCGCAAAGAAAGCCGCTCCCGTTTCGGCTTCGACCCGGCGATAGAATGACGCCGCTGTCGGCCAGAAATCGGCGAGTCTCCAGGTCGGAACGAGCCGTTGTCCGGTGACAGGTGTCATCAGACCGGCCGCAATCCGTGAGGCGGAATGCACGTCTTCCCGATCGATGACCAGAACGCGAGCTCCCCGCCAGAGCAGCTGCCAGGCGAGCGTTGTCCCGGCAAGGCCCTGGCCGATGACCACACAGTCATAGGTGTCGTCGGTCATCGCTGCCGCTAGCGGGCTTTCCTGAGCGCGATGTAGAGCGCACCAAACTGTTCGAGGTTGGCCGGCAGAGTCGGCGTCAAATTTTTCTTCTCGAAATCGCGGCGAGTACTCTGGCTTCGTTCCCATTCTTCTTTCGTGAGCGAGCCATCCTTGTCTCGATCGAGCGAGCGGAAGACGTACGAAGCTCGCCGCCCGTCGGAACTGTCCGGATCAAACGCTTCCGGCGTGATCGTTGCTGCGCCGGACGGCTTCGGCGAAGCAGCGGAAGTCGCCACACCCGGACCGGATGGTGCGGTCCGCGACGAGGTCGTTCGTGGCGCTGGTGTCGCGCCGGAACTGGCCATTAATTCGATTGGAGTCAGAAGCCCATCGCCATCCCGGTCCAGTTCGAAAAACTCACGGAACTTCGCGCGGTCCCATTCGTAGAGCCCGATCTGGCCGTCTTTGTTCTGGTCCACTTCCGAAAATTTGGTCGGCAGGTCAACCGTAAGTCGGGGCTGCTCTTTTCGTTTCGGCGGTCGCTTGGAACTGGATTTTGCTTTCGCTTCCTGACGAGGTTCCGCAGGCCGCTGGTAACCACTGAAACCGTTGCCACCGTAACCTCTGCTGTCTCCGCCTCGATCGTCGCGCCGGCTGGCGTCGCGATCACGCTGAGCTCTCATCTCTCCGGTCAACTGTGGCCAGGCCCGCACGAACGTGGCCTCGTCAACGCCGCTGCGAAAGTCGAGTCGCACACTCCGAACGGCTCCCTTCAGATCATCCGAGAACCGTTCATATTCGCCACCGTCGAGCTTGCCATTCTTGTCCCGATCGTAGTAAGCGAAAACCCGATCCGGCGGATACCGGTCCGTTTGAGCGTCGGCGAGGCCGGCCATCGATGAGAGCAGCAGTGCCGCGAATAGTGCGCGTTGCATCACAAATTCTCCGTTCAGTTTCCAGAATCGACTATCACATCGATCGGGGGAGTGTATCAGGATTTCTGATCGTCTTTCTTCAAAGTGACGTCCAGTTTGAATTGAAAACCGTACTGGCTGTCTCGCCCGGACCGGTTGTTTTCTTTCGATTGAACATCGACGTTTTTCCGTTCGAGCAGTTCCGCGTTGAGCGTTTGCGCGTCCGCCCGCTCCTTCGCGTACCCGGTCAGAGTGACGTTGCCCTTCTTCGTGCTGTTTCCGCCGGTCAGGCGAATCTGCGTCAGGTACTGTCGATCGGTCCCCCGGATCGTTTCGGTAAGCCACATCGATTCGTCGAGCCAGTTGACATTCTGGTCGGCCCAGCCATCAACGGTTTTTGCAATGTCGACCTGCGGGCCAAGTTCCTTCAGCAGCTCCTTCTGCGAGTTTGTCTCAGCCTGCGCTGCTGTTGTCGCCTTTTCCAGTGCGGCCACCTGCATGCCACGGTAGACGTAGAATCCGAAGATGACGATGAGCCCCGCAGCGACGGCGGCGATTCGTTTGATCTGCTTGAGGTCCCGCTTGACGGCGGCGCGTCTCGGGTTGAGGAAGTCGAGTGTCCGCGACGACTCGTAACGACGACCGAGCAGCATGCCGATCGGGCCTGCGTAGGCCGCGTGAGATTCGTCACCGGGTTCCGTGCTGACCGTCATGCCCTGAGCGGTGAAGGGGTCGACACGGTTCAGGATACAGCGGAAGCGCTCGTGAATCGCGGCCGCAAGGTCTGAATCTTCACCGGGCGATCCGAGGATCCAGGCGCGAGCGATTCGAGCGTCCGGGAGCCGCTTTTGAAGAGCGATCATCGAACGGCTGATATCTGCCAGAATCGACGACTGCGACTGAGCCGCGTTATTGGAGTCGACCTGAGTTGAGTGCGAGAAGTAAAGATTTCCCTGGCCGAGGATTGACAGTTCAATGCGGTCACCGTGCCGGGCGATGATCAGGCTCAGCTCGCCCGCCCTGGCAGACTTCTCTTCGGGTGTCTCGGACACCAGATGAGTCGCGGCGATCGACGACACTCCGACGGCACTCAGGTCGAGCCCGGCCGCGGCGAACGTCGTCCGCGTGTCTCGAATCTTCTTGCGATTGATGCTCGCCACAAGAACTTCCCGCCCCTGAAACCCCTCGCGAGGAGTCATCGGCAGATAGTCAAGAGCCAGCTGGTCCAGCGGAATCGTCGACCGCGAGGCGGCCTGAAAGCGGACGAGTTCCGGCAGTTCGTTATCGCTGACTGGCGGCAGTTCGAGGTGCCGCACGACGACATCTTCCCGAGGCACGGTCAGGTACACGCTCTTCGCGGAAATCCGCGCACGCTGGAATTCGCCTTTCAGCCATGCGCCGACCTCAGCCGGATCACTCAGCGTCGCAGGAACGTCGAAACTGAAGCTGGAATGAATCTTCAGCGAGCCAGCGGCCAGGTCGGCCTGCACGCCGCAGACGCGGTGCGAATTCCAGTCAATTGCAAGTACATCAGCCATCATCAGGCCTCATCGTCGATTGACGTCTCAGCGGCTCCAACCGTGTTTCGTGCTGTTCCCTGCGTAATACCGTTTTCGGGCGATGATCGCCCACCCGTAGTTCAGGCTTTGCCTGACGAAATCCCTGCTTGAATGCGGACCACCCGTCGATCCGCTTTCACTTCGTCAGGCACAGCCTGACCTACTTACTACTCGCTCCGGAGAGCTGTTCGCTGGTGTATCCTCGCCCGAGTTCCGTCAGGTCGCTGACGGAGAGAATTCTCGCGGGATACTCGGTCGCGTCAATTGTTGCTTCCAGACGAGTATACCCCCCTCCTTCGCCAAAATAGCCAAGAACTTGAGCTCGATAAACCTGCCCGCGTCCTGTGACATACCGGTCCAGTGTGACCATCGTCGGGATGTCGACGATCCCCTGGCTAAGCATCCAGCCGGCAGTCGCTCGAATCGGACTCGTATCATCCATCATGGAATTCTGAGAAATCGCGACAGCCGCGGCTTCCGTCATGTTTGGAATTCCCAGCAGCGTTTCCAGACGAGCCTGATTGACGTTAATCCGACCGGGAATCGAACTCTCATCAAGCGTGGTCAGTCGATCGAGGATGTCCGGCAGGTACGACTCCATGTCGCCGGAGTTGTTGGCCCAGGGACTGTCGAGCAGAACCAACTGTCCGTCGATCGCGATTTCGACCCGGGCTCCAATCATTTCGTAAATCGAAACGAGGTCGCCCGCGGCGCCTTTCGAGAGGTCCATGCCGCCCCGAGTCACCGTGCCTCCGCCACCAGCCACCGCGTTGGCAACTCCTTCCGCGATGTCCGAAACGATTCCCTGTGTGGCTCGATTCACCGCCTCTGCGTTTGCTGTTTCCGCTTCGGCGTCGCTTAACGTGGCACCGTTCGTCGCGGAATTGAGGGCCGCGATCAGATCACTGTCCTCATCGGTAAACAGCGGCTCGTAAGGTCCGTTGAGCCGAAATGCGACGACAAAACGTGCGACGTCTTCGTCGAACTCTTCGAGCAGCATGTCGTACAGGTCGGTGAGAACACCGTTGTTGACGTTGATCTTTTCCGACCCGTCCAGCCGCTTGTTGAGCTCTTTCGCGTCGACGGTCAGGTAAGCGGCCCAGCCGGGATTCAGAATCCCGTCGGCATTGTCGAGCGGCAGCGAAGCGTCGCCGTCGTTCTCATTCGGATCGAGCAGCCCGTTCCGGTTCGTGTCCTCACCGTACAGCAAGTCAGGAGTGACTCCCGCAACAAGCAGCAGTTCCTCGAGCGACTCCAGCGGTCCGTCCTTCGCAGCGTGTGGCGGGTCCTGGTCGAGGTAGTAGTCGCTCTCGACACCGAATTCGCGAATCGACGTGTCTTCGTCAATGTAGTCGAGAATGGCGTCCGCAAGCTCTTCCGTCATATTCGGCAGATACATGAGCATGCCGCGAGTGTCTTCGTCGCTCATTTCCCTGGCGACGATCGCGTTGAGATTGATCCGGCCCGACTCGTCCATCAGACCAAACCGGATTCCGCCGTTGCCCGACGCGGACTCAATCGCCGCGACCACCGCGAAGTAGCCCTGCCCGCGTTCGGACTCTCCCTCGCGCATCAACTGAGCCTGGAACCGTGCCGGATTGTTGTACGAGAACTCGTCACTTGAGGATTCCGGCGCACCGATCGTGGCGGCAGCAAGTTCAAGACCAGACTCGGCAAACGCACGGCTCTCCGCCTGGCGACCGTACATTGAGGTCGCTTCAATTTCCGAAATCATCAACTCGGAAAATGTGTAAGCCCCCAGAGTCAGCGCCGCCACAACGATCAGAACGAGGATCAGAACGGTTCCCCGCCGCGTCGCGTTCTGGTTTGAGGTGAGTGTGTTTTTCATGACGATTCCGCTGGCATGTCGCATCTCAGAGGTAACCCGCCTTCAAAACGCGAGTGCTTCAAACGGGTTGGCTGCAGAAAGTGGCACGACAAGGTTGTACTCACGAGTCATCTCGCTGGCCGATCGCCGAGTAATCGACTGCTCGTCCAGCGATTCGTCACGAAACCGAATCTTGATTCCGACCGCGTTGGGTAAACGCCCTTCCGCCTGGCTGTCCCACTCGGAAAGCCACTCGTAACCATCGTGATACTCGAACTGAAGCGACTCGATTTCTGTCGCGATCAGGCGAGCTTCGGACGTCATCGTTGCGGCTTCGGATGGGTCTTCCATCAGCGACAGCGAGAGCGGGCTGCCAATCATCCGGGCGACGCCAGTCGGGCCTTCCTTCAAACCTGACAGCCGTGAGCCGGGATCAATCAGGTCGCCATAAGTTGCAGCCATGGAACCTGCACCGCCAACCAGAAAGTACGAAACGGTCTGCAGGTTGCCGACCGGCGCTGCCACGCCAGTCGCAGAACCAGCGGACGGGCGCCGAGGCCGGTTGATGTGAATGACGATCGATTCGCTGTCGCCAAACAAGCCGAGGCTTCCGCCGGCGAACGCGAGATCGGGATCTGTGTAGACGATCTCTGGTTCGACGGTTGTTGTTTCCTCCTCGGCCGCTGTGGCGTCGTCTGTTTCTTCTTCCTCTGGGACCTCTTCCGGACGGTAGACAGTCGAGCGGATGTCGGCTGCCATCTGACTCAGCAGAGACCGCGCGATCTGGCTTCGCTCGACCTCAATCTGCCCCATCGTTGAAAATCGATAGTGCAGATCCATCGCCGTGTAGAGCATCGTCATCAGCGTCAGCGTTAAGGCCATCGCGAGAAGCAGTTCAACGAGCGTGAAGCCCCGGTTCGGGATCCTGACAGGAGAAGAAGCGTTCCGCATCACGGCGCGTCCTCCTCAACCGAGTCTTCAAACACCGCCGGATCACGGATCAGTTTCGAAAGCGAGACCGACGTTGAAGACAGATCGCTCTGTCCGTTGTAGGTAACCGTGACCGTGACAAAGAGGACGTCAGCGTGCGGCCCGCCGGAAGTCGCGAGCGACCATGTCCAGTTTTCGTCATCCTGAAACGACTGATCAGAGATGTCTTCGAGTGGCTCGATGGCCGCGGAAATTTCGGCCAGCTTCGACTCGCACCGCAGGATGGCCTGTGTGTCGAGCCGGCCTTTCACCGCAGCGGACATTCCATTCGTCGTGAGCTGGCTGAGAGCCGTGACCGCTCCCACAAAGATCGTGATCGACAAAACGACTTCCAACAACGAGAGCCCGGACCGCACGTTGCGGCTGCTGGCTTTCGAGGTGGTTCGAAGTCGACGCATCAGATCTACCTGCAGTGTTTTGTCAGACTATAGTTCTTCGTCGGCCGATTCCTGTTTCACGCTGACGGCGCCGGTGAGGTCTCGGACGGAGACGGTCATTTCGCCGGCCTGATCATCAATGACCTGAAACATCACTTCGGTCGCGGTGCCGTCGGAATAAAACAGAATCGGCTGGGACCAGGGGAGTCCCGTCAGCTCGCCGGCATCTGCCAGCCCCTGGACGTCGAGCGCCGTCAGTGGTTCGGAGCGAGCGATCCCCGCCGAATTATTTTCACTGAATGTCATGCCTGCCGGCAGAATGAGACTCATTCGGCCGAAGACGACGGAAGTTCCCTCCGTCTCCGCCGTTTGATACGGAACCCGCACGAAGTGGTTGCCACCGGGCTCGTATCGAAACTGCCAGGTGGCGTCATTTTCCAGAGCCTGAATCCGCGTTCCGGCCAGCGTACTGCGAACGTCCTCGGTGGCCGCTTTGAGCCGATGATCGCCCCACGATCGCAGAAGTGGCGTCCAGGCGAGGCCGACCATCGTCATCATGATCGCCACAACGAGAAGGACCTCGATCAGCGTGAAACCGCTGCGAGGTCGTTCAGAGATGTGGCGATGTCGACGCATGGCTCAGTCCTGAGGATCGGTTGCCGAACCGAACCGGGATTACAGATTCTGTTCCCAGTTCGTGATGTCGTCATCCGTGCCTTCCTGACCGTCGAGTCCGACCGACCAGATCGCTGGCTTGCCACCTGGTGTGGTCCGATTGCCGCTCGGCGGATATTCGTACAGAAGCGGGTTGCCCCAGGCATCTGTCGGGACCTCTTCCAGGTACGCCTGCTGTGGTCGACCGGTTTTGTCCTGACCCGGCTGAATCATTGCTGATACGACGGTGTCCTGGCTGCCATCCGGAAACCGGCCGTCATGGTTCACGGCGTACCGTTTCACGGCATCTTCGAAACCTTTGATTTTGATTTTGGTCGCATCGACCATGGCTTTCTGCTGTTGCCCGATCAGATTCGGAACGGCCAGGGCGGCGATGACCCCGATGATGGCCAGGACGAGCAGAACTTCGATCAGCGTAAACCCGCGACGGATCGATCGGGCTTTCCGGGAACAAGGAATCGCTTTCATGGGTATTCTCCAAAACGCTTGAGTCGGGACTGGTCGGAACCAGCGAGGGGGGGTTGTCGGGTCTCAGAACTATCCGCTGAGAACCGACGAACTCTGCAGCACGGGCAGCAGCAGCCCGAGCAGCACGAACATCACAACGGCCGCCATCGCGACCAGCATGATTGGTTCGAGAAGTCGGATAAACAGTTCCAGATATCGCCAGGTCCGTCGCTCCATGCCGTCGGCAATGTCGATCAAAACCTGTTCGAGATTATTGGCTTCTTCCGCGACCGCGATCATCTCAACAGTTTCTTCGGGAAACTCACCGCACGCGGCCAGGGGCTGAGCAAGTGTCTTACCGGCGGAGATATTGTCGCTGGCTCCCCCAATCGCAGCGGACAGAACGCGGTTGCCGGTCGCGTCTTTCGCAATCCGAATTGAGTTCAAAATCGGAACGCCGTTCTTCAGCAGTGTGCCGAGGATGCGGCAAAATCGGGCAATCGCCAGGCTGCGGTAAATTTTACCCGCTCCCGGTATCTTCAGACGAATCTTATCGAACATGAGGCGGCCTTCGTCGGTAGCCGCATAACGGACCACGAAGAAGCATCCACCGCCGATCACAAGCGGAATGAACATCCAGTAACTCGCAATGGAGTCGCTGATCGCTCTGACTGCCTTCGTCGCCCACGGCAGCGAGTCTCGCGCTTCCATCCGCTGGAAAATCGGATCGAACTTCGGCACGAACCAGACCATCATCGCCGTCACGATTCCGACGCCGAACAGAATCAGGAAAAACGGATACGCCATCGCACCGGTCACGCGACTCTTCAATTCTTCCTGGTGTTCGGTGAAGTCGGCAACGCGGCGGAGAACGTCCTCCATGAAGCTGCCTTCTTCACCGGCCCGCACCATGCTGACAGCCAGTTCGGAAAACGCGTGCGGATGCTTCCGCATCGCTTCCGCCAGTCGAGTTCCCTCAGCGACTTCTTCACGTACCGCTTCCAGGACGACTTTGAATGCCTGGCTGCGAGTCTGTTTTTCGAGCAGTTCGAGCGACCTCAGCAAAGGTACGCCGGAACGCAACAGATCGCTGAGCTGCGCGAAAAAGGTGGCGAGATCCCGCGACTTGACTCGACGGCCGAGTAATCGCGATTTGTTCTGCGAAGACTCGGCCAGTTCAATATGAATCGGAAACAACTGGCGCGTGGAAAGAGTCGAGACGACTTCCGTCTCGCTTCCGGCAGACAGCAGGCCTTTGACCTCCTGCCCGGACATTCCTCGGGCCACGTATTGAAATTCTGGCATGGGATTTCAGCAGACGGAAAACGGAAAGTCGCAGCGTTATGTGATGTCGCCGCGGGTAATCCTCAGCACGTCCTCCACACTCGTAATACCGGTCAGCACGTGCATCCATCCACACTGCCGCAGCGTCAGCATGCCCTTTTCAAGGCCGTATTTCCGAATGCGAGTCGCGCTGACACGTTCGGCACACAGCTCACGAACCTGGTCGTCAGCGACCAGCAGTTCAAAGACGCCCATCCGACCGGAGTAACCCGTCTCTTTGCACTCACGACAGCCGACCGCTCGATAGAGCGTCTCGATGTCACGGTTTGGAAAGTCACTGGGCAGCTCGTCCGGGTTGGGTTTGTACGGCTCGCGGCAATGCTTACAGAGCCGACGTACCAGCCGCTGAGCCATCACGCCTTCCACCGTACTCGCGACGAGGAACGGCTCAACGCCCATGTCGGTCAGTCGAGTAAACGAGCCGGCCGAGTCGTTTGTGTGCAGCGTGCTGAACACGAGGTGGCCGGTGAGCGAGGATTGAATCGCCGCCTCAGCCGTTTCGAAGTCTCGAATTTCGCCGATGAGAATGATGTCCGGGTCATGACGCAGAATCGATCGCAGACCGGCAGCAAACGTGAGCCCGATTCGGCTGTGAACCTGAATCTGGCTGATCCCGTCGAGCTGGTATTCGACCGGATCTTCGACCGTGATGATCTTTGTGTTCGGGCTGCGGATCTCGCTGAGAGCGCTGTAAAGCGTCGTCGACTTACCACTTCCCGTCGGACCGGTCACAAGAACGATGCCGTGCGGCAGTTCGATGATCTGGCGGAACGGTTTGTAGACCCGATCCGGCATCCCCATGCTCGACAGATTAAAGACCATTCGGCCTTTGTCGAGAATTCGCAGCACGATGCCTTCGCCGTAGAGCATCGGGATGATCGAAACTCGAACGTCGATGTCGCGTCCGGCCACCTTCAGCTCGATGCGGCCATCCTGCGGGAGTCGTTTCTCGGCGATATTGAGCCGCGACATGATTTTCAGTCGAGTCACAATCGCCGCGTAAAACTGATTGATCTCCTGAGGCACCGACTGAACACGGAGAAGGCCGTCGACGCGGTAACGAATCTGCAGTCCACGCTCGCCGGGTTCAATGTGAACGTCACTCGCACCCTGTTCGAGCGCTTCCAGCAGCAGCTCATTCACCAGGCGGATGACGGACGCCTGCTGAGCCATCTCGGCCAGTTCGCCATCGGCCCGAGCCACTTCGGCCAGATAGTCGTCGTCCTCGTCGGTCTTCTGCTTGACGAGCTCGTTGATCGTGTCGCCGCCGACGCCAAGGTTCTGCTTGATCAGCGAGATGACGTCATCGTGCCGCGCGAGAACAGGCTCAACACGTAGACCGCTGAGCGAACTCAGTTCATCAATGGCTTCCAGGTCGAACGGGTCGCTTGTCGCCACCTCAACGCGACCGTTTTCCTCGGTCAGCGGAAGCAGCGAATGGCGGAAGATTGTCGACGTCGGAAACTTGTTCAACAGCTCGATGTTGACGTGGAAATCTTTCAGGTCGACGAACTTCATACCGAGCTCGTCAGCGAATGCCCGCAGCGTGGCTTCTTCCGTGACGAGGCCCATCTCGATGAGCGTCTGATCGAAGCGTTTGCCATTGGCCTGAGCCCGCGCGTTCACACACTGCTCATCCGAGATCAGTCCGCGTCGAACTAAAACGTCGCCGATTTCCATGACTCACCATCTATCTGAAAAGTTGCCCGCCGTCTGCGAAAAGGCTCCTGCCAGGGTAAAGGATAATAGATCGCCAGGTTGTCGCTATCTGTTTCCCAAACTCCGCGGTTTTCACTCAATCCGTCGCCCGATGTTGAGCCGACGGCGACGGCTCGATCCCGGGAAATCGCCTCACATTCTGAAAATTCTGGCCGGACACTAATCAGGTTGATCCACCAGAGCGACGCAAAATCAGCGACCGAATCCTCCACCCGTGCGACCACCACCCGTGCGACCACCACCAGGCTGGCCGCCGCGGCCTCCACCACCAGGCTGGCCGCCGCCGCCGAACGGGTTTCCGCCCTGTCCGCCGCCACCCTGCTGTAATCGCTGCTGGATCGCCTGGCGAAACGCGTCTTCCTGAGCTTTCCGCTGGGCGTCAGCAGCGCCGTTGTCTCCTCCACTCTGCGGGTTATTGCCACCGGTGCTGCGACCACTGGTCGAGCTGCGGGTGACATGAACTCGCGGCATCAGCGAACCGAGTGTCTGCTGAAGTATCGCCGTGTTGGCATTTTCAAGAGGCACAACGCGAATCGTTCGCCGGGCAATCAAAGCAGCCTCGTCAAGATCCTCGACCATGACTTTAATCTGGTTAAAGAGCGGCTCGCTGGCAGAAACGATGAGGCGGCTTGACCGGGAATCGACGCCAATCGTCAGTTTGACATTGGCGCGAGCACCGCCGCCTCCACCACCCATGAGTGCGGCAAGCGGGTTTCCACCACCTCCCCCGCCACCCCGCTGTTGTTGCTGCTGCGCTGGCGGGGTCATTTCTTCTTTGTAAACGTCTTCGATGATCTCTGCGACGTCGGCGATGTCGGCGTGCTTAACGACGATGTATCGCGGAGCCCGCTCGCGAAGCTGTTCCGGCAGCTCGCTGGCGTCGAGAATCTTGAGCATCTCTTCGCACTCGTTGACCAGGTGCGGAGGCCCCGTCACGAACAGCGAGTTCGAACGTGTGTCCGGAATGATCCGCAGTGTCGTCGCGCTGTTCATGAGCCCGTCGAGGCCCGACATGTTCATCACGCTTCGGCCCATTGACGAGATGCCGCTTGTCAGGTCGCCGAACATCCCGCCGCTGTTGGCCGACGATGCCGACGAAACTGAACTGGTCGGGAAGATGCGTTCCAGGATGGCGGCCGTTTCCGTCGCGTCTGAAGACTGCAGATAAAACACAGTCCAGTTGTTGCTAGGCGGAATCGCCTGCGAAAGAGACTGGACGAGTTCTTCGATTTCGTCGAGAGCTTTTTCGTCCTGTGAGATGACGACCAGGTTGCCGCCCTGAACGGTGATCAGGATTGGTGACTTGCCGTCTGTGCCAGCGTCCGAACCGCCGAGCCCAAGGACAGCTTCAAGATCAGTCTTCGCTCCAGCATCGGACGCGTCACCGGCGTCCTGCTGAAAATTTACGTTAAACAGTCCCGAGTTCTTCCGCAGTGCATCGAGGCTGGCTTCTGGCCCGCGACGATCGGATGCTGGTCGAACATTTTCGGTCGGCGTGCGGCCGGCTTCCCCACCGGCGGCTGGCTGACGATCCAGCGGTTCCGGGTCGAGCGGTCGAGACCGGAACGAAGGAACTCGCCGATCGGCTCCGGTGGCGGAGGGAACGACGATGCGAATCGGATTCTTGCTGCTGCGTTCGAACATGCCCTTCAGCAGTTCGGCCATCTCTTCGGCGTCGCGCCCGCCCAACGGAATCGTGCGGACGTTACCGCTTCCGCTCGGACCGCCGCCAACTGGCTCAAGCTCTGAGACGAGCAGTTTGATCTGGTCCACCTGCTGCTGAGTACCGCGGACGATCAGGCCGTTGGCATTCGGGTTGGGCTGAATAATCGGTGCGCTGTCGCCGTCGAGCAGGAACAGCGACTGAATCGAAGCGGTTGCCGTAAAGGCATCCATCCGGGCGAGAGGAATCACGGCAGCGACAATGGTGTTGCCGCCTTCTCCGTCAAGCCGTTTGATGAGAGGTGCGATCTCGTCATGCAGCGACTGTGGCCCGTGAATGTGAATTCGTCGGGCACGCCCGTCTTCGTTTACGACTGCTCCAGGAAACAGCACGTTGAGCGTCTTGGTGACCTCAATCGTGTCGGCCGATTTCAGCTGGTAGACCTCAAGGTACGGCTGTCTGTTACGGGAGTTGAAACCCTCGACCGCAGGAACATCGATCGCGGCAATGGTCTCTTCGATGATCTTCAGCGAGGTGGGACTGGCAGTAATCAGGAGCGTATTTGTTCGTTCGTCGACGGCGACCTGAACGGCACCATCTCCGTCGGCGGGAGTGGCTGGCGTGGGTGTCGACGGGCGACTGTAGCGCGGGTCACGCGAACTGCTGTACCGGGAATCGTTGCCCGATCCGGCCGAGACGTTTCCGACGCCACGTGCCGGCAGTCCGAACAGTTCGCGAATCACGATGTCAGCATCGAGAACCGAGATCTCTGTCAGTTGAATCTTCTTGAAGACGGTGTCGCCTGTGTCGATCTCGCTCACCAGCAAGTCGTGAATTCGAGTCAGATTGGCGCCAGTGTCTGTAATGTGAATTCGATTGGTACGGGCGAGCGATGTGGCTTTGCCCCAGGGGCCAAGCAGCGGGTCGATTTCCGCAACCGCATCCGCAGCGACGATCCCCTCAACTTTCATCAGCATCGTCAGCATTTCGTTTCGACCATGCTTCGGCAGGTCTTCCGGTGTGATGATCGGAAGCAGATTCGGCGGAATCGGCCGGTCCATGCTCAGTGTCACGAGAAACTCGTCCCGCTTGACCAACAGGTAACCCTTCTGCAGCAGGTACCCGTTGATGACATCCAGAGCCTCGCTCGGCGTGTACTCTTTCTTGTCGTAGTAGTTGAACGTGCCGGGCGGGATGACAGACGGGTCGAGCGTCAGGCCCGATGCATCCGCGAACATTCTCAAGACGTCGACCCACGGAGCGAACCGGAAGTTGAACGACATCTTCTCAACGGCCTGACCGGGCTCACCACCGAACGAGAGGACGGGATCGCCCTGGGCATCCACGGTTACCGCGCCGACTGTCGCGGACGGAGCAAGTGCGTAGGCGCTACCTGGTGTCGCGGTTGAGCCAGCGGTCGACGGACCACGCGGAGCGGTCGGTCCGGCGGCAGGTCCTCGACCGCCGCCAGCTTCTTCGCTGAACTCAAACTTCGCGCCCTGCTTTCCCTCGAAGGTCTGCAACTGAGACGCGCTCAAAACCGACTTGATGATCTTGTCGCGGTTCGCTTCGAGCTCTGCCTGTTTCTTCTCGCGGTCTTCGTCGCTCAAGTCGCGAAGCCGGCGAAGTTCAAAACGTGCGACGTCGTATTCGCTCAAAGCGGCCTGGACTTTGGTTTTCTGGTCATCAGAAATTCCGAGGTCTGTTGCAACACTGTCACCGCGGAGTGCCGAGTATCCCTGACGCTGCAGAGTCAGCTCCTGCATCCGCTTGACCTGATTCGCGTTGAGCTGGCTTTCGACGGCCTTCGTCGAATCTTCCCGAGCTTTCGTGAACGCTGCGGTCCGCTCTTCCTGGCTCATGTCCCGCATGTTGCGGAACATCTCGAACATCTTTTCACGCTGAGCCGTCTGCGCTTCTTCGATCTGCTTGATCTGATCCGCGGTAATCCCGAGCTCCTGCCGAACGTCGTCGCGACTGAGGATGTCGCCTCCGCCGAAGCCGCCACCGAACCCGCCGGGTGCGCCACCGCCGAAGCCACCAAAGCTCGGTCGACCTCCACCTTCTGACCCCCGGCCACCGCCGCCATCACGGCCTCCACCGGGCTGCGCTTCTGCCTCCGGAGCCACCATCGCTGCAACAAGAAGCAGCGTCACGACGCCGACAAGAGTGTGAGAAAATCGCATCATGGAGTCACCTTCGGATCCGGAGGAGCCAGTGCTGGCTGGAAACGAATGATTGGAAACAACAGTACTAAACGCAGAGAGTGCGGGGACTTAAGTAAGGAAAGCCCGAGACTATCATGCTACTTGTCCTCGCTGACACACTCAATGTGCCTGTTAAAACAAGGCAACTTTGGCGGATGCTCCGCGATCTGACGGGCGCGACCGTCGCAGTCCTTCAAATGTGAATCTCAGTCAGCAGCCCGAACAGTGAGTTGTACCGGTTGAAGCGGAAGAGCGTTTCAGTGGACGGCCGTTTCAACAGGCTTTCGTCGAGTCTCCGTTCACTGACTGGGACGAGATCCGTCTCGATCTGGTTTTTCCTTCGTGGCTTACATAGCGTCCTGGCTCGCCGTATCCTGAATTTGTCGCTGCTCAGTGGCCGGCGAGAACCCGCTAACCCAGATCCGCCAATTTTCGGGCCAGTCCACTCCGCGGCGGGCATTCGGGGCCAGTCCTGGCGAAGTGTCGCCTGTATTTCGTTCGAAATCGGACAATCGGGTTCCGACACCCCGACAATCTGGAAAAACCACGGGGATGGCGTGGCCGCTGGCCGGATTTTGCGGTTTCTTTACAGGACACCGTGGGAGAACAAGATGTCGAAAAATGAAAAAGTCCTGTCGATCGGTCTGGCCGTCGTGTGCGGCCTTTATCTGATCAGCCAGGTGGTGTGGCCAGCCCTGACGCGGCCGATCGCCGATCAGCAGAAAAAACTGGATGCCGCACGAAAAGCACGCGATGGCGAAGACGAGAAAGTCATCGCCGCCCTGGGACAGATCCAGGTGATGACCCTCCACAAGGAGCAGAGTCTTTCGTCCAACGTTTCCGAAGCGTCGCTGGGTTACGAGCAGTGGCTTTCGGACCTCGCCGAGAACGTCGCGAAATTTCAGGATCCGGAAGTCAGCCGGGAAACGACCAGCCCGTCCCGCGACAACAGCTATGTCGCGATCAAGATTCGCGTCACCGGCCGCGGCACGATGAAACAGCTCCGCGAGTTCCTGTACCGGTTCCACCGTGCCAGCGTTCTGCATCAGATTTCGTCGCTGACCATCGACGCCGTCGACAACAGCTCCAACCCGCTGCTGGACATTGTTCTGATGGCTGATGGCTTGTCGCTCCGCAGCGCACCGGTCAAAGGCCCGACCTTGTTCGCTCGCTCCGAAGTGGTTTCGGTTGCAGACGATCCCGACCGCGTCCTGACCGTCGCCGATGCAACGGTCGCGTGGCCGGAAGAAACGCCGTTCGAAATCCGAGTCGACGACAAGTTCCTGACGGTGCTCGAACGAGTTCACCAGGTCTGGGAGATCACCGGGTCGGGCTCGAAGGCTGAAGCCGGAGCCACGGTGACGCTCTTCGAGAAGAAAGCTGGCGATCCAACAACCGAAGCCGCGGCTGACGGCACAGCCGACTCCAAAGTCGCAGCGTCAAAATCCGACTCAGCGTCAAAAGCTGACTCAGCGTCGAAATCCGACTCAGCGTCAAAAGCCGACTCAAAGAAAATCGCGCCGCCCGCCAAAGCCGCCATCACGACAAAACTCGTGAAGGCATGGGATGGCAAGTCGAACACGATCGTGGTCAGCCGCGCCGAAGGTTTCGCGCCGGGCCGACTGCAGATTCAAATCGGCGGCGACACGGTCGAAGTCGTCGCACGCCGGGAAGTCTGGCGGATCGACGATCAGAAATTCCGAGCCAGCCAAGGCACCGTCGTCGAGGCGTCTCCCGTCCGACCGGAATTCGAAGGCGTCTCCATCGAAAAGTTCGCCGCCCTCGTCGACCTCAATCCGTTCGCGAAGAAGCGAACCATTCCGCCGAACTTTCTGCTGACCAGTTCGACCAGCAGCCGCAATATCGAGCGAGGTAAGTCGGCCGTCCTGACTCCCATGGTGACAGACCTCGGCCCCAACGCGGCGGCACCGAAGATCGAAGTCCTCTCCCAACTGCCACCCGGCATGACGTTCGCCGATGGAGTGCTCACGTGGGTCACGACCGAAGAAATGGAGCCTGGCAAGTTCGACCTGAAACTTCGCGCGTCGTCGGACGCCCTGGAGAAGCCACTGGAAGAGTCGTTTGAAGTGTCCCTCGTCGTACCCGTCATCGAGAACAAGCCGCCGTATTTGACGGCACCGGAACGTGCCGTCGTGGCGGTCCTCGGGCAGACAATGACATTTCAGGTCACGGCATCGGACCTGGAAACGCCGGCTGATCAGCTGCGGTTTTCCGCCGGAGCGAATTTCCCCGAAGGAGCGACCGTCGACCCGATGACTGGTGAAGTCCGCTGGGCCGCACCGAAAGACGGTCAGCCGGGTCCCGTCGATTTTCCGATCACGGTTGTTGATGCGGGAAGTCCGCCGCAGTCCGGCTCAGTCACAGTCAAAGTCGACGTTCAGGAAGACCGGGCTATTTACACGTACCTCACCGGGTCCATCGCGGCCGACGATCGTAAGCAGGCGTGGCTTTACGATCGGTCAACGAACAATCGCGTCATCCTGGAAGAAGGCGACGAGTTCGAATATGCCGGCTTCGAGGCACTCGTCCTGAGCATCGATCGCGACTTTATGACGATGCAGCAGGAGAGAAATACATTGCGGCTCGACATCGGCAACAGCCTGCGAGAGGCCGTTGTCATCGCGACGGCTCCACTACCTGAGAAACCGGCCGAGTCAACCGAAGGGGCGGCTCCAGCCACCTCCGACGGCAACCCCACTTCGACGGAAGCGGAACTCGAAGCTCTGCTGAAGGGCCTCGACGATGCCGACGCCAAACCCGGTGAAGCTCCGGCAACAACCGAGAAACCGGCCGAGCCCAGACCTGAAGCACCACCAACTGCCGAGCCGAAAACCGCGACAAGCGCCGACGACCCGGCATCGAAGCAGGCAACGGCCGAGGATCTCGAAGCGCTGCTGAAAGCGCTTGATGAGGCCGAGACGGCAAAACCGGGCGAGCCAAAGCCGGCCGGGAATGGCGAGCCTCCCGCGAAACCGGACACGCCGCCAGAACCGGAAGCCAGAAAGCCGGAAGCTCCCGCAGCCGAATAAACGCTGTCCAGCCTCGCGGGCGGAAATGATCCTCGAAAAACACGAAGAGACAAAGCAGTCATCGCACCTCGTGTGACTTGAGCCCTCGCAATCAAAATCGGCCATCGCAAGAATCGTGACGGACAATTGCCTCACGAATCAGGATCCCGCCGATGCTTATCTGCAGCGTCGCCCCGCCCGCCTCGCCCGAGCTTCATCACCACTTTGACCTGCCAGACGATGAGCGAATCCGTCGACACGGCCGAGGGACTCACACACCGATCGACCAGCTGACGGTCAGTGAGCCGACGACCGTCGTCTTCGAATGGACGATCGGCGAGCAAACTGTCGCGACCGGCGGCGAGCTGCTGGTCTGCTGGCGATGGCCCTACGACTGGAGCGACCTGCAGTCGAAAGACCCGTCGGCCGCCGGCTTCATGCGGGCTGAGCTGACTCCCGCCGCTGAGACGACCCCCGATTCGGCCGAGGTCGAGCTCGCACCGGTCTACAACTGGTTCTCCGGCATCGAACCCTGGCATCACCAGATCCACGTCAAAGTCAGTTCGGGCGAACTGAAAACCGGCGACACAGTCCGACTGATCTGCGGTGTGTCCGAAAGCGGCGAGGGAAACTGGCGGGCCCCCACCTGCGTCGACAAGTCGTGCGAATTTCTGATGGCGATCGATTTTCAAGGCGACGCGATCCGCACCCGTCTCGTCCAGGAACCATCGTTTGAAATCAAGCCTGGGCCGCCGGTGCGACTCACTGCGATCGTTCATTCCGACGCGATCATCGGCGAGCCCGCTGAATTGATCATCCGTGGAGAAGACTGCTGGGGAAATCCGACGGAGCTCGACTCACCGCCCGTCATCGGAGCGGTTTCCGAAGCCGAAGCGGCCACCGTTTCGATCGTCCTTACTCCGATCGACGCCGACTCCGTCCGGCCCGCATACCGTCACTCGGTGACGTTTTCGGAGCCGGGAGTGTTTCGACTTTTCGCCAGCTCCGACGATCTCTCCACCGTGTCAAACCCCGTCACGATTCACAAAACAAAGCCGGAACTCTCGCTGTTCTGGGGCGATGTCCACTCGGGGCAGACAGAGATCGGTTGCGGTTCCGGGACGCTCGCCGAGTCGTACGCGTTCGGTCGCGACTGTGCGGGGCTGCAGTTCATCACGCACCAGGCCAACGACCACTACGTCACGCTCGACGACTGGAACCACACCCGCGAAGTGACCGAGCAATTTTACGAGCCCGGCGTTTACGTGCCGTTTCTGGGTTGCGAATGGAGCCCGTTCACGAAGGACGGCGGCGACCGCAACGTCATCTACAATTACGACGAAACGGTCCTTCGCCGCAGTGATCGCTTCTTCCGCGAGGACGAGCCCGACCCGACGCCGGACGTGCCCACGGCTCCGCAGTTTCACGACGCATTCCGCGACCTCGACGTCCTGGTCAACATTCACGTCGGCGGCCGAATGACCAACCTCGACTGGTACGAGCAGAAAATCGAGAAGCTCTGCGAGACGCACTCGACACACGGCACCGTCGAATGGTTCTTCATGGACGCCCTGTCGCGCGGGTACAAAGTTGGCCTCACCGCCGGCACCGACGGAGTCATGGGACGTCCAGGAGCCTGTCACCCTGGTCGGCGGCTCATTCGGAATCTCCGCAACGGACTGACTGCGGTCTACGCGAAAGAGCTCACGCGAGAGGCGATGTGGGAGGCTCTTCAGGCTCGGCGCTGCTACGCCACGACCGGTGAGCGAATCCGGCTGCAGTTCAAAGTGAACGACGCAGACATGGGCTCCGCAATTGACGCCACCGGCTCGCCACGAATTCAGTTCCGTGTCGAAGGCACGAAAGCGATCGAGCGAGTCGATCTGTTCCGCGGCGTGGAGATCATTGAAGCCTGGCAGGTCGCCGGTCTCGCAGCGCAGACAGCCGGCTCAACCCTGGTGCGAGTCCTGTGGGGAGGCACCGAACGAAAAGGCACGGCAAGGCTGCAGCGAGTCGACTGGACCGGCTCGCTGCTCGTTTCGAACGGGACGGTCGAACTGGTTGAGCCTGTCAACTTTCAGTCGTACGACGACGCAGCCACATCCACCTCAGAGTCTCGCATCGAGTGGCAGAACAAGTCCGCCGGCAACGCGGCGGGAATTCTGATTCGTGTTTCCGGAGACGACTCAACAGAACTGACATTTGACTCCGCGCCGACGCAGTTTCGAGTCTCACTCAGCGAAATCAGAAACGGCATTCACAAAGTCGACGCGGGCGGAGTCGGCCGGTTTGCTCAGATCGGGCCGGCGGTTGACTCAGCAGGTTCCACGTTCTTCGAAATGGAAACGAGCGACGACGAACAGCTGACCGGCGAGTTCCCCTACTGGATTCGCGTCACACAGATCGACCAGTCACTCGCCTGGAGCAGCCCGGTTTACGTGACTCGAAAGTGACGGAGGGCTCACTCGACGACGCAAGGACCTGCTCCACTTTGTGCCTTCGTTCAAGCAACCCGGACTACGCGACGAATTCGTGTCGCAGCGGCGTTGCGTCGTTTGGCAGGCGGAGTGCGTTGACCGTTTCGACGATGCGGTTGCGGGTTGTCTCGACGTCTGCCTTGTGCGGAGCCGACTGGCTGAGTCGGGCTCGCACGGATCGCGCCTGCTGAGGAGGCAGCGACGCGATGACTCGAAAGCGAAGCGCCTCGGACGACTCGTGGAGTGCCTCGGCCCAGAGCGATTCTTCCACTTCTTCCACAACGCGCTTCAGGTTGGGTGGCGTCAACTTGACGATTTCCTCAAACCGCTCCATCGGACTCAGAAATCTTTCGTGCGGCGGCGGGGACGAAGTGGCGGTTGAAATGTCGGGCACCGCGGCGGCCGTGGCGGAGGTCGCTCGAAGTCGGAGCGTCTCTTCAAGTTCCACGACGACGTCCGCTGCGGTGAGGTCCGCTTCGGCAATGCGGCGAATGACTTCCGACTGAATTCCGGTCGGCAGCAGACTGACGACATCCGTGGCGAGCTTGATTGACAGATGCCGCAGGACCAGGGCCAGCGTCTGAGGATGCTCGCCGGCCAGCAGTCGATACAGCAAGCGAGGTTCGGTCTGCTGGAGAAACCGGAAGCGGGGCTGAGGACGCTCAACCACGATCGACGGTTCGACGGGATCGAAGGATCGCTCGTCGATTTCCGACGCGGCAGGCAAGTCGTGTTCGCTTTCGTCGAGAAGCGGAACTTCGTCTGTGGTGTTTTCCGTCTCGCGAAAATCGAGCGGCTCGTTGAGAGGCTCTGTCAAAGGCGGACGGGGCACGCTGGTCGAGGCGGTCTTTGATCGCCAGGCGAAAATCGCGGACGCCAGAATGACCAGGAGGGACAACGCCGGAAGTAGTGGCGGACTCGAGGCCGTTTCCTCCACGATGCCGGCTTGTACTGTGAGCGGCGCGGGTTTTCGGCTGACCGAGACGGTGGCGAAGATTCCGAGCGGCAAGGCCCGCTCCGCCGATTCGACGACGCGCTCCGTTTCGGTCGCCTCGAGATTCGGAACGAGCACCTCGACAAGAAGGACGTTCTGCGGGCGAGGACCGGCGGACGAAACGACGCCCGGTTGATTCGGAAGACTTCGAACTCCGACCGGGTCGGGATGCGAAGTTGACTCGACAGGAACTGGCGAGAACTCAGGCGGGACGCGGACGATGACTTTCGCATCGGGAATCCAGGCGAGGGCCGATTGGATGCGGGCTTCGTACTGCTCGGCCAGTTCCTGAGCATCGACGACGGTGACTCCGTCCGCGTTCGGCGTCCAGGATCGTCCCGTCGACTGATCCGTCACGACGATCCGCTCCGGAACGAGGTCGGGGATCATCCTCGCCACCGAGGCGCAGATCGACGCACGAAGCTCGGGCGTCAAGTGGCAACCGGAACTCGGCGAGATGTAAACGGCGGCCGCAACATCCGGCTTCTGACCCCAGCGCGCCGGCTTCGAGCGGGACGAGATCACGGTGGCGTTCTGAATTCCGGAAATGGTGGCGAGGGCTCGTTCGATGTTCCGGTGCAGTTGGTTCTGCGACTCCCGTTCGACCGCGCCGGCAGATTGAAACGCGGTGAAGATCGACGATTCGGAATTCTCGTCGGCGTCGTCCGTGGGCAGAGCAATTCCGGCGTCCGAGAGTGCGGCATTGGCGAGTGCAACTTTTTCAGCGGGCACAAACAGGCGTTGCCCGTCGACGCGAAGATCAGTCAGCCCGCTGTCCTGCAAAGTCTGTTCGGCCAGGCTGAGGTCGGTGGGCTCCAACTGAGCTCCATCGCGGACGGCGAGCCACGACTCGTCCGTCGAACGAACGCTGAGCCACAGCAGCGGCACCAGAATAACGGCTCCGAAGGCGAGCAGCGTTGCCTTCTGACGTCCGTTGAGCTGGCGCAGCAGTGCCCGAATCTCGTCGCCGAGGTGTTTCAGATCTGCCATGTGTTGTGGGGAGTCCGCTGGAAAAGAGCGGGACGATTCGCGAACTCACGGCGCAGCGAATGGTGGGGCGTGAGACACGAAAGGAAGGGATTGTGGCGAGGATCCGCCGGAAGGGTGTGTGAAGGGACGGGTCTTGTACCCGCGAGTGTCAAATCCGACAAGACCGCATGGCGGGTGGATTCCTATGCGGAATCGCAGTCTTCGCCGCTGCCTCGAAGTTCGACGGCCCGGTTCCAGAGTTGATTCCGGATTTTGTCGAGCAGGCTTTGAAAGTTGCTTTTGTTTTCCTCAGTCGGGCAGACGGCCGCTCGCATGGCCTCGTGAAGGACTTCGAGGAAGTCGCCTTTCATTTCTTCGATGATCAGCATTTCCTGCTGCTCTTCCTCGCTGGCAATCGGGGCGACGTGCCACAGGAAATCGGCCATCGCCTGCATCGACTCAACGCGTGCCTTCGTCGTTCGGAATCCGTGCCCTTCCCCTTCGATCTCGACGTAGCGGACGTCTTGTTTTCCGAGCCGAATCAGCTCTTCATAAAACAGGCTGCTCTGTTTTGTGACCGTGCGTTTGTCGCGCGAGCCGTGGATCAGCAGCAGCGGTGAGGCAACGTGCTGGGCCCAGAAATACGGCGAGCGTTCTTTGTAGAGGTCGTGGTTTTCCTCGGGGTCACCCATCTCGGTCAGAGTCATGCCGGCGATGACGCTTTCCTTGACGGTCAGAAACAGATTGGAAATTCCATAAAGACTGATGCCGAATGCGAAAGGCGTGTTCGGTCGCGTGATCGCCCAGTTGGTCATGTAGCCGCCGTAGCTGCCTCCAAAGATGCCGACACGACGCGTGTCGAGGTGGTAATTGCGAATCAGAAAGGTCAGGCCGTAGCAGTAGTCACGAAAGTCTCCGCCACCCCAGTCGGCATCGTTGAGGGACTCAAACTTTTTTCCATGACCGTAACTGCCGCGCGGGTTCGGGCCGAAGACGATGTAGCCCAGCGAGGTGAGAAACTGGACGTCGGCCGACCACGCTTTCGCCGTGTTGGCCGTCGGACCACCGTGAGCATAAATGAGGGCCGCCCGTTGTGACTCGACCACCGGCAGATTCTTCGGCATGAACAGCACGCCGTGGATCATTCGAGCTTTGCCGTGCTCGTCCATGTCGAACGTGGCATACGTGACGTCGGACATCTCGCATGACGATCTGAGGGCTTTCTGAACCTGTGGCTCGAAGCCAACCCGCATGAGCGGCTCACCATCGCCGCGGCAGTTGAAGATGCCGACGAAGGCTCGCATCTCGCCCTCGCGAGCGGTCATCAGATACTCGCTGCCACCCATCGGACAAATCATGTCGTGCCACGGCAGCACGACCGCGTCCAGGTCCTGTCGCTTCAGAATGCTGCCGGAGTCCGCGTCGATCAGAACCAGTTCGCCGACATCCCGCTCTTCTTTCTGGATCTGCGTCTGGATGAGAACGCGGTCCGATTCCGCGTCATACTGTCCGACAATCAACGGCATCGAGTTGCGGAACAGACACGAGAACTCACCGGTCGAGTCGTCATAAATGAAGAGGTCCTGGTTCGCTCCGTCCAGGTCGATCTGCAGAATCAGTTGATCGCCGCGTCAGGCGACCGGCACGCAGTGAGTCCGGTTCTGCCCTGGCGGATCAATGATGTCGAGCCTCTCCTCTTCGCGTCGGTAAATTCCCAAACACAGCTGATCGCGGTGGCCGTTTTTCTTAAGCGTGATGGCGATCCGGCGATCGTCCGCATCGATGACGGGATTTTCGAACGAATCGATCCGGAATTCCGGCGAGTCTTCAACAAGCGTGACCAGGCTTTCCGGGTCATCCACATCGACCTCAAACAGAAACTCCTCAACCCCGCTGATCTGTTTCCGGCCGGCCATCACGATGTGGTTTGTGACCGGGCTGAACGAGTACCCGAACATGTAACCGACGTCGGTGACCTGTGAGACCACGTCGTCGCCAGGCGTGAAGCGATAAATGTTGAAGTGCTCGTTGTTGTCCTCGTCGGCCACCACGAACAGCGATCCCAGACTGTCGTGGAAGGTCGGCTTCCAGAACGATCGTCGACCGTACGGAGCCAGCACCTGCGTCTGAGATTCGCTCCACCCGTCACCGGTCCACGGAAGCCGGACAATCTCTGAACCGGTTGTGGCGTTGCGAATCCAGAACAGCGAACGATCGATCGGGTTGTAGGCGGACCTCACCCAGTAATCGTTGATCCCGATGAACCGCTGGATGTCGATCAGCCGGCCGCCATAGTTGACGATCGTGTCGTACGAAGTGTCCGAGCTGCTCAGTGAGATTTCCGGATTTTGAGATTTCCGGATTTGAAGTCGCCATGTTTCCCCTCGTTCCCTCCCTGCACCCTGGCAGGCTACCACCTCCGACCTCGCCAACGCAAATCTGTTCAGAAGTAGACAAGGGCATCGCCGCATTCCGATTCGCATCGGAAGAAATCGCCGGTTCAGGATTCTTCCCGGAACAACGTCCCGGCACGCGGTGCTGCTTTCCACCAGCCCGTTGAAAAAGCCAGTCACAGGTAGCGGAGCAAGCCACCCGGTCTTGCATGGAACAATGCGCCCAGACCGGACGGCTTACGCTGGGCTGTTAAAAGTCTGGGGTTGCAGTGGCGATCTGACCGTTTTTGCAGGGACTGTTTCTGTTCCGCTTGCCGGGGTTCCGAGAT